>CANUCM010000193.1 GCA_947856675.1 uncultured Clostridia bacterium | reverse complement strand
ACGCGGGCGCCGCAATGGGGGCAGCGCTGCTGGCGGATGGACACTTTGTGGCCGCAGTCGAGGCAGTATACCGTTTCGGTGCTTCCGTCGGGCGGTGCAGAGCGATTATCGGCAGAACAGTTGTGCCGCGCGCGAGCAGGCGCCTTGGCTTGCCGGACCCGGCCGGGGTCTGCGGCAGAGGGGCTGGAAGGCTTGGCAGCGGACGGGGGTACCGGTTTGTGCACTGGAACTGTCCGTGCGGCGGGAGAGAGCGGCTTTCCGGCTGAATGCTGCTTTATGGCTGTGCGCCGTCCTATAAAAATGAATACAGCGCATATAGCAATCGGAACGAGCATGGCCAACACCGAAGCTGCCTGTTCGGCAAAAGACGAAAAGCTTGCGCCCGGGGTTTCGAGAGGAACATCCTCAAATCCGGACACAGGCGAATCGGGAGTCAGTGTCTGGGTAAAAGTCAACGTGCCGGCCAGCTCGTACATGGCCTGGGCCAGGGTGCCCGATTCCAGGCTGAGCATGCCGCTGAAGTCGGTCAGAATCAGGTGGATGGCCTGCCCGTTCATGACGGTGGACAGCTGAAAGCAGCTGAGGGTGACGTCGGGCTGGCTTTCCGTGCGGCTGAAGGCGACAAACCGCGCCCCCGCCTGATAAAAGTCCTCTTCACGGAAACAGCGCACCTCGGCGTCGCCGCTCCAGACGGGCGCGTCGATGAGGCTTTGGGCGAAAGAGTCGACAAAGGCGTCGTCATGCAGGCCGAGGTCAAAGGTTTCCTCGTCGGGCGTCATCAGAATGACAAGCTCAAGCATGGAATCGATGTCGATGGCATCCAGGTAAATGTCCTGGCTGACAAAGGCGTCGAGCATGGTGTCAAGGTCGTCGTCATAAAAATACAGGCCGGGGTCGTCGGGCTCGGCGCTGCGCGTCAGCACGAGAAAGCTGAGCGGAAAGTCCATGGTGAGCGAAAGCTCGGGCACTTCGGCGGTGACATACATTGCGGCGCCGGCCGGTACACAAATGCACAAAATCAGCGTGCACAAAAGCATTAAAAAGCGTTTCATGGAAAATCCCCTCTCTGCCGTACTGGGTACAGTATAACACAGACCGGACAAAAAGCCAAACGGCGCGGGAACTTCCCGCGCCGCCTGGCCTGAAAAAGTTTATCGGCAGCGCCGTGCGGTTTTGCCGCGCTGCATCCTGCACACACGCCCTGTTTGCAGCGGAAGAAGGGGGCCGCTGCCCGAAAGTCGGGCGGAATCTTCAATGGGGACCGTTCGGCTGCGCCGGCGGGGGCGGCACATGCACCCCGCCGGGCAGACAATACGGCAAGCAAAAGGAGAGGGAAACAATGAGTCTGCATAAGCAAACCTGTGAATGCGCAAGTTAGCATATGCTAACCATGGGAACAGTATAGCGTATTCCTATGGGTTTGTCAAGGGAAAAAGAGAGAAAACTTTGGGTTGACGCTGAAAATCAAAAGGGGTATACTGGATACAGTTTCATGACAAAACTGAATAAGGCGGCAGGACACAAAGGAAGCCCGGTGAAAATCCGGCACTGTGTCTCGGCAACCGTGAAGCCCACGAAAGAATCATGCGCACAGCGCGGGTCACTGGGGGGAAAAGCCCCCTGGGAAGGCGATTCGAGTAGGTTAAAAAGGCCAAGTCGGTAGACCTGTCTTGCTGCGGTTTGGTTTGTAGTCCTCTGAGGTCGGACTGGCATGCCGCAGGACCGGCGCAGGTGTTTCTGTGCGGGGCCTGCTTGTATGTTGCGATGCGCCCGGAGTGCATCGCAATTTTTTTATATTCAGGAGGAAGAGAGCCATGAGAAACACGGCAAGGAGCATGCTCAGCGCACTGCTTGTGCTGGTCATGCTGGCGGGGCTGATGCCTGTGCAGGGGCTGGACGGGCAGGAGACGCAGTCGTTTGCGGTGGAGGTTTCGGTATTCGGAGCCAACGCGTTTTTGCTGCCGAAGCAGAGCGTCAGCGCCCGGCAGGGGCTGGCGGAAAGCTACGGATATGAGCCGGATGCATCGGCACAGGACTCGGTCACCGCGCTGGACGCGCTGGTTGCAGCGCATATCGCCATGTTTGGTGAAGAAGCTTTTACACCGGACAGCGCACAGGAGTTTTTGACGGTGGAGGCCGGCAGCATTAAAAAGCTGTTTGCCGTAGAAACACAAAACTGCGGCTTTGCAGTCAATGGGCAGCAGCCCCACGGGGAGGACTATACCGAGGGCTCGCCCGGCTATCCCGGCTATTACAACGGATACACGGTGGCCCAGGCCGTGCTGGAAGAAAACGACCGGGTGGAGTTCATGCTGTACCAGGACGAGTGGGGCATGGACAATTATGCGTGGTTTAAAAATGCACAGGGCAAGGCAGACGAGCTGACGGTGCAGGCCGGGCAGGAGCTGTCCCTTACGCTGCGCGGCTATATGATAGGCTGGTACGGCAGTGCAAAGCCCGAGGATATAGAAGCGCAGACAACGGAAATTGCCGGGGCGCAGATTGCGCTTGTTGAGCAGTCGGCCTTTTTTGATATAGAAGGAGTTTTGAGCGGGGAAAACGGCGAGGTTACGCTGACCTTTGACACCCCGGGCCGGTATGTGCTGTCGGCATATATGCCGGATGAGGACATAGAAGACGGTGAGATTCCCGTGATTGCGCCGTGGTGTGAGGTCACGGTAAACCCCGGCAACAGCAGCATCACCGTGCCGGAGGGCGCGCAGCTGTTTGTGGGGCAGAAGAGCAAAAACTACATGCCCTTTACCGAGGTGCGGCCGGTAGGCACAAGCGGCGGGACCTACTGGTTTTCACTGAAAAACGGCACCTATACCTATCGCGTCAGCATGGATGGCGGCGTGACATATGCCGGGAAGTTTCAGAAAACCTCGGCGGATTACGCCCTGACGGTAACGCAGGACATGCTGTCGGGCAATCCGAAGGCGACGGATCATGATCCTTCTCAAAAC
>CANUCM010000192.1 GCA_947856675.1 uncultured Clostridia bacterium | reverse complement strand
CTGATCCGGCGACTCGTCCCGAAGGGGACAGACCTCGGCACCCTCTCGCCCCAAGAGGTGAAGGCCGCCGAGGCATGGCTCAACAGCTACCCCCGCAAAATGTTCGATTTTCTGTGCTCCGAGCAGCTTTTTCGGGAGGAGCTGGCCCTCATTCTGGCCCGCTGAAAATTTTTTTAGGCTTTTTTAGCATTTACTCTTGACAAACGGCCGTTTGGCAGAAAATAGCATGGAATTCAATAATTTATGTGCTTTTGCAACAAAAAATAAGGCAGGAAAACGAGGATAAGAAGTTACAAAAACACAAAAAACAAAGGGGAAACGCGAAAAAATAATGATTTTGAGCGCAAAATTGTTATAATACAATGTAAAATTGTGCAAAGAGGGCAAAACGGGCAAGCGGGCAGGGCGCTGCCGGCCAAAGGGGTTTCGGATGCGGCGTTTGGAGTAATGTGGGTAGACAAAGAAGACGAAATATGGTAAAGTTGTAACAAAAGAAGGCAGGGCTTTTTGCGCAATACGCCTTTTAATTTTTATGTATGAACGGAGTTTTGAAGCATGGCAGAAATGGTGTATCACCCTCACGGCGTGTGTTCTCGTGAATATCACATTGTCACATCGGATGGTAAAATTGAAAGAATTGACATCGTTGGCGGCTGCGACGGGAACCTGCACGGTATTTCCAGCCTGCTTCGGGGAATGAAAATAGAAGACGCCATTGAGCGGATGAGCGGTATCACCTGTGGGAACAAGCCGACTTCGTGCCCGGATCAGATTGCCCGTGCGCTTCGGCAGATACAGCAGGAGAACAGGTAAAAGGGAGGAAGTAAGGATGACGGTGAGCACGGTTCGGGAGATCCTGCATCAGCCGGAGCAGTTTGAAGGAAAAGAGGTTGCGCTCAACGGCTGGGTGCGTACGGCGCGCGATGTCAAGGCCTGCGCTTTTGTTGAACTCAACGACGGATCGGTTGTAAAAAATATTCAGCTTGTGGCGGACGCCCAGAGCGACATTTACAAGACGGCGGCGGGGCTCAATGTGGGCACGGCGCTTCGGGTGACGGGCACGGTTGAAAAATCGCCCAACCCCAAACAGCCGGTGGAAGTCAGGCTGAAGACGCTGTATGTGGAAGGAGACTGCCCGGGCGAGTATCCGCTGCAGAAAAAGCGGCACACGCTGGAATATCTCCGCACCATTCAGCATTTGCGGCCGCGCACCAACCTGTTTAACGCGACGTTCCGCATCCGCTCGGCGGCCGCGTTTGCCATCCACAAGTTTTTCAATGAGCGCGGCTTTGTGTATGCGCATACGCCGCTTATCACGGGCAGCGACGCGGAAGGCGCCGGAGCCATGTTCCAGGTGACTACGCTGGACGTCGGCAACGCCCCGCGCGCGCAGGACGGCTCGGTGGACTATACGCAGGATTTCTTCGGCCGCGAAACCAACCTGACGGTTTCGGGCCAGCTCGAAGCGGAAGTGTTTGCCCTGTCTTTTGGCAAGACCTACACGTTCGGCCCGACCTTCCGCGCGGAAAAGTCCAACACCACAAAGCACGCGGCAGAGTTTTGGATGATAGAGCCGGAAATTGCCTTTGCGGATCTCAACGACAACATGGAGCTTGCGGAGGACATGGTCAAATATATCATCCGGTATGTGCTGGACAACTGCCCGGATGAAATGGCGTTTCTCAATCAGTTTGTCGATAAAACGCTGATTGAGCGCATGACGGCCATTGCGGAGGAAGAACGCTTTGCGCACGTCACCTATACCGAAGCCATCGAAATCCTGGAGAAAAACAAGCAGAACTTCGAGTTTCCGGTGTACTGGGGCTGTGACCTGCAGACGGAGCATGAGCGGTATCTGGCCGAAACGGTCTTTAAAAAGCCGGTTTTTGTCACCGACTACCCCAAGGAAATCAAGTCTTTCTACATGCGTCTGAATGACGATGGGAAAACGGTCGCGGCGATGGACCTGCTGGCGCCGGGAATCGGTGAGATCATCGGCGGAAGCCAGCGTGAAGAGCGGCTGGACGTGATTGAACAGCGCATCCGGGAAGACGGGATGAACCGCGATTTGTACTGGTGGTATCTCGAGCTTCGGAAATACGGCGGAACCAAGCATGCCGGATACGGGCTGGGCTTTGAGCGTATGGTAATGTACCTGACCGGCGTGAGCAACATTCGCGACGTGCTGCCCTTCCCGAGAACGGTGGGGACGGCGGAGTTTTAAAGGATATGGGGTTTATAGTCGGAATTGATATCGGCGGAAGCACAACAAAAATTGTCGGCCTGCGGGCCGGGCAGCTGGTGTCGCCGATAGGAGTTAAGGCGGGGGATCCGATTACCTCGGCTTACGGTGCGTTTGGAAGGTTTCTTTCGGAAAACAGCCTGAGCATTTCTGATATTGACAAAGTGATGTTTACCGGGGTCGGTTCGTCCTTTATCAAAAAGAGCCTGTTCGGGATCCCGACGGAAAAGGTTGACGAGTTCATGGCGATTGGCCGCGGCGGCCGTTCGCTGGCCGGCGTAGATCGGGCCATCATTGTGAGCATGGGCACGGGCACTGCGCTGGTTGCGGTGGACGGGGCCCGGTGCGTGCATCTGGGCGGTTCGGGCGTCGGCGGCGGGAGCCTGATTGGGCTGTGCGACAAAATGATCGGCATGCGCAGTGTGGAGCATATCCTCGGCACGGCGCAAAACGGCGATCTGCGCAATGTGGACCTGACCATCGGCGATATTACAGAGGGAGTCCTGTCCGGGATGGGGAGCGACATCACGGCTTCCAATTTTGGAAAACTGTCCGATGTGGCGTCCAGCGCAGATTTGGCGTTGGGGGTAGCCAACCTGGTGTTTCAGACCATAGGGATGTTTGCCGTGTTTGCGGGCAAATCGGAGAAAATACGGGATGTGGTGCTGACGGGTCAGCTGTCCCGGATTTCGCTGGCGCAGCAGATTTACCGCCAGCTTGAGGAGCTGCACGGCGTCCGGTTTTTGATTCCGGAGCATTCGGATTTTGCAACGGCCATTGGTGCTGCGCTGTCAGCGCAGGAGGAATAAAGAAAAAGGAGAGCGGTTTCATGGATCTGTTGAAAATGGGGAAAGCGGAACTTCAGAGCTTGCAGACTCAGCTGCGAAAAGAATACGAGGGCTTTCAAAGCATGGGGCTTAAGCTTGACATGTCTCGCGGCAAACCCGGTCCGGAACAGCTGGATCTGAGCGAAGGGATCCTTACAGCTTTGCACAGCAATGATCAGATAAAGTCCGAAGGCGTTGATGTGCGCAATTACGGCGGTCTGGAAGGCCTCAAGGCCTGCCGGCAGCTGTTTGCCGATTTGCTGGGCATTTCCGTTGAAAATGTCATAGCAGGCGGAAACTCCAGCCTGACGATGATGTATGACACCATGATGAGGCTGTGGGTGTTTGGCGCAGCCCGTGAAAGACGCCCCTGGGGCTCGGAGGAAATGGTGCGCTTTTTGTGTCCCTCTCCCGGTTACGATCGCCACTTTGCCGTGTGCCAGCAGCTGGGCATTGAAATGA
>CANUCM010000191.1 GCA_947856675.1 uncultured Clostridia bacterium | reverse complement strand
TGACCTTGTATTCCGGCTTGTCCTGGCGGTCACGGCCGCGCTTTTCGGCGCGGCACGAGTGCACCGCGGAAATTCCTGCGCCGCCGGCCAGCTCCTGCACGTAGTCGACAATGCCGTTGGGGTAAACAAAGGTGTATTCTTCAAACTGCCCGGGAGCCGTTTCATTTTTCAGCAGAAACGTCAGCCCGGCGTTGACCACGGCCTGGCGCTTTAAGGTGTCAAGGTAGTAATCGAGCGGAATGCGGATGTCGGTAAACACGTCAAGATCGGGCTTGAAGCGCTGCATGGTTCCGGTTTTTTTGGAGACGCAGGGCGTTTTGATGATGCCGGAAGGCGCGTCTGTAACGTTTTCCCCGCGGCGGAAGTGCAGCGTGTATTCAAAGCCGTCGCGCCGTGAAACAACGTCCATGTATTCGGAGCTGTATTGGGTGGCGCAGGCGCCGAGGCCGTTGAGGCCGAGGGAATACTCATAGCTTTCGCCCTCGTCGTTTTTGTATTTGCCGCCGGCATACAGCTCGCAGTAGATGAGTTCCCAGTTAAAGCGGCCTTCTTTTTCGTTGAAGTCGAGCGGCATGCCGCGGCCGAAGTCTTCGACCTCGATGGACCAGTCGAGGTAGCGCGTGACGTGAATGACATTTCCGTAGCCTTCGCGCGCTTCGTCGATGGAGTTGGACAATATTTCAAAAAAAGCGTGCTGGCAGCCTTCGATGCCGTCCGAGCCAAAAATAACGCCCGGGCGTTTGCGTACGCGGTCGGCGCCTTTTAAGGCGGAAATGCTCTCATTTCCGTATTCCTGTTTGGGCTTTTTGGTCATGATATCCTCCCAAATCGTATATCCTGAAAAATAGCGTTACACTTAATAATACCCAATATTCCCTCCGGTGTCAAATGAATGCATGGCAAAAGCGCGCCGCGCATAAGCTTTGGAAAAAGGGGGAAAACTTACTTCAGATTTGTATACGGGAGGTGCCCTCAATGCCGTTGGCCGGACTGACAAAGAAAAAGGGAAAAGAGCAGAGTGAGGAGCATAAGCAGCTGCTGGAGGAGTATTACGCCGTCAAGCTGGAGCTGGATCACGCGCGGGACGTTTTTGAGCAGGTGACCGATTCCGACCTGATTTCTGCCGTGGTGTTTGAGATCAACGCGCTGCAGCAGAAATATTCGCACCTTCTGAGTATTTTGCGGGAGCAAAACGTGTGCAACTTCCATATCGTGCGCTGAAACAAAAAAGCCGCCCGCGGGGCGGCTTTTTTGCGCGTCAGGCCGGTTGGGGGTACGGCCCGGAAAAGCGCCCATAGCCGCCGGAAGGCAGGCGGCAAACAGCGCGGTGCTGCCCGGGCAGCAGGAAGGCTGCGGCGTGTCAGAAACAAAGAGATTTTGACATTACTGCATTACTGTGATAAAATGAGCGGGTATTCTGCGTGCCGCGCCTTTGCGTGAAAGATGCTTGCCAGATGGGGCGCAAACCGATATAATAGTCGGGAAGCCCGCACGGCGGGCCTGGATGAGCAAGGGAGGCGCTTTTTTGAAAGAGATACAGCAGACCGGCTTTGTCCGCAGAATGCTCCGGCTGGCGCTGCCGATTTCGCTGCAGAATATGCTGACTTCGTGCGCGGCCCTGATTGATACCGCCATGGTGGTCGGGTTGGGGAACGCGGCGACGGCTGCAGTGGGCGTTGCGGGGCGCTGGACATTCTTTCTCAACCTGTTTTTGTTTGGCTTCTGCTCGGGCAGCTCGGCGCTGATTTCGCAGTACTGGGGCGCGCGGGACAAAAAGAACATCCATCGCACGTTTGGCCTGGCGGTTTTGTGCGCACTGGCGGCCGCCGTGGTGTACAACGTCGGCGCCCTGCTGTTTGCGCGGCCGATGATCCGGCTGTTTACGCCGGAGGCTGAGGTGATTTCCGCGGCGGTGGAGTATCTGCGCACGGCGTGCTTCGGCGCGGTATTTCTTTCGTTCAACATGCTGGCCGGCGCCGCGCTGCGTTCGACGGAGGACGTTGTGACGCCGCTTTTGTGCTCGGGCGTATCGGTTGCGGCCAACACGGCGCTCAATTACCTCCTGATTTACGGAAAGCTTGGCCTGCCGGCCATGGGCGTGCAGGGGGCCGCGCTGGCGACGGTGCTGTCGACGGCGCTGGGCTCGGTGCTTTTGTTTTTGCTGGCACGGCACAAGCGGGGCATCATTATCGCGCCGCTGCGCGAGCTGATGGATTTCGGCCGCGATTTTGTGCGCCGGTATTTTGCCGTGGCCCTGCCTGTTATCGGCAACGAGGCGCTGTGGGCCGTGGGTACCAACGTCTACATCATGGTGCTGGCGCGTCAGGGCGCGGAAAATTATGCCGGCTATACCATGTATAATTCCGTGGAGCAGCTGGTGTTTGTGTTTTTTGTGGGCATGTGCCATGCCTGCGCCATTATGGTGGGCAAGTCCGTGGGCGAAGGCGAGGTGGACGAGGCATACCACACCGCCAAGCGTTTTATGGCGGCAACGCCTGTCGTGGCGGCCATTGTCGGTCTTGCGCTGATTTTGGTGCGCAACCCCATTTTGGGGCTTTTGCCCGTCGAGACCGAAGGCGCGCGCAAAGTCGCGTCCGACCTGCTTTTGATTTATGCCTGCTGGATGCCTGTCCGGCAAATCCCCTATATTGCCATCGTGGGCTCATTCCGGGCGGGCGGCGATACGCGCACCGGGTTTTATTATGATATGATTACCGTATTTTTGTGCGGGGTGCCCGTGGTGGCCGTGCTGGGGCTTGTGGTGCACGTTCCGTTTCAGATGCTGGTGCTCTCCATGTTTGTGGCGGAGGATATGGTGAAAATACTGCTGTGCGTCCGCAGGTTCAGAAGCAGGCTCTGGATACGCCGGCTGACCCTGCCGGGCGACAATGCGTTTCAGAAGTGAGGAGGAAGGCCTGATGGCTGTCAATGTAAACCCCGTACGGGGAACCCGTGATTTTTTGTATCAGGAAGTGCTGCTGCGCGATTATGTGCAGGGCGTGATTCTGGACACGTACCGCGAATGCGGCTTTACGCGCATCGCGACGCCGGCGCTTGAAAACATCGAGCTGCTGGACAAAAGCGACGGCGGCGAAAACCTGAACCTGATATTCAAAATCCTCAAGCGCGGCCAGAAGCTGGATCTTTCACGGGACAACCTGAAGGAAAACGATCTTGTGGACATGGGGCTGCGGTATGACTTAACGCTTCCGCTTTCGCGCTATTTTGCAAACAACCGCGCCAAGCTGCGCGAGCCGTTTAAAGTGATTCAAATTGACAAGGTGTACCGTGCCGAGCGCCCGCAGAAGGGCCGTATGCGTGAGTTTTACCAGTGCGACATTGACATTTTGGGCGACGAGTCGTGCGACGCGGAAACCGAGCTGATTTACGTCACGGCCAAAGCGCTGCGCCGGCTGGGTTTTGAAGGGTTTACCGTACGCGTCAACGACCGGCGCATTCTGACGGGGATGATCCTCGCCGCCGGATTTGATGAGCAGAGCGTGCCGTCGGTGTGCATCACGTTTGACAAGCTCGACAAAGTGGGGCTTGAGGGTGTGCGCAGCGAGCTTTTGGAAAAGGGCTTCTGCCCCGAAACGGTGGAACGCTTCTGCAGCTCGGCGTGCGGCGAGGGCGTGCCGGAATGCGGCGACCGGGAAGCGGCCGAAAACCTCCGGACCGTCGTACAGCGCAGCCGTGAGCTGGCGGCGGGCGCGTACCGGGTGGAATACGACCGGAGCCTCGTGCGCGGCATGGGCTATTATACCGGCATGGTGTTTGAAATTGCCTCGGACAAGTTTTCGGGGTCCATTGCCGGCGGCGGCCGGTATGACAAGATGGTGGGCAGGCTGTCGGGCGAGGATGTGCCGGCTGTGGGCTTTTCCATTGGTTTTGAGCGCATTCTGCAAATCCTGACCGAAGCCGGATATCAGCCGCCCAAGCAGAAGCTGCGCACGGCGCTTTTATACGATCGCGCCGCGGATGATTTTATCGAGGTGCTGCGGTGTGCCGAATCTCTGCGCGAGACCGGGTGCGAGGTGACCGTGATAGCCAAAGCGAAAAAAATGGGGCGGCAGCTGGACGCTTTGCAGGAGGAGGGCTTTGACAACCGCATGATTTTCGGGCGGGATGACAGCCCGGCTCCGTTTGTCCGGCCCTGACAGATAAACAAAGCGCTGCAAAAGATTTCTTTTGCAGCGCTTTTTGCATGCGAACAGCAGGCAGCTTATTTAAGAAGCTCGCGCAGTTCGTCTTCGGGGCGGACGCCGACCAGGCGCTGAGCAACCTGTCCGTTTTTAAAGAGGATAAGGGTGGGGATGCTCATAACACCGTATTTGCGTGCGGCTTCCATGTTTTCGTCAATGTCAATCTTGACAATTTTGCGGTTTTCGGGAAGAGAAGCGGCGATGTCGTCCAAAACGGGAGCCAGCATTTTGCAGGGGTTGCACCAGGTGGCAAAAAAGTCGACCAGGACCACTTCGGCGCTTGCGACGGTTTCGTCAAAGTTGCTTTGGCTGATGTGTTCAACGGCCATGAAAAATCATCCTTTCTCAAGACTGTATGTAGTATGCGTAGGCCAGCGAAAAATATCTCATAAATGTATTATATTCCATTTGCACAGAAAAAGCTGTTAATTTTCTGCAAATTGTGCTAAAATGATTTTACTATGCGCAAAAGGAGGAATGCAGCACGCGGTTGTTGACGGAAGAGCTGGATCGATCGCGGCTCGCGCAGCTGTCGACGCTGACGCTGGCACATGTCGGCGACGGGGTATTTGAACTGCTGGCCCGCACGCACGCAGCCGTGCAGGGCGAGAGCCGGGTGGACAATATGCACCGGGCGACGGTGCGCATGGTTTCGGCGCCGGCGCAGGCCCGGGCGGCGGAAGCCATTTTGCCCATGCTGACGCCGGAAGAAGCCGATGTTTACCGCAGAGGGCGCAATGCAAAGCCCAAAACGGCGCCGGCACGGGCCACACTTGCGGAATATTCCCGCGCAACGGGGCTGGAGGCGTTGTTTGGCATGCTCTATTTGTCGGGGCAGGCGGAAAGAATCCTGCAGCTGTGGGAGGCCGTCGTGCGCGCGCAGGAGGAAGCGGAATGAAGATTTTTCGCAGGCTGCTGCTCTGTGCCGCGGTGCTTCTTGTGCTGGCCGGCGGGGTATATTGCTACGCGCGGTACATAGAGCCGGTGCGGCTGAGTGTGGAAACGCTGCGCATTGACAATGCGGGCCTTGCCAAAAAAGTGCGCATTGCGGTATTCAGTGATGTGCACCTCGGAAACGAGAAGGACACGCAGGATTTGCGGGAGCTGGTGGAAGAAATCAACGCGCAGACCCCCGATGTTGTGGTATTTCTGGGCGACT
>CANUCM010000190.1 GCA_947856675.1 uncultured Clostridia bacterium | reverse complement strand
AACGCGAGGGCAAGGGTCAGAGTTTTTTTCATGGTTTTTTCCTCCTGGTTTGTATTTTTTTAAAAAAAATTGTTTTCAAGTGGGGATTACTTTGCCTGCTTCGGCCTGCGCTCGGCCAGAAGGCTCAGCAGCAGGATGAAGACCGCGAATGCCGCGGCCACATACAGGCCGGGCGGAGACGAAATGTAGGACGAAAGGTAACCGAGGCGCGGAATGCACAAAATCGGGCGCCCGATGAGGTTTTCAAAGGGGACGGGCGCGCCGTCGGGGACGTCGTTGGCGTCGCCCTGGGTGTAAAACCGGCGGTTTTCGCTGTCGATTTCAATGACGCGGTGGGTGGCGACGGTCTGCCCGGACATGCGGAAGGTGATGGCGTCGCCGACGGCGATGCTCTCCGGCTCGGCCGCGCGCACATAAATGAGCGATCCGACGGGGTAAACCGGCTCCATGCTGCCGCTGAGCACGGTGTAGGGCGTCAGCCCGACAAGGCGTACGCCGGCCAGCAAAACGGCCAGAATAACGACGACGAGCACAAGGGCCCACGATACATAATGCAGTGTTCGTTTCAGGGTTTGGTTCATGGCGATTTCTCCGTAAGGCCCCACAGGGCGCTGTCCAAAAGTCCGATAAGCTCAAGAGCGCTGCGGAACTGTGCCTCGACTCCGCGCTCGAGCCAGCATATGCTGCCCTGCCAGCTGGCATTTTGACGAAACAGGATGCGCAGCGTAAAGGTGGCGAGCACTGCACCGTGCCCCGTACAGGGCGAAGTGCGCGGCGGCGGCCACCGGGCCGGGGCGTCAAAAATGCGGGGACGCATGCATTGCTGGGGCGATTGCCGCTCGTCCAAAAGCTGCTCGACTGTCAGCAAAAGCTCCATCAGGTTGGAAAAGGGGATTTCCCACTCCTGCGCCGGGGTGGTCACAAAGCCTTTCAGGCACCGGCCGTGGTACGACAAAACCCTGATGACAAGCGTGCTCTGTTTGTAGGGCACAAAACGTGAAACCCTGCCCAAACGCATCCCCCCTTTTCCCGTGGTTTGATTTCATTATAAAGACCCGCAGTTACACCGCGGTTACATTTCATATTTTTTTTTGCGGGCGAGGTAATTTTTTTGCGCAAAAAAAACCGCCCCGCAAGGGGGCGGCTTTCACCGGGGGCGTCTGCTTTCAGGACGGCGCAAAGCACAAAAGCACCATGCGCCCCTCGTCGAGCAGGCGGCGGTCGCAGGTGACGAGCAGCAAAAGCCGGTCGCCCCACTGCGGGCGCGCGCCCGTGTCGTAATAGGACAGCGCGAGCGCCTGGCCGACATACTCCTCAAAGGCCTGCTCGGAGTCAAAATCCACCGCGGCGTGCGGCTTGAAAGCGTCCTGCCCGGAGGAGGCGTCATACAGAAAGGCAGCGCAGATCTCATAGCTTTCGCTGCCCTGCAGCGTGTCGAGCGTCACGGTTTTGTGCTGCTGCCAGAAGTCATATTCCTTATAGGACAGCAAATCGGAAAACATAATGCCCGTGCGGATGCTGTGGCCGTAAACAATCAGAAGATCGCTGCGCGGCGAAAACGAGCAGCGCGCGTCGGCAAAGGGCAGGCCGTTAAAGTCGTATGTGCCGTCAAAGCCGCGGCGCAGATAGTGCTCGGGGTCGTTTGCCCCCGTCTGCATGACGGGGTAGTCGACCGACGTGCCCGGGATGCAAACCCAGGCCTGCAAATCGCCGTTTTGCTCCCGCAGCTCGGAAAGCCCGGGGCGCACCGCAGGCTGCTGCGGCTGAGGCTCCCCGGACTGCGGCGGCCGCACCTGGTTTTGCGCGTTTTCAAGCACCTCGCGCAGCTTGTCGACGCTCTGCTCTGTGCGGCGCATGCCGAAATAGGTGCGGCCGAGCAGAAACACGCACACGGCAAACACCGCGGCGCATACGCAAAACGCGGCGCGGCGAAGTGTTTTGCGGCTCATGGCGTTTCCTCCTTAAAATGCATCTGCTCCGGCGAGCCCTGATACAAAACGGCAAGCCAGCCCGAGCGCACGCCGACCTCGGCCGGCCGGCCGGTAAACTCGTTGCTGACGCCCAGCGGCATGTCAAGGGTGAGCACGGCGTTTTCCAGCTCATAGCTCAGCCCGCGGATGAAAACGCCCGCGGCGCGCGCGCCGGCGCACAGCACCGAAACATAGCCGCGGCAGCCGGCGTCAAAGGCCAGCGCTTCGCGGTGCAGCACCGTCACGACCTGGCCGCCGCCGCACAGGTACCCGTGCGCGCCGCGGCGGCGCAGGCCGCACAGCGTCTGGACGGCGGCCAGCGTGTGGTCAAGCCGCGTGCCGCCCGTCGCGCCGAACAGCCCGAAAAACCGCGCCCCGCGCGCAAGGCCCTCGCGCACGGCAAGGCCCAGGTCGGTGTCGTTTTTGCGCACCGGGTGGCGCACGATGCACTCGTGCCGCGGCACATAGCCCAGCGAGTCAAAGTCGCCCAGCACAATGTCGGGGCGCACGCCCAGACGCGCAAGGTGGTTATACCCGCCGTCGGCCGCGATGACAAGGTCGCCCGGTTTGGGGCAGAAATACCGGCCGTCAAAATCGCCGGCGCCGACAATATAGCAGCGCTCGGGCATGTTTCCTCACCGCCTTTTTCGCTTTACAGCGGATTTTGCACGATTTTTGCATACCGGCGCGGGTATTTCGGGGGGCAGGCGCCGGTTTTGCGGATGATGGGCACGCACTTTGCACCCTCTGCGCCGGGCAGCGTATAGCGGAAGGTATCCTCCGGCGTGCCGCCCAGCGTGCGCAG
>CANUCM010000189.1 GCA_947856675.1 uncultured Clostridia bacterium | reverse complement strand
CGCGCGGCGACGCCTTTGCAGACGTCGCGGACAAATGGGGCACGGTGGATTACCGGGATGTCATGGCATTTACCGACGAGGTGCTGCGCGTCTATCCCGAAATCGATAAAAACCGCCTGGGCATTACGGGCGGAAGCTACGGCGGGTTTATGACAAACTGGGTCATCGGCCACACCGACCGCTTTGCCGCGGCGGCCACCTGCCGCAGCATTACATACTGGACGGGATTTTTCGGCGTCAGCGACCTGGGCGGCTGGTACGACCTGCACGAGCAGGGCGGGCTGCCGTGGAAAAACGAGGAGGCGCTGCGCAGGCATTCACCGCTGTTTGACCTGCAAAACGCCAAAACGCCGACGCTCATCATCCATTCGTTTGAGGACTACCGCTGCCCGGTGCCTGAGGCGTATTCTCTCTATCAGGCGCTGATGGAAAACGGCGTGCCCACGCGCATGGTGCTGTTTAAGGGCGAAAGCCACGGGCTTTCGCGCAGCGGCCAGCCGGTGCACCGGGTGCGCCGCCTGGAGGAAATCGCGGGATGGTTTGACCGCTGGCTGGGAAAGGAGGAGCAGCAATGAAACGCTTTGAAAAGGACTGCATCGGGGATATTGTCAGCATTTCCGGGCTGACGCTGTCGCCCCGCGAGGGGCAGGCGGCCTTTGTCACCCAGCGCCCCAATCTGGAAAAGGACGGCTACGACAGCTTTCTCCACCTGCTGGACACGCGCACCGGCGCGCACCGCCAGCTGACCTTTGAGGGCGGCGAGAGCAGCTTCTGCTTTATCGAGGACGGCGAGGCGCTGCTGTTCCCCGGCCTGCGCGGCGAGGAGGACCAGAAAGCCGTGCAGGACGGCGAAGTCCTGACGGTGTTTTACAGGCTGCCGCTGTCGGGCGGCGAAGCGCAGGAGCACTTCCGCCTGCCCGTGGAAGCCGTGAGCGTGAACACGCTGTCGGACGAGCGCGTGCTCATCGCGGCCATACACCGGCTGGACCGCCCGGAGCTGAGCGGCCTTTCGCCCGAACAGCGCGCCGAGGCGCTGCAGCGTGTGCGCGCACAGCGCGACTATGAGGTGTGCGACGAGCGCCCCTATCGCGCCGACGGTCAGGGCTATGTCAACAAGACCCGCCTGCGCCTGTATGCCTACAGCCTGCGCACTGCGCAGCTTGAGCCCGTGACCGGCCCGACCTTTGCCGTTTCAAGCTTTTCCGTGTCGGAGGACGGCAAAACCGTGTACTTCAGCGGCGAAGCGTATGACGTAAAGCAGACCGGCCGCGACGGCATATACGCCTGGAGCGGCGGGACACCGCGCCTTCTGGCGAGCAGCGGGCTGCGCGTCGGCGCTGTTGCGGAAGCGGGCGGCCGCGTGTTTTACTGCACAACGGGTGAGCGCTTTGACAACGATATTTTTTCCGTTTCGGCCGCGGGCGGCGTGCCCGTGCTCGAGCTTGCGCTCGAGGACGACGCCGGGTTCCACAACTCGGGCGACGCGTGCCGCGGCGGCGGGACATGGTTTTGCGGCAAGGGTGAGTCGCTCTATTTTGTGAAGAGCGACCGCACGGGTGCGCACCTTGTCCGCTTCAGCACAGGCGGCGTGCCTGAACGTCTCAGCCCCGAGGACGTGCATGTCCACCACTTTGCCGTTGGAGACAGCGGACGCGTTTTCTTTGCCGGGCTGCCGGAGTTCGGACCCATGGACATCTTTTCGCTGTACGGCGGCGCGGCTGTGCGCCTGACAAACCTGGGCGCGGCCGTTATGGAAACCTACGCGCTTTGCCAGCCGAGGTACCTGCCCTTTGAAAGCCGCGACGGAACGCCGCTCGACGGCTGGGTCATCCTGCCGCCCGAAGCGCAGAGCGCAAAGGTCCCCGTCATTCTGCTCATCCACGGCGGCCCGCGCGGGCAGTACCACGGCACGCTCAACTTCGACGCGCAGGTGCTGGCCTCGGCCGGCTATGCCGTCATTTTCTGCAATCCCCACGGCTCGAGCGGCCGCAGCCGCGCCTTTGCCGACATCAACGGTCGCTACGGCACGCTGGACTATGACGATCTCATGGACTTTGTCGACGCAGCGCTTGCATCCTTCCCGCAGCTCGACGGGCAGCGCATGGGCGTGACGGGGGCGTCTTACGGCGGGTACATGACAAACTGGATCATCACCCATACAGACCGCTTCCGCGCCGCCGTCGCGCAGTGCTCCATTTCAAACTGGGTCACGATGTACGGCTGCAGCGACATCCCCTGGTTTGTCGAAACAACGCAGAACGGCACGCCCTTTGACGGGTATGAAAACCTGTGGCGTTCCTCGCCGCTGCGCTGCGCCGAAAACGCGCACACGCCCACGCTGTTTTTGCAGTATATGTGCGATTACCGCTGCCCGATGGATCAGGCGCTGCAGATGTATTCCGCGCTGCACTGCCTGGGCGTTGACACGCGCCTTGTGCTGTTTGAAGGCGACAGCCACGTCATGATCATGCGGGGCAAGCCCACCCACCGCGTGCGCCGGCACAGCGAAATGCTGGGCTGGTTTGACCGCTATCTGAAATAAAAACCCATTGCGAAAGGAGCCGTACCCGTGAACCAGAGCACATGCCTGCGCGTGCTGCGCCGCGTTTCGGCGGCCGTTTTGCTCGCGGCTTTGCTTGCCGGGCTTCTGTGCGCCTGCCGAAAAGAGCAGGAGCCTGAGCAGGAAACGGAGCAGAACCAGACGCCCGTCACGCCCGACGAGCCCGTCACGCCCGACGAGCCTGACGAGCCCCAGCAGCCCGAGCTTTCGGTCGGGGAGCAGACGCACCGCAAGACCTATGTTTCCGAGCAGGGGGAGGAGCTGTTTTCCGCGGCGCTGGCCGTGCCCTCGCCCGAGGGGAACGAGGCCATGCAGAGTATTGCGGAGTATTACTCCGTCTGGCTCGACGACATGAAGTATTACTGCGACACCATGCTGACCGAAACGGCATCCGAGGGCCTGGCATGGGCCAGGGAAACGGGCGGCGTATTTACGCCTTATGCGATTGAAAGCGCCTATGAGGTAACGCGCTTTGACGGCGAAGTGTTTTCCGCCATCCGCGACCTGTATGAGTCAACGGGCGGGGTGCACCCGTCGTATTCCATGCTGGCCGAGACCTTTGACGTGAAAAACGGCGGGCGCATGTCGGTGTTTACCCTGTTTTCTGGCGAGGATGAGCAGGAGGTTTTGTCGCTGCTCCTTGGCAAGGTGCAGGCGCTGGCCGAAAAAAAGATGCAGGCGCAGCCCGACCTGTATTACGAAAACTACCGCGAGCTTTTGTCCTCGACCTTTGATCCGCTGTGCTTTGCCCTGACCGACGCGGGGCTGACGCTGTACTGGCAGACGTACAGCATCGGCCCGTATGTCAGCGGCGTGCAGCGCTTTGACATCCCCTATGCCGAGCTCAGCGGCGTCATGGACGAGCGGTGGATGCTGTCATGACACCGCTGAGCAGAAACCAGACGGCCGAAGGCGTCATCGAAGGCTACACCGCCGAAGGCATGGGCGTCATGCGCGTCGGCGGCATGGCGGTGTTCGTGCCCGCGGCGGCGCGCGGCGACCGCTGCCGGGTGCGCATCGTCAAGGTGCTGAAAACGCGCGCCTACGGCAAAATCGAGGAGATCCTCGAGCCGTCGCTGCACCGCAAAACCCCCGCCTGCCCCGTGTTCCCCCGCTGCGGCGGGTGCGACTTTCAGCACCTGTCGTATGAAGAGGAGCTGTGGCTCAAGCGCCGGCGCGTCGAAGACGCGCTGCGGCGCATCGGCGGGTTTGAAGGCGTGTGCGTGCCGGCCGTCGTGCCCTCGGACGCCGTCGCGGGCTACCGCAACAAGGCGGTCTTCCCCTTTGGCCGCAATGCGCAGGGAGAGGCCGTGACCGGCTTTTACCGCAGCCGGAGCCACGACATCGTGCCCGTGGAACGCTGCCTGATTCAGGACCCCCGCGCCTGCGCCCTGGCGCGCGCCGTGTGCCGCTGGGCGGACAGAGCGGGCGTTTCTGAATACAATGAGGAAACTGGAACCGGTTTATTGCGCAGCGTATTTGCCCGAACGACCCAGGGGGGCAGCCAGCTGTGTCTTGTGGCGCAGTCGGCGCAGCTGCCGCAGCCGGAAATGCTCATCGCGCTGACGCGCGCCGCCTGCCCGGATGTCCGCGGCATTTTGGTGTCGGTCAACGCGCAGCGCACCAACCGGCTGATGGGGAGCGATGCGGTGTGCCTGTGGGGTGAAAAGCGTCTGGCGGACCGGCTGGGCGAGTGGGAGTTTTTGCTGTCGCCCTTGTCGTTTTACCAGGTCAACCATGCGCAGGCCGAGGCGCTGTACCGCGAGACCGTGCAGATGGCGCAGCTTGACAAGAGCCGGACGGCGCTTGACCTGTACTGCGGCATCGGCACCATTACGCTGCATCTGGCACAGGCGGCGGGGCAGGTGGTCGGCGCGGAAATTGTGCCGCAGGCCGTGTGCGACGCCCGCGACAACGCCGCGCGCGCCGGGATGGACAACGTCCGGTTTTTGTGCGCCGACGCGGGGCAGGCTGCGCAGCAGCTGGCCGACGAGGGCGTGCGTCCCGACGTTGTGGTGGTCGATCCGCCGCGCAAGGGGCTGGACGAGCAGACGCTCAAGGCCATTGTGCGCATGCGCCCCGGGCGGGTGGTGTATATCGCCTGTGACTGCGCAAGCCTCGCGCGCGACGGCGCGCGCCTGCGTGACGAGGGCGGGTACAGCCTGCAGCGCGTGCGCGTGTTTGACATGTTCCCGCGCACAGCCAACGTCGAGACGGTAGTACTTTTGTCCAAACTTAATACCAAGCAGCATATCGAGGTGGAGTTGAA
>CANUCM010000188.1 GCA_947856675.1 uncultured Clostridia bacterium | reverse complement strand
TTTGCGTGCCCGACAGCAACACGGGCGACGTGATGGGCGATATGAACAAGCGCCGCGGCCGCATCCTCGGCATGGAGCCGCAGGGCGACGGCACGCAGATTGTCGAAGCGGAAGTCCCGCAGAGCGAGATTGCCGACTATGCCATCACGCTGCGTTCCATGACGCAGGGCCGCGGCTGGTTTACTTCGCGCTTTGAGCGGTATGAGCAGGTGCCGGCCAACGTGCAGGAAAAAATCATTGCCGAAGCCAAGTTCTCCGGCGACGACGACGAATAACAGACTTCGGTTTGCAAAGCCCCCATCTCCCGGCCGGGAGATGGGGGCTTTTTATGTCTGACCGCTCAGGCGTGCGCGTCAGAATGATGCGGCAGCGGCATGGCGGTAACCACGCCGGCAACCGCCATGGTCAAATAAAAGCTGAGCCCGCGGGAGAGAAGCATGGCGGGCAGGGCCAGAGGGCCGAAAAACAGGCCCTGCACGGCGACAAAGGCGCTTTCGGAGGCGCCCACCGCGCCGGGAAGAGGGAGGGTATCCACGGCAATGGACAGCATGGCCTGAGCGGCGACAAGACGCCACAGCGGCTGCCCGGTCAGGCCGAAAGCGCAGTAGACGGCGCAGGGCACTGACAGGATGCACAGCTGCTGCACCAGGGTGATGAGCAGCAGCTGAACGGAAAGCCGCCCCGAACGCGCAAACAGCGCCGCGCAGGCATTAAACTGTTCAATTTGGCGGTGCAGGCGCTCGCACAGCGCGTCAGGATTGCGGATAAGGCGCCGCAGAAGAGCGCAGCGGATGCAGGCGGCGATGGCGTGCTCAAAGCGCCGGCCCGACACCAGGGCTCCCAGCAGCAGGGCAAAGACCACGGCGGCGGCAAAGAAGCCATACAGCAGGAGGGCTCTGATGCCGCCGTGCGTCCCGGCGATAAGACCGCCGCACAAAAGAAAGCCCGCAATGCCGAGAACGATCATCACAGCCTGATCGGCGATTTGCATCAGCAAAAGTGCGCCGGCGGAAGCGCCGGGCGGTATGCCGAGCCGGGACAGCTGCCAGACCTGTGCCGGCTGGCCGCCGGAGGCGGAGGGGGTGATGCCGCTGAAGTAAAAGCCGGTCAGCGCGGCCCGCAGGCTGCTTAACAGGCCGATGTGCTGGCCGCAGCGGCGCAGAAGCATGCGAAGAGCCGCGGCCTGGCAGAGAAGAAACAGAGCGACCAGCGTGACGCCGGCGACAAGCCAGTGCATCCGGGCCTGCCGTACGGCAGAGCGGATGCCGGCGAGGTCGGCGCCCCGGAGCAGCCAGGCGAAAAAAGCCGCGGATAAGAGAAGCAGTACGATGGTCCACAGCGCCGTTTTTTTGCCTTTCATCAGGCAGCCTCCTTTGCAGACGGGCATGCAGAACGTTCGGGCAGGATAAACTGCCAGCCCTGCGCAAGCGAAACGGGGATGAAATGCCGCAGGGCGGCTGCGGTGTGCAGGGCGGCGCCGCCGCTTCCGCGGTGGAAGGCGTCGTGCAGGCACACAACCGCCCGCTCGCCCCGGCGGGCCCGCAAGCGCTGCTCGATGGAAAACGCGGTGGCGTCGGGCAGCCAGTCTTCGGCCATGACGTGCCAGAAGTACAGCTTCAGGCCCTCACGCCGTGCGAACAGTGCCGTAAAGGGAGTCAGCCGCCCCCAGGCCGGTCGGAAATACAGCGGCTGCGCGCCCAGGGAGCGGAGAATTTCTGTGCCCTGTTTGATTTCGCGGCGGGCATAGCCGGGGAGCATGCCCCACAGCCAGGGGCTGCGGTGTGAAAGCCCGTGAAGGCCGATGGCATGCCCTTCCTGCTGTATACGCCGGACCAGCTCAGGGTGCCGGGCGGCCCGCTGCGCCGTCATGAAAAAGACGGCGCGAACGCCGCAGTGCTGCAGTGCATCCAGTATGGCGGACGTGCTTTCGGGACAGGGGCCGTCGTCAAAGGTCAGCACCATTTGCTTTTCGCCCAGCGTACGCATCAGCGCGCGTTCGTTGTGCAGCCGGGCGGCGGCTGTCACGGCCGCGCAGCACAGCAGGCAGGCCGGAAGAAAAAGAGCAGCGCATACAACGGCGGCTGTCATGATGCACAGCACCCCGTTTCCGGGTATTGGCTCAGCAGAAGCGGAAGCACCAGGCTGTCGCGCGAACGGACCAGCTTGTCCATATTGCGGCGCATGGAAGCGAGGCGTGCGTCATCAAACAGCAGCTCTTTTACGATGGGCAGGCATTCCTCGGGCTGACAGTCGAGCACCTCGCCCAGGCCTTCGGCCCGAAGGAAACCGGCGTTGTATACCTCCTGCGCCAAAAACGGGCGGAAGGACAGCAGCGGGACGCGGCAGGCAATGGATTCAAACAGTGTCACGCCGCCGGGTTTGCCGATGACGAGGTCGCTTTTGCGCATCAAAGACGCCATGTCCCTGGTAAAGCCCAGCACGGTGATGTTGTCAAAACGCCCGGAGAGCCGGTCGTGCAGGGCGGTGTTGTCCCCGCACACCACGGTGGCGTGCAGGTTGGGGATGCTGGCCAGGCTGCGGTAAAAGCCGATGGCAGAGGGAAGCAGGCCCAGCCCGCCGCCGGTGATAAGGACTTCGCGCACACGCGCGCTGTCCTGGGCGGGCATGGCGGGCCGGAAACACGGACGCACGGGCACGCCTGTGACATAAATGCTCTTGGGGTTTACTCCGCGGGAAACCAGCAGGCTGCGGGTGCGCTCAGACGCTGCGAGATATGCAGTGGTGTGCGGCGCAATCCAGTCACCGTGCGGGCAGACGTCGGTAATGCAGGTGATAAAGGGGGTGCGGTCACCGGTGCGGGACTTGTGTTCGCTCATCAGCTGCGAGGTCAGCGGAAGCACGGAGATGACGACATCATAACAGCAGTCGGCCAGCACACGGCCCAGGCCGCGCAGGAACAGCGGCCGCAGGGGAATACCGAGCTTTTCATTGCCGTTTTCCAGGCGGCGGTAGATCTGGTTGTAGATTTTGCCGCCGCGGCTGATAAACAGGGTGTAGGCTTTGTACAGCACGCCGGTTGTGCCGCCAAACACTTCCGAAAACAGGTCGACAACAGTGCATTCGGCGCCGGGGAGCTCAGCCGGAATGCGCTCGGCGAGCGCGCGGGCGGCAGAATAATGTCCCATGCCGAAACGGCCGGTCAGAATCAGTATTTTCACAAAGACCCCTCCTTGCAGAAGTCATGGTTTTACTGGTATTCAGCATACCGCCAAAATCTTACGTGCGGGGCGATGGATTTCTTACAAAAATCTGTCCGAACGTCCGGTTCTGAAACAGGGGACACGCGCATAGCTTTAAGCGAGGTGATACGATGGTTATTTTTACGGCAAAGGTCAATAAAAAGCGTATTTTAGCCATACTGGCCATTGCGGCCATTGTGGCGGCGGCGCTGCTTTTGGCGCGCCCGAAGCAGGAGGAGTATCTGGCGGACGAAGTGCTGGCAAAGGTGATGCGTTCGGAGCGGTATGCAGAAACCAATGACGACAGGCTTCAGTATATCGATTCCCTCGGCTACAGTGTGCAGTCCGAGCCGCTGAGCCAGCAGGAGGTCGTGATACCCGAAACCTTTGACGCAACCTATGAACAATACAACGCGCTGCAAAAAGAGAGCGGGTTTGACCTTGAAAAGTATGCCGGGAAAACCGTTTCCCAGTATGTGTACGCCGTCACAGGCGATGAAAGCGGCCAGGATGTGCGCCTGGAGCTGCTGGTGTATAAAAACGAAGTGATCGGCGGCAGCGTATACACCGTTGCGCTGGACGGGTTTATGCGGGGGCTGACATCCTGACAAAAAAAGCCGGCACTGCTTTTTGCAGTGCCGGCTTTTGCAATGCCGGTGAGAACCCCGCGCCATTTTTACAGGGCGCAGGGCTTGAGTTTTCCGCCGTCCATGGTCAGCGCGCAGCAAAAACCAAGATCGCGCAAAAGCGCGCGCGCCTGTTCAAAGCCGGCGGTCAGGTCGCAGGCGCGGTGCGCGTCGGAAGTGATGACAACGGGCACCTTATTTTGCCGGAGAAGCGTGAGAATGTGCACGGAGGGGTATACGGCGCGGCGGGAGGGAAGCCGCAGGCCGGCCGTATTGACCTCGACGGCGCAGCCGCCCGCCGCGGCCGCGTGGGCCAGCCGCTGCTCGGCCCGGCGGTACCAGGATGAGTCCGTGTCAAAAAAGCGGCCTGCGGTGTTGAGTTTGGCAATAATGTCGAGATGCCCCGCGATGTCGGGGCGGAAGTCATACAAATGCTGCTCAACGGTGTCGCAGTAACGCTCCACAACGGCGCGGGCGCTGCCCAGCGCCCTGACTGCCCGCTCAAAACGCTCGGGCGTGCTTTCGATGCAGTGAATGATGCCCCGGTTGTCGCGGATATAATGGACGGAGCCGATGCAGTAATCGAGCCGCGAACGATCAAACGGGCACAGTGCGTCGATTTCCATGCCGGCATACAGTGCGATGCGGCCGGAAAACGCGTGCTTGAGCCGTGCGATCTCGCGCAGGTAGGCCTCCGGATCGCGCATGGCTGCATGGTCGTACGGCGCGGGGGCGTGCCCGGAAAAGCCCAGCGCGGAAAGCCCTTGTGCCGTGGCGGCTTCGGCCATTTGCTCGAGTGTGGACTGCCCATCGCACAGCAGGGAATGCGTGTGCAGGGAACACAGCATGGGCGGTTTCCCCTCCTGTCAGATGACGTATAAAAAGACCGATAAAAAGTGGAGAATGCTGCCGGCCAGCACAAAAAAGTGCCAGATGGAATGCATGTACCGGATGCGGATCACAAAAAAGGTAATGCCTACGGTATAGGCGAGTCCGCCGGCGAGCAGAAGCCACAATCCGGCGGGGTCAAGGCAGGCCATCAGCGGCCGGATGGCAAACAGAACGGCCCAGCCCATGGCGATGTAGCACACCATGGAAAAGATTTTAAAGCGTTCCAGGTCGATGGCGGTCAGAACAATGCCCAGGACGGCGGCGGCCCAGACAACGATAAACAGAGTCCAGCCGACCGTGGGGCTGTATTCCCGAAGTGTGACGAGGGTGTAAGGCGTATATGTCCCCGCGATCAGAAGATAGATGGTGCAGTGGTCGAAAATACGAAACAGCGCCTTGACCCGCGGCGACTGAAACGAGTGATACAGTGTGGATGAGGTGTACAGAATAAACATGGTGGCGCCGTATATGGCGCAGCTGACGATGGCCCATACATTGTGATGCCAGGCGGAAAGGGTTACCATCAAGGCGGTGGCAGCGGCGGCCAGGGCGGCTCCAAGCCCGTGGGAAACCGAGTTGACAATTTCCTCACCGAGGGTGTAAAACTGGTTGATTTTCTTTGCTTTGCGGGGCATGGCGCAGACCTCCGGGCGATAGTTTTCTCTATTGTAGCATCGCGGGCATAGGCTGTCAAACCGTCCTCTTGCGCGGCCGGAGGCTGCTGTGTATAATAAAAGGGCGGAAAGGATGATAAATGATGAAAAAACCGACGCTGCTGGTCCTGGCTGCCGGGATGGGGAGCCGTTACGGCGGACTTAAACAAATTGATCCCGTGGGGCCGCAGGGCGAAATTATTTTGGACTATTCGCTGTATGACGCCCGCCTGGCAGGATTTGAACGGGTGGTTTTTGTGATAAAACCCGAGCTGTGCGATACCTTTGAGGAGGTTATCGGGCACCGGCTGCGCAGCAGTATGGAGGTCGATTATGCCTTCCAGACGCTTGACAGCCTGCCCCACGGCATGTTTGTGCCCGAGGGCCGCGTCAAGCCGTGGGGCACAGGGCACGCGGTGCTGTGCGCGCGGCAGCAGCTGTCCGGGCCGTTTGCCGTGATCAACGCGGACGATTATTACGGGCGCAGCTGCTTTGCCCTGCTGTATGATTTCCTGGTACAGGACAGGCCTGCGCAGCCGCTCGGCATGTGTATGGTAGGCTACCGTCTGGACAGGACGCTGACGGAAAACGGCGGCGTGTCGCGCGGCGTGTGCCGCATGGAAAACGGCATGCTGTGTTCGGTGGCCGAGCACACCTCGATTGCCAAAGCCGCAGACGGGCGGATTGAGGCGCTGCTGGACGGGACGCCGGTGGAGCTTGAGCCGGAAACGGTGGTTTCCATGAACGCATGGGGCATGCCGGAGAATGTGTTTGAGCCGCTCGGCGCGGGGTTTGAAGCCTTTTTGCGCCGCCGCGACGGCGATGTTTTAAAGCGGGAATATTATCTGCCCGGCTTTGTCGACGATATGGTGCGGGAGGGCCGCGGCAGCGTTCGGGTGCTGCGCAGCGAAGAACAGTGGCACGGCGTCACCTACCGCGAGGACAAGGCGGCGGTGTGCGCGGCGTTTTCCGGGATGCTGGAACGCGGAATGTACCCCGCACTGCGCTGAAGCGGTACGGGCCGACAAAAAAAGCCTGCGGTCTGCAGGCTTTTTTGCATATCAGCTGCTGTAGTCTTCCAAAAGCGAGGTCAGCGCCAGCTCGCTGTCGATGGGGATGCCGGAAGCCAGCGCTTCCCGGTCGGCGGCGGGCAGCGTCGCCACTTCCACATCGGTGACATACTGCGGCGTATCCATGTGCTCGCTCAGGTACACGGCCAGCTTCCCCTGGTATACGGTCACAGTGTATTTGGCTCCGGACGGCACTGTCGGCTCGGAGACGTCCGGGGCGGTATCCGTGTGCTGCGCCGCGGAAGGGTCAGACACTTCGGCCGGCTGCCGGCCGGGGGAGGCGAGGGCCGCGCCGACGCACACAAGGGAGGTCAGCACGGCGGCGGACAGGATAATGGCTCTGGATTTGGATTTCATATGCATGGCCCCTTTGCACAAGCCGTGTCAGGCTGTCTGTGAATACAGTTAGTTTTGACACATATGGGGCAAACTATACAAAAATTAAACTTTTACTGGAAAAACTGTCTGCGTGTGGTATAATGAGTGTGTTTAGCCAGGAAAGAATGGCGGCAAACACTGCCTTTGCCTGAAATGCCCTCCGTGGAAAGGAGAGATCAAATTGCAAAAAAGCACAAAAAGGAAGCTGCGCACCGGTCTTCGGTATGCCGGGTTTACGCTGGTCACGCTGATTCTGATCGGCATGACGACCGCGGCCATTTGCGGCGTAGCCTTTGCTGTGTATATCAACCGTTACATCAGCCCGGAAATTGATGTGGATCTTGACTCTGTCCGGTTGAACCTGACGAGCTTTGTGTATTATGTGGACCCCGAAACCGGGGAAGAAAAGGAACTGGAAAAGCTGTACGGCGATGAAAACCGCGTGTGGGTGGACATCGACAGCATTCCGGAAATGATGCAAAAGGCCTTTGTCGCCATCGAAGACGAGCGCTTTTATACCCACAACGGCGTGGACTGGAAGCGTTCCATCGGTGCCGCGCTCAACTATGTGGTCAAGTTCCGCGACAATTTCGGCGGAGGCTCCACCATCACCCAGCAGCTTATCAAAAACATCACCGGTGACGACGAAACTTCGGTCAA
>CANUCM010000187.1 GCA_947856675.1 uncultured Clostridia bacterium | reverse complement strand
GCGCTGGCCGGGCTGGTGTGCGGTTTTTTCGGCGCAGGCGGCGGTATTGTGCTGGTGCCTCTGCTCATTTCGTGGATAAAACTGGAGCCGAAGCAGGCCTTTGCCACCTCGGTGTTTATTGTTTTCCCCATGTCCCTGCTGTCGGCGGCGCTGTACCTGCTGCAAAACCGTGTGGACTTCGGCCTGGCGCTGCCGTACCTCTGCGGCGGCTTTGCCGGGGGCATTGTGTGCGGCAGGGTGTATAAAAAACTGCCGGCGCCGCTGCTGCGGCGGCTGTTCGGCGCGCTGCTTGTCGCCGGCGGTGTGCGGGCGGTGCTGTCATGACGGATTTTTTGATGGGCGCGGCAGTCGGGCTTGCTACAGGGGTGCTGACCGGCGCCGGGGTCGGCGGCGGAACGCTGCTTTTGTTATACCTGACGGCGGCAGCGGGCGTCGGGCAGAGCCAGGCGCAGGGCGTCAATCTGCTGTATTTTGTGGCCGCTGCGCCGCCGGCGCTCATTTCCCACTGGAAAAACCACCGGATTGCCGCCCGCGCAGCCGTCTGGGCGGCGCTTTCCGGCTGTGCGGCCGCGGCGGCGGGGAGCCTTTTGTCGCAGGCGGCGGGGGATGCGCTGCTGCGGCGGCTGTTCGGCGCGCTGATCATTCTCATCGGCCTGCGCGAGCTGCTTTCCGCGGGGAAATCCGGGAAAAAATAAAAGACCCCATCGGGGTCTTTTTTTATGTCGCACTCAGTTTGAGTTCCACTTCAAACGAGTATTTTGTGTATTCATAAGCCATGCGCATATATTCGATCAGGCTGCCTGAATCGCTGTAGGCGCGCCGCTCGATTTTTAAAATGGGGGAGTTTTCCTCGATGCCGAGCGCCTGGGCGACGTCGGCCGAAGCGCAGCCGGCGCGGATGCTTTGGCGTCCGGTGCCCAGCGCGACGTGCAGCTTGTCCTGATAAATCTGATAAATGGTAAAGTTCTCCACGTCGGCCTTGGTGATGTCACGGCCGTAGATCTGCGGCAGATAGATTTCGGCGTAAGAAAGCCCGGTTCCGTCGAGGATGTGTACGCGCACGATGTGCAGGCAGCGCTTGCCCAGGCCAAGGCGCAGATCCGAGTCAAGCTGCCGGGGTGTTTCAATCATTTCAAAGACCGGGACGGTGACATGCGCGGGCAGGTTGCTGGCCATGAGGATGTTGCTTGCGCCGCGCAGGCTGGACAAATCGTCATGCAGCAGCGTGCCGCGAACAAACGTGCCTTTGCCCTGCTTGATATCAACCAGCTTTTCTTCCTGCAGTATCTGCACCGCCTTGCGCACGGTGATCAGACTGACCCCAAAACGCTGGGCCAGCTGGGAATGAGTGCCTATACAGCCGCGTTCGCCGTACTGCTTTTGCAGAATTTCGTGCCGAAGGGTTGTTGCGATTTGCTCATACATCGGCGTGCTGGCGTTTTTATCAATCATAGGACCTTCCTCCTTTGTAGGGCAATGCAGAAACCAACCTACATTACAATATTAGTATAGCCTGTAATACCTGTCAACTTGTTCTTTCATTCTATATTCCCGGATGTGTGGATAGAAAAAGCCAAAAAAACATTGCGGATGAAAAAAGGACATGATATACTGCCGAAAGAAAAGGTAAAGGAGGGCTTTTTGTGAAACTGACAGTGCTTTCGGACAACAATACGCTGGTGGGAAAGTATCTGGAAGGGGAACCGGGTGCGTGCTACTACATCGAGGACGGCGACAGCCGCATTTTGCTGGACACTGGGTTTTCCGACCTCTTTCTTCGCAATGCCGCGCGGCTGGGGGTGGACGTCAGCAAAGTGACGGCCATTGCCATTTCGCACGGCCATGACGATCATGTCATGGGCCTGCCGTTTTTGGCGCAGCGGATGAATCTTTCCAAAGTGAAAGTTTTTGCGCATCCGTACGCCTTCTGCCCCAAGCGCGTCGACGGCCAGTCCAACGGCACCATTATGAGCCAGGAAGCCGTGGAAGGGCTGTGCAGCCTGACTTTGACAAAAGAACCGTGCAAAATCAGCGAAAACATCTGGTTTTTGGGAGAAATCCCGCGGGTTTTTGATTTTGAAAACAAAAAGCCGACAGGGGAGTTCTGCTGCGGCGGTGTCTGGCAGGAGGATTTTTTGCTGGATGATACGGCGTTGGCCTACCAGACGGAGCGCGGCTTTTACATCATTACCGGCTGTTCGCACAGCGGCATCTGCAACATCACAGAGCACGCCAAAGCGGTGTGCGGCCAGCAAAAGGTGCTGGGCATTATCGGCGGGCTGCACATGTTTCATCACGGGGAGCGGCTGAACCGGACCGTCGAGTACCTGAAAGCGCAGGGCGAGATGGAGTTCTGGCCGTGCCACTGTGTGTCTTTTGAAGCCAAAGCGGCTATGAATGCCAGCATCCCGGTGCGCGAAGTGGGCGCAGGGCTGCAGATTGAATGGTGATTTCCGATAATAACAGGCTGTTTCAAGCAGCCTGTTATTTTTTTTGTTTACTCGGCGCAGGACGGCTGGACGGGGCAGCGTCGGCGAAGGAGCTTTCCGTGCATGCGTCCGTTGGCCTGGTTGTCTTCCACGACAATCTGCCCGTTTACAATGACGTACTTTAAACCGCTGTTGAGGGCGGTGGAATCAGAAACCGTGGCGTTGTCGCAAAGCGTCATGGGGTCAAACAAGACAAGATCCGCATCGCAGTTTTCACGAACAAGGCCTTTGCCGCGGAAGCCGTAAACGCGCGCCGGGAGATATGTCATTTTTGAAATGGCGGTTTCTGCAGGCATCAGGCCGCCGCGGATGCACATCCGCCCGAGGAAGCGGGGAAAGGTGCCCCGGACGCGGGGATGGACGGCAATGCCCGGCAGGATGGACGAACCGTCGGTGCACAGCATGACGCGGGGATGCCGCAGCACGCGGTTGACGTCGGCGGAGTGCATGATGTCGACGTGCATGCCTGTGGTGGTCATGCCGTCGTCGTGCAGTGTGTTGACGACGACTTCGGCAAAGGAGAGCCCCTGTTCTTTTGCGATATCCACAATCCGGCGGCCGTTGTACTCGGGATGGGTGCGCGAAGCCAGAATGTAGGCGCGGGGAGGATCGGTCTGCTTATAATGGCCCGTGTTGCTCTGCAGGGATTGTTCGATGGCTTCTGTCAGAGCCTTTTTGGAGCTTCCGCCGCTGGACATCTCGATTAAATGCTCAATGCCGCTGCTGTGCAGCGCCTGGGGAATGTAGGCCTTAAGGCCGGCGGAAACGGCGGTATAGGGATGGGCATCCGCATAGACCTCAAGCCCCTGCTCGGCCGCGCGATCCAGCATGCCCAGCGTCACCAGGGTTTTTCCCCAGTTGGGCTCGCGGGTCGCTTTGTGATGCGACAGAATTAAGCGGCAGCCGCTGCGGCGGGCCACTTCAAAGGCTTCTTCGACGGCTTCATAAAAGCGGTCCCCCTCGTTGCGCAGATGAAAGGCGGCAAAACCGTCATATTCTGCCACAACCTTGCACAGCTCGGCCATCTCATCAATTGAAGCATAGGAGGCGGGCGGGTAAATCAGGCCGAAGGAAATGCCGAGCGCGCCGGCCTGCATGGCATCCCGGAGCAGCGATTTCATACACTCCATCTGCCCGGGAGCAGGGGCCGAGGACGAATAACCCATGGCGCATATGCGGAGATTGCCGTTGCCGGCCATCAGTGCAAGGTTGGCGCCCATGGATGTGTGGGAAAGCTCATTCAGGTATTTTTCAAATGTGTACAGACTGCCGTCGGGGTTGACTGCCGGGGCTTCGGAGCCGCCGCACAGACCGCCGATGCTGGTCGTAATGCCCTGTTCCAGCTTGGCGCGCTGCAGGGGCTCCTGAGCGAGCATGCTGTCCATGTGGCCGTGCGTGTCAATAAAACCGGGGCACAGCGCAAGTCCGTGCGCGTCCAGCACTTGATGCCCGCTGAGCGGCAAGCGGGTAATCTGGACAATTTTCCCGCCGGAAACGCCGATGTTCGCATAAAAAGAAGGGCTGTTTGTGCCGTCATAGATTTTCGCGCCGCAAATCACGAGATCAAGCATATTCAGCATTCCTTTCTGTACCGTAATAAAAGATTATAATAATATATGCTATTATGTTTTGTGAAATTTTTCAAGAACCTGCTTTCGATATATTTGGGATGTTGGTGTCGGCATCACCTGCCCAAAACGCAGTATATCGTAAAATAGTAATTGTAATTTAAAAATATCATAAGGAAATATGAAGTATATCGCATAAAATGACGATAAAAACCCTGGTTTTATTGTTAGAGAAAATTACGGGCGGCAATCGATGAAATTTTGTAGATTTATGTTAAAGCAGAAAAAACCCGTAATGTTAAACTTTAGCGTTATAGCAAAATGCAATAAAGTTTAAAAAATTATTGGTAAATATGTTTAAAAAATGCTAATTGTTAAAAGATTATTGACAAAAAAATACATAATGAATTATAATGTCTTTATAATGTATTGAAAGAACATGCTATATTATTGTGGAAATTAATAGTGTGTATTGCTCTTTTGATGCTTCAGCCCAAGTTTATCGTTTGCGATGAACCGGTTTCTGCGCTGGATGTGTCCATTCAGGCGCAAATCCTGAACCTTATGATGGATTTGCAGGACAGCATGGGGATCGCCTATATGTTTATCACCCACAACTTGTCGGTGGTCAAGCATATCTCAGATGATATCGGCGTCATGTACCTTGGGCAGCTGGTGGAGAAGTGTTCGTCCGAAGAGCTGTTTTCAAATCCGTGCCACCCGTATACGCAGGCGCTGCTTTCGGCAATCCCCATTGCAAAAAGCGATGCAAAGCGCGAGCGAATCATCCTCAAGGGGGAAATCACCTCGCCCATCGAACCCAAGCCGGGCTGCCGCTTTGCCGCGCGCTGCAATTACGCGACGGAGGAATGCCGTCAGGCAGTGCCGCTGCGCGAAATTTCCGAAGGACATTTTGTTGCTTGCACCCGTTACACACCCTGAAATTTTCTGAAATCATGAAAAGAAAGGAGCTTGCACTTTATGAAAGGTTATCATATTGAAGAGCTTACTTACGAGCAGGTCAAACCGCTGCTCAATGAGGAAACCATTGTTGTGCTTCCCATTGGCGGCGGCAGCAAAGAGCATGCGGCGCACTTGCCCATGGGAACGGATATGTATCTTTGTCAGTACCTTGCGGATCAGGTGACGGAGCGCTGCGAGGTCATTACGCTGCCCATTTTGTGCTATGCGCACTTTCCTGCCTTTGTGGAGTGGAAAGGCAGCGTCAATGTGGAATCCCGCACGTTTATTGATGTTGTCAAAGACATCTGCATCAGCTTTGCCAGACATGGCGTGCGCAAATTCCTTGTGATTGATTTCAGCATTTCCTCTAAATATCCGTTGTATACTGTGGCAACCGAGATGAACAACGAATGGAATGCGAAAGTTGCGATTTCGCTCGGGGGCATCGGCCACCGTGCCAGTGCCAGGGTTCTGGAGCAGTCCCGCGGCGGGCATTCCTGCGAGTGGGAAACCTCACTGATGCTGCATGTGCGTCCCGATCTGGTGGAGATGGATAAGGCGGAAGAAGAGTACAACCCGGTTTTGCATCACACGGTCGAAGAGGGCGGCATTTACGTTGGCCATCACATGGTGACCAAGTCGGGAGTCAATGGCAACCCGCTGCTGGCGAACGAGGAAAAGGGCAAGGTAATTCTTGAAGATATGGTCAATGATCTTGTCACCTTTGTTGAAGGCTTCCGCCAGTTTAAAATCACAACGTATTGATGAAAGGAGAACGTACAATGCAGGGAGTTAAATTGGCTGAGCTTTCTTATACAGAAGCGCAGAAGTGGCTCAATGAAGAAAGCATCGTTTTGCTTCCGCTGGGCGGGGGCAGCAAAGAACACGGCCGTCATCTGCCCATGGGCACGGATATGTACATCTGCCAGTGCCTGACGGATGAAGTGACCAAGCGTTTTCCCGTTGTGACCCTTCCTACGTTATCCTACGAACATTTTCCGGCTTTCATCAACTGGGAGGGCAGCGTGCACATTCAGGCCGATCATTATATCAAGCTGGTCAAGGATATCCTTGTGAGCTTTACCCGGCACGGCGTACGTAAGTTCTTGCTGCTGGACTTCAGCTTTTCCGCTTATTTCCCGCTTGTCACCGTCGCAACGGAAATGAACAACCAGTACGGAGCAAAGGTGGCCATTACGCGGACAGGCGGCCTGGGGCTCAAGGCCAAGAAGCGCCTGATGGAGTCCAAACAGGACGGGCATGCCGGAGAATATGAAACCTCCATCATGCTGTATGCGCAGCCGCAGCTTGTGCACACGGATCTTTATGATGAGGAGTACCGTGAAGACATTCCGGGCGTGAAGGTGGACGGTGTGCAGCATATTTACGTTTCCAACCGTATGGAAACTGCGCATGGCGTCAACGGAAACCCGTTTTTGGCTTCCGCGGACAAGGGCCGTCAGCTGATTGAAGAAACCGTCAGCGATATTGTGGACTTTTTGGAGGTTTTCAAGAAAACCCCTGTGGACCAATATTGATTGAAAACAGGCTGTAAAGAGCTCACGGTGCGGGAGTGCGCGCGAGGGCCTGCGGCGTGCCGCAGTGCCTGAAGCGGCGCTCCCCGCTGTGCACACGGAACTTTTGGCAAAGTCGGGTCTGCGGTTTTTTCCGAAGCTGCAATTCTGGGAAGGAAAAAGGAGCGTGAGGGCATGACCGATTTGAAAAAGGGCGTACTGATTTCTGAAATCACCGACGAGGACTGCCGGAAAATATTAAACGAGAACACCATTGTGATGCTGCCCATCGGCGGCGGGAGCAAGGAGCACGGCGG
>CANUCM010000186.1 GCA_947856675.1 uncultured Clostridia bacterium | reverse complement strand
GCTCAAAAGCGCATCGTTGATGATATCGGGAAATTTCATAGGCATCTCCTCCCGGCAAAACATCTCTTTTGTTTTCCATGAAACAATATATAATCATTATAATGTTAGATAAGTAGTTGTCAATAAAAACCGAATAAAAAAGAGATGCACAAGCTATTTTTGTTAATTAACTATAAAACGAAAGAAAAAAATATGTAAAAAAAGCAACACATGGTGCCTATTGAGATTTTTTGTTTCGAGGGATACAATATAGTCATATAGGCTTTTCTAAAAAGATATGGAGTTTTGCAGGAGGTGTCATATGACAGGGAAAATTGCCTTGGAGGCCATCGCGCAAAAGCGGGAGCTGTTTGAAAAGCTGGCCCTGAGCAACTGGGAAGATCCGGAGATCGCCTTTGACGAGGTCAATGCCTGCCGCCGCACGGCAGAGCTGGCGGCCGGGCTGGGATTCCAGGTGGAAACCCCGGTATACGGCATGCCGACGGCGCTGCGCGCGTCGTGGGGCGAGGGCGGGCCGGTCATAGGCTTTTTGGGCGAGCTGGACGCGCTGCCGGGCCTGAGCCAGAAAGTGAGCACGGTGCAGGAGCCGGTACAGGCGGGCGCGCCGGGGCAGGGCTGCGGCCACAACCTTCTGTGTGTTGCGCCGCTGGCTGCGGCTTACGGATTAAAGGAGGAGCTGCGGCAGCTGGGGCTTCCGGGCACGGTGGTCTATTACGGCTGCCCGGCGGAGGAGCAGCTGACGGGCAAGGGCTTCATGGCGCGCGGCGGCGCGTTTTGCGAGCTGGACATTGCGTTTTCGTGGCATGGCAGCTCGGTCAACAGCACGGGCTACGGCCGCAGCGCGGGCCTCAACAGCGCGGTGTTCCATTTTACCGGGCGCACGGCGCATGCCGGGGGCGATCCGCACAACGGGCGCAGCGCGCTGGACGCCGTGGAGCTGATGGACATCGGGGCCAACTACCTGCGGGAGCATGTGACGCCCGAAACGCGGATTCACTATGTCATCACCGAGGGCGGTGTGGCGCCCAACATTGTGCCCGACAAGGCGAGCGTGTGGTATTATGTGCGCGCCATGTCGCGCGAGTCCATCGAGGACACCTACAGGCGGCTCATTGACGTCGCCGAGGGCGCGGCGAAGATGACGGGCACCACGGTGGAGGTGGAATACAAGGGCGGCTGTTACGAAACCATGCCCAACCATGTGCTGGTGGACCTGCTGCATGAGTGCATGGAGGAAATCGAGCGCCCGAAGTGGACGGAAAGCGAGCTGAAGTTTGCCGACGAGCTGAACCGGCGCAGCCCGCACTACAATCCGGCGGTACATACCGAGCCTTTGTGCACGGGGGTTATGCCCATCGGCACGCGGGACGGCTCCGGGTCCACCGACGTGGCGGAGGTTATGCACATCGTGCCCTGCGCATCGGCCAACACCGCGGTCAACAACCGCGCGGCCGGCGGGCACAACTGGCAGGTCACGGCCTGCTGCGGGAGCAGCATCGGCATGAAGGGCATGATATACGGCGCAAAGGTGCTGGCGCTGGCGGCGGTGCGCGCGGCCGGCGATCCGGAGCTCATCCGCCGGGCCAAAGCCGAGTTTGAGCAGTCGATGGGCGGCAAGACCTATGAGTGTCCCATTCCCGACACTCTGCCGGTGCCCCAGCCGAGAGGGGGAAGCACTGATGCCGGAATATCCCAATGAAACCATTCAGGTTCTGGAAGAACGCAGGTCGGTGCGCGCGTTTGTGCCCGACTCCATCACGGAAGAAGAGCGGAAAATCATCACCTCGGCGGCGCTGCGCGCGCCCAACGGGGGAAAAATGTCGAAGTTTTCGCTCATTGACGTGCGCGACCGCGCGCTGAAAGAGAAGATCGCCGCGTTTTGCGACAATCAGCGCTTTGTGGCGACGGCGCCGGGGGTGTACATTGTGCTGGCGGACTACAGCCGCTGGTTCCGGCTGTTCCGCAAGTATGTCAAGACGCTGGGCGTCGCCATCAACATCCCCAGGGAGGATGAGATTCTGCTGTCGGCGGTCGACGCGCTGCTGGCTGCGGAAAACATGGTGATTGCGGCGCAGTCGCTGGGCATCGGCTCGTGCTTTATCGCGGACATCATCATCAACTACCGGCAGGTCAAGGAGCTGTTTGCCCTGCCCAAGTACGTCATGCCGGTCACGCTGTGCATTTTCGGGCGTTCTGCGGAGCCGCCCCGGGAACGCACGGTGCGCATTGACGCGCCGGTGGTACACCGCGACCGGTATACCGAGCTGCCCGACGACCGCCTGCTCGACATGATCCGGCCGCTGATCCCGCGCGGGGCAAACGGCAAGCCGGTCATGAGCGAGGAGGAGTATGTCGGCCGGTATTATGTGCGCAGGCTGGGCAGCTGGCTGTCCTTCGAGCGCGCGCGCAACGTGCATGAAATGTTTGAGGATTGGCTGAAAAGCCCGTACGAGGAACAGTAAGGGGTTCGGGCCGGGAATGGAGAGCGCAATGAATATACTGAACGAACTGAAGCGGCATCCGCTCGTCGTGCGTGCGGAACAGGCGCAGGTGCCGGAGGGCTATGAAGGGGCCGTCAGCCTTGTGACCTTCCGCTACCGCAGCGGTGCGGAGGAAATCGAGGGCATGGCGGCGGCGCCCGTACAGCTGCAGCAGGGGCAGAGCCTGCCGGCCATTGTATTCTGCCACGGGGGAAACCGCGACCTGTCGCCCATGCGCCCGGAAACGGCATGCCGTCTGGCGGCGGCCGGGTATATCGGCCTGGGCAGTCAGTACCGCGGCTGTGCGGGCAGCACGGGGACCGACGGGTTTGGCGGCGAGGACGTCGACGATGTCATCCGGCTCATGGATCTTGCGGAAAAGCTGTCGTTTGTCCGGCCGGGGGGCATGTACCTGCTGGGGCATTCCCGCGGCGGAATGATGGCGTATCTGTGCGCCGCGCGCGACAGCCGCGTGCGCGCCGTGGCCATCGGGGCCGGCATGGCCGACTGCTTTATGATGTACCGGCTGCGCGAGCAGGCGATGAAGGACGTGTTTCACGAGCTGGTGGGCGGGCCGCCCGAGCAGTTTCACGAGGAGTTTGTCCGCCGTTCGGCCGTGTGCTGGCCGGAAAAGATCCAGGCGCCCGTGCTGGTGTGCCAGGGCACAAACGACTGGCGCGTAGACCCGCAGCAGTCCTACAACATGGTCAAGGGCCTCAGGGCGGCGGGAAAGGAATGCCGGCTGTGCGTTTACGAAAACGCCGACCATTCGCTGCGGGGCACAAAGTATTATGACGATGTTTTCGCGTGGTTTGCGGAGCATCCGTTGGAAGAGAAGGAGGAGTCTTGTATGCAGAATATTTCACAGGAACTGCTTTCGCGGTGCCGGGCACAGTATCAGACCCCCGGCGCGGCGGCGGCCGGGGCCATCCGTGCGGTGACCAAGGTGGGCCCGCTGATGGCGGGGATGGAGCCGCAGGCTGTGCGGGCGCTGCCCTTTTCGTTCTCGGTGGACCTGGCGGAAGACGGGGTGACGGATCAGGGCACGAGCCTGCGCTGCTGGACCTTTGCCTCGCTCAACCCTGTGCGTCAGCACATCGCGCGCACGCTCAACCTGCAGGAGCGCAATTTTGAGCTGTCGCAGAACTATACATACTTTTATGACCAGCTGGAAAAAAGCGGCCGGTTTTTGAGCGAGATGATCGCGCGCATCGAGCAGCCGCTCGACAGCCCCGAGCTGGTGCGCATGCTGCGCCAGCCGCTGGCGGACAGCGGGCAGTGGTATATTTTTGCCGACCTGGCCAAGAAATACGGCGTGGTGCCCAAGTTTGTCATGCCAGACACCCAGTGCTCGCCCGACACCCGGTATGTCACCCGCACGCTGGGCGACAAGCTGCGCCTGGGCGTCAAGCAGCTGCGTGACGAGTATGCGCAGAGCCGCAGCACCGAGCGTCTGGAAGCGCTGCGGGAGCAGGTGCTCGAAGGGGTGTTCGGCATTTTGTGCCGGTTCCTCGGCGTGCCGCCCACGAAGTTCACCTTTGAATACCGCGACCGCGCGGGGCAGTGGCACTGCATCGCCGACATTACGCCGCAGGACTTTTTCCGCACGTACGGCGGCTGCAACCCCGACGATTACATGATGATCATTCACCACCCGTCGGAAAAGCGTCCGTTCATGCAGACGTACTATATGCAGGACTACACCGGCAAAGCGCCGGAGCATGGCAGCCCGGCGATTCTGCTCAACGCGCCGCTGCCGCTCATCAAGCAGGCGGTCATTGCGCAGCTGAAGGCCGGGGAGCAGGTCGTGATGGGCTGTGACGTGGCCAAGCAGTCGAGCAAGCCGATGGGCTATATGGACGCGCATCTGTATGCCTTTGAGGAGCTGTTCGGCACGGATCTTGAAATGAGCAAGGCCGACCGCATTTTGTACAAGGGCACCTGCGGCACGCACATCATGAGCTTCAGCGGCGTCAATCTGCGCGCTGACGGCACGCCCGATCGCTGGAAGGTGCAGAACAGCTACGGCCAGGGCATGGGTATTGACGGCCACTATGTCATGGCTGACAGCTGGTTTGACGAGTATGTGCTCAGCGTGGTCATCCGCAAGTCGCTGGCGCCCGAGGAGCTGCAAAAGGCCTTTGAAACAGAGCCTGTGCCCATGAGCATGAGCGAGTGGTATTAAAAAAAGCCGCCGGAAGAACTTCCGGCGGCTTTTTGATGTGCGAAAACGCGGGGAATCGGGCAAAAAGAAACACCAGCCGAAAGGGCTGGTGTTTCTTTTTGGAGCTGTTAGGCAGATTCGAACTGCCGACCTCGTCATTACCAATGACGTGCTCT
>CANUCM010000185.1 GCA_947856675.1 uncultured Clostridia bacterium | reverse complement strand
GTCGACCGCGCGGTCGACATCATTGAGTATATTTATCAGCAGGGCGGGGAATGTACGCTCAGCGGCATTGCGCAGGGGCTCGGCATTCCCAAAAGCGCCGTGCACCGGATGCTGTACACGCTGAAAAACCGCAACTTTATTTATCAGGACGAGCAGACCGGGCGTTACGGGCTGGGGACGCGCCTGTTTGTGCTGGGGCGGATGATTGAGGAAAAAAACGCCTTTGTCAGCGTAGTGCGGCCCTATGCCGACCGGCTCAACGCCCGGTACGGCGAGTGCGTGCACGTCACGGTTCCCTACAACGGCGGGGGCGATTTGCCCCGGCAGCTGCTCATTGCAAAAATCCAGAACCCGCAGAGCGTTCTGCGCGTGTCGCCGCCGGTGGGCGCTTTGACCTATTGCCATGCTTCGGCCAGCGGAAAATGCATGCTCGCGTTTTCGCAGCCCGGGTTTCTGGACCGCTACCGCGGCCGCCCGCTCATTGGCTTTACGCCCAACACCATCACCGACTGGGGCATTCTGGACGCCCAGCTGGAACAAATCCGCGCCCAGGGCTACGCCACGGAGGACGGCGAAACCGAGCTGGGGCTTTCGTGCACGGCAGTGCCCGTGCTCAGCCGCAGGGGGGAGCTGTGCGTGGTGGTTTCGGTGTCCGGGCCGACCAGCCGCCTGCGCGCTTTGGACCAGGAGCAGCTGGTGCGGGATTTGAAGAAAGTCGCCTGCGATATGCAGCAGGGGATTTCATAAGGGAGAGGTAGCATGAAAAAAATACTGATGCTGACCACCGGGGGCACCATTGCCTCGGCCCCGGGTGCCGAGGGGCTTTCGCCGCGCGGAAGCGAGGAGATTTTGTCCCACCTCGGCAGCGGGTTTTCGGGCTGTGAGGTGACCGTGCGCGAAATTTTCACGCTCGACAGCACCAACATTCAGCCCGAGGAGTGGAAAGTCATCGCCTCGGCGATTTACGAGGGCTTCGGGGCTTTTGACGGCATCGTGGTGACCCACGGCACCGACACCATGGCCTATACGGCGTCCATGCTGTGCTTTATGCTGGAAAACCCGCCGGTGCCCGTGGTGCTGACCGGCTCGCAGGTGCCCATTTCCCACCCGCTGACCGATGCGGTGTCCAACCTGCGCTGCGCTTTTGCCATGGCGGAGAGCGGCCGGCCGGGCGTGTTTGTCGCCTTTGACAGAAAAATCATTCTGGGCTGCCGCGCCGTCAAGGTGCGCACCACGGGGTTTGACGCCTTTGAAAGCGTCAACTGCCCGCCGGCCGGCGTCATCAACGCCACGGGGCTGTGCCTGCGCGACGACGTGCTTTTGCACCCGGCCGGCACGCCCAGGCTGGACACATCCATCGACACCGGCGTGTTTCTGCTCAAGCTGACGCCGTGCACCAACCCCGCGATTTTGGACATGCTCATCGACTCGGGCATCCGCGGCATCGTAATCGAGGCGTTCGGGGCGGGCGGCGTGCAGTTTATCCGCCGGGATTTCGTGTCGCGGCTGCAGCGCGCCGCGCGGGAGAAAATCCCCGTTGTCGTGTGCAGCCAGTGCCTGTATGAGGCGAGTGAGCTTTCCATTTACCAGGTGGGGCAGAAAGCGCTGGAACAGGGCGCCATCCAGGGCTACGACATGACGAGCGAAGCCGCGGTGACCAAGCTGATGTGGGCGCTGGGGCGCACGGACGACGTGGACGAAATCCGCCGGCTGTTTGCGCGCAGCCTGGCCGGTGAGGTCTATGTCCCCGCGGCAAAAAAATAATGGACGGTACGGGCCGGCCCGCTTTCAGCGGGCCGGTTTTTTTTCCGCGCATAAAGGGCCTGGCCGGGCGATACTGTTGTATCAGGCGCGCAAAATCGATTGGAGTAAATGCTTAGAAAATCGCAGTAAATCACTGTAATAATCAACAAAAAAGGATGGTAAAATCCACTAAAACATAGGGGGCGCCTTGCCATTTCAGGATAAAAGCGGTATAATATGCTCGTTCATGATTTAGTTAAAATATGATAATTCCGGTGCCGCGGTTTCCCGAAATGTGGAAAACGTATGCCGGTTTTATAAAAAACTAGGAGGTCTGTTTATGCTTAATCTGTTGCTGGCTGAAGAAGCCAAAACCCTGATTAAGGCGGACGACACCTGGGTTTTGTGGACCATTTTGATTGTTTTTGCCGCGATTTCCATTTATTGCGAGCAAAACTACAAATGGGCAGAAAAGCTGTCGGGTCCGGTTATCGGCCTGATTCTGGCAGTGGCCGCCACAAACCTCAAGGTGATCCCCGCTGTGTCCCCGGTGTATGACACCGTGTGGAACTACTGCATCCCCATCTCCGTTGCCATGCTGCTGTTCAGGGCGGACATCAAGAAGATCGTCAAGGACACGGGAAAAATGTTCATCTGTTTCAATATCGGCGCGGTAGGTACCATGGTGGGCGCCGTGGTTGCGTATGTGACGATGAACCGCTTTATCCCCGATCTCCACAAGATGGCGGGCGTGCTGACCGGTTCGTACATCGGCGGCGGCGTCAACCTGTTTGCCATCGCGTCCTCCGTCAACATGGACGAAACCCTGCTGTCGGCAGAGGTTGTGGCCGATAACTTCGTCATGGCCATTGCCTTCTTCATCCTTTTGTGGATTCCGAGCAGCAACTTCTTTAAAAAGCACTATCCGCATCCGCATCAGGCGGCGGTGGAAGCACGTGGAACCGACACCAGTGGTAAGACGCTGGCCGGTTCTTACTGGGGCAAAAAAGAGATTTCCCTGCTTGATCTGGCTTTGACCATTTCCGTGGCTTTTGTGGTGGCTACCGTGGGCACCAAACTGGCCGAGCTGTTCGGCAGCATGACCTCCGGCCTTCTGAACATGATCGTCGGCAATCAGTTTGTTATGCTGACCATTGTGGCGGTGGCACTGGCCTCGCTGTTCCCCAACTTCTTCTCCAACCTTAAAGGCGCGCAGGAAATCGGTACTTTCCTCATCTACATCTTCTTTGTCGTCATCGGCTGTCCGGCCGACCTGTGGAGCGTTATCAAGAACGCGCCTCTGCTCTTCGTGTTCTGCGGTATCATCGCTGCGGTTCATATTGTGTGGATGATGGGCTGGGGCAAAGTCTTCAAGCTGCCCATCGAAGAGCTGGCTGTGTCCTCCAACGCCAACCTCGGCGGCCCGTCCTCTGCGGCGGCCATGGCAGTTGCCAAGGGTTATGACAACCTGATCATCCCGGCCATTCTGGTCGGCCTGTGGGGCTA
>CANUCM010000184.1 GCA_947856675.1 uncultured Clostridia bacterium | reverse complement strand
AAGCCGTCGACCAGGATGGCCGAGAAGTGGACAAAGACGTCGTCGCCGCCGTTGTCGTTGGAGATGAAGCCGAAGCCCTTGGCCTCGTTGAACCATTTTACCGTACCCGTGTTCATTGCAGGTACCTCCCTTTCTCAAAAAAATCTTGTACTCCGGAGCATGTGAAACAAAAAGCTCACATGTTTTTGTAAGACATCAACGAACAATGGCTTACAAAAACATGTGAGCATAATCGTTACATCCGCAAATACAAGCATAGTATACCACCGCAGCGTGTGAAAGTCAACGCATTTCACTCCCCATTTTTTGCCCGCTTTGCCGCCGTTATTTTTTTGTCAATTTCTCGTTTTTTTCATTGACAAGCGCCTTCTTTAATCATACAATATCGATAAAGAGATAACTATTACCAGGGGCCCCCGGCGCGCCTTCCGGGCGGCTGTTTTTTGCCCTCCGGCGCGCGCGCCGCCCCCCGGCTCTGACAAAACACACAGGAGAAGGAGAGCATGATGAACACCCACGAAATGTACCAGACGGCAGACGCCATCCTGGACCGGTGCGGCCGCGAGCAGCGCAGCGTCATTGCGGTGCTGCAGGGCATCCAGGAGCACTACCGCTACCTTCCGCGCGAGCTCTTTCCCTACCTCGCCGAACAGCTGGGCGTCAGCGAGGCCCGGCTTTACAGCGTGGCCACTTTTTACGAGAACTTTTCCCTCGACCCCAAGGGGCATTTTGTCATCAAGGTGTGCGACGGCACCGCATGCCATGTGCGCAAGTCCATCCCCATTCTCGAGCGCCTGCGCAGCGATCTCGGCCTGAGCGACAAAAAGGTCACCACCGACGATTTGCTGTTCACCGTCGAGACGGTGTCGTGCCTCGGCGCCTGCGGCCTGGCCCCCGTCATCACCGTCAACGACAAGGTGCACCCGGGCATGACGCCCGACAAGGCGTCCGAGCTCATCAAACAGCTGAGGGAGGAACTGCAAAATGCTGACAATGCTTAAAACCCGCGCGGATCTCGACGCTCTGCGCGAGCGCTGTGCCGCCGCCGCCCGCGCCGAAGAAAAGAAAATCCTCGTGTGCGCCGGCACCGGCTGCGTTTCGAGCGGCTCGCTGGACATTTTTGACCGCCTGCGCGAAATCATGTCGGAAAAGGGCGTCGACTGCACCGTCGAACTGCAGGAGGAGCCCCACGAGCACGCCGTCGGCATGAAAAAAAGCGGCTGCCACGGCTTTTGCGAAATGGGCCCGCTCGTGCGCATCGAGCCGCAGGGCTGGCTTTACACCAGGGTGCGCCTGTCCGACTGCGAGGAAATCGTCGAGCGCACCATCCTGCGCGGCGAGCACATCGAACGCCTGGCCTATCAGAAGGACGGCACGGTACATAAAGAGCAGGAGGACATCCCCTTTTATAAAAAGCAGACCCGCCTCGTGCTCGAGCACTGCGGGCACATCGACGCCACCTCCATTTTGGAATACCTGGCCATCGGCGGCTACACCGCCTTTGAAAAAGCGCTGTTTGACCTGTCGCCGGACGACATCATCCGCGAGGTCACCGAGTCCAACCTGCGCGGCCGCGGCGGCGGCGGGTTCCCCGCCGGGCGCAAGTGGAGCCAGGTGCAGCGCCAGAAAGAGCCCGTCAAGTACGTCGTGTGCAACGGCGACGAGGGCGACCCCGGCGCCTTTATGGACCGCAGCATCATGGAAGGCGATCCCCACCGCATGCTCGAGGGCATGATGATAGCCGGCCGCGCCTGCGGCGCCAGCGAGGGCTATATTTACGTGCGCGCCGAATACCCCATGGCCGTCAGCCGCCTGCAGAACGCCATTGCGCAGGCCGAGGCCTGCGGCCTGCTCGGGCGCGACATTTTAGGCTCGGGCTTTGACTTTACCCTGCACATCAGCCGCGGCGCCGGCGCCTTTGTGTGCGGCGAGGGCAGCGCCCTGACCGCCTCCATCGAGGGCAAGCGCGGCATGCCGCGCGTCAAGCCGCCGCGCACCGTCGAGCACGGGCTGTTTGACAAGCCCACCGTGCTCAACAACGTCGAAACCTACGCCAACGTCCCCCTGATTTTAAACCGCGGCGCCGCCTGGTACAAATCCATCGGCCCGGAAAACAGCCCCGGCACCAAGGCCTTTGCCCTGACCGGCAACATCGTCAACACCGGCCTTATCGAAGTGCCCATGGGCACCACCCTGCGCGAAATCATCTTTGACATCGGCGGCGGCATGCGCGACGGCGGCGAGTTTAAAGCCGTGCAGATCGGCGGCCCCTCGGGCGGCTGCCTGACCGCGGAGCACCTCGACATGCCCCTCGACTTTGACTCGCTCAAAAAGGCCGGCGCCATGATAGGTTCGGGCGGCCTGGTCGTTATGGACCAGCACACCTGCATGGTCGAGGTCGCGCGCTTTTTCATGAACTTTACCCAGAACGAATCGTGCGGCAAGTGCGTGCCCTGCCGCGAGGGCACCCGGCGCATGCTCGAAATCCTCGAGCGCATCGTCGCCGGCAACGGCCGCGACGGCGACATCGAGCTTTTGCTCGAGCTGGCCGACACCATTACAAACACCGCGCTGTGCGGCCTCGGCAAGTCGGCCGCCCTGCCCGTCGTCAGCACCATCAAAAACTTCCGCTCGGAATACGAGGCCCACATCTACGAAAAGCGCTGCCCCACCGGCAACTGCCGCAAGCTGCGGCGCATTTCCATCGACCCTAAGCTGTGCAAGGGCTGTTCGAAGTGCTCGCGCACCTGCCCCGCCGGCGCCATCTCCGGCGTTTTGAAGCAGCCGTTTGTCATTGACCCCGACAAGTGCATCAAGTGCGGCGCCTGCGTCGAAGCCTGCCCGTTCCATGCAATCAAGGAGGACTGAAGCCATGACGAACAAAGAAACCATGCTGATCGACGGCGTGCCCGTCGAAATCAACGGCGAGAAAAACCTTCTTGAGCTGATCCGCAAGGCCGGCATCAGCCTGCCCACTTTCTGCTACCACTCCGAGCTTTCGGTGTACGGCGCCTGCCGCATGTGCATGGTCGAAAACGAGCGCGGCGGCCTGGAAGCCGCCTGCTCCACCCCGCCGCGCGCCGGCATGAGCATCCGCACCAACACCGAACGCCTGCGCCGCTACCGCCGCGTTATTTTGGAGCTGCTGCTCGCCAACCACTGCCGCGACTGCACCACCTGCGAAAACAACGGCCAGTGCAAGCTGCAGTCGCTGGCCAAGCGCTTCAACATCGAGGGCGTGCGCTTTCCCAACACGGCCGAAAAGCCCCTCATCGAAAACTCCAGCGTCAGCGTCGTGCGCGACGCGCACAAGTGCATTCTGTGCGGCGACTGCGTGCGCATGTGCAACGAGGTGCAAAACGTCGGCGCCATCGACTTTGCCCGCCGCGGCAGCAAAATGACCATCAGCACCGCCTTCGACGTGCCGCTCGCCGAGTCGCCGTGCGTCGGCTGCGGCCAGTGCGCCGCCGTGTGCCCCACCGGCGCCATCGTCGTCAAAAACGACGTCGAGAAGGTGTGGAAGGCCCTCGACGACAAAAATACCCGCGTCAGCGTGCAGATAGCCCCCGCCGTGCGCGTCGCGCTGGGCCAGGCCTTCGGCCTGCCGGGCGGCGAAAACTCCATGGGCAAAATCGTCGCCGCGCTGCGCCGCATGGGCTTTGACAGCATTTTTGACACCTCGACGGGCGCCGACCTGACCGTTTTGGAAGAGTCGGGCGAGCTGGCCGCCCGCCTGGAGGAGGGCGGGCACGAGCTGCCGCTCTTTTCCTCCTGCTGCCCGGCGTGGGTGCGCTTTTGCGAAACCCGCTTCCCCGAGCTTTTGCCCAACGTGTCCAGCTGCAAAAGCCCGATGCAGATGTTTGCCGCCGTCATCCGCGAGCAGGCGCGCGCCTCGAGCCGCCGCCATGTGCACGTGGCCGTCATGCCCTGCACCGCCAAAAAATATGAGGCGCGCCGCAGCGAGTTCTGCCCGGACGGAAAGCCCGACGTCGATTATGTGCTGACCACGCAGGAGCTGGTGCGCATGATCCGCGAGTCCAACCTCATCTTCTCCGAGCTTGAGCCCGAAGCCGTCGACATGCCCTTCGGCACCATGACGGGCGCCGGCGTCATCTTCGGCGTCACGGGCGGCGTCACCGAGGCGGTTTTGCGCCGCCTTGCCTCAGACAAGAGCAATTCCGGCCTGATGCGCCTGGCCTACACCGGCGTGCGCGGCCTCGAAGGGGTCAAGGAGACCACCGTCGAGGTCGGCGGAAAACCGGTGCGCATCGCCATGGTCAGCGGCCTGGGCAACGCCGCAAAGCTCATCGAGCGCATCCGGCAGGGCGAGCACTTTGACTTTGTCGAGGTCATGGCCTGCCCCGGCGGCTGCATCAACGGCGCCGGCCAGCCCTTTGTCCCCGCCGAGGAAAAAGCCCAGCGCAGCGCCGGCCTCTATGCCGCCGACAAGCTGTGCAGCATCAAGCGCTCGGAGGAAAACCCGCTGATGATGTCGCTGTACGGCGGCATCCTCAAAGGCCGCGTGCACGAGCTTCTGCACGTCCACTACGGCGCAGGAGAGGAGGAGCGCCATGGTTGAGCTCAACGTCTGCATCGGCACCGCCTGCCACCTGCGCGGCGCCTACAATGTGCTCCAGACCTTCCAGCAGCAGATAGAGCAGCTGCGGCTGCACGACAAAATCGACTTTAAAACCTCCTTTTGCATGCGCATGTGCCAGCAGGAAGGCGTGGCTGTTTCGGTCAACGGCCAGAGCTACAGCGTGCCGGCCGACAGCGCACGCGAGTTTTTCCGCACCACGGTGCTGCCTTTGACAAAATAATTTAAGCCGCGCGGCGGCGCACCGATGAGCCCGTGCGCCGCCGCGCATTTTACTGTAAAGGAGAGAGTGTTTATGCTGACCATTTCAGTGTGTATCGGCAGCGCCTGTCACCGACGCGGTTCCTACGAGCTGATGGAAGGCCTTAAGCTGCAGGCCGAGCGGCGCGGCCTGTCAGACCGCGTCAGCATTGTGCCCGCGTTCTGCCTCGGCCAGTGCGCCGACGGCATCAGCGTGCGCATTGGAGAGCGCCTTTTCCTCGGCCTCGGCCGCGACGGCGCCGAAAACCTGTTTGAAACGGCCGTCGTGCCCGCGCTGCGCTGACATTATGGGTATTTTACAGTTTGAAAGCGTCAGCTGCCGCGACTGCTGCAAATGCATCGGCGTCTGCCCCGTCAAGGCCATCGAGGTCAAAAACCATCAGGCCATGGTGGTCGAACGCGACTGCATTTTGTGCGGCAACTGCACCGTCGTCTGCCCGCAGCACTTAAAGCACGGCGCAAACGCCGCCGGCTCGGTGCGCCGGCTCATCGAAAGCGGCAAAACCGTCGTGGCCAGCGTGGCCCCTTCCTACGCCGCCTGGTTTTCCGGCTGCGGCTTTGACGCGCTGCGCCGCGCGCTTGTGCGCCTGGGCTTTTCCGACGCCTTTGAAACGGCCGAAGGCGCCTTTTTGGTCAAAACCGAGTACGAGCGCCTCGCGGCGCAGCTCGGCGGCGGCACGCTGATCTCCTCCTGCTGCCCCGCCGTCAACGCCTATGTGGAAAAGCACTTCCCCCGCGCGCTTTCCCTGCTCGCGCCCGTTGTGACGCCGGCCGCGGCCAGCGCCCGCCTCATCCGCCAGCGCATCCCCCACGCGCAGGTGGTCTTTATCGGCCCCTGCCTTGCGAAAAAGGAGGAGTGTGAGCAAAACCCCGACCTTCTGTGCGCCCTGACCTTTGACGAGCTGCAGGAATGGCTTGAGGCGGAGGGCGTTGCGCTCACCCCCGGCGCGCCCGGCGCGCCGCGCCTTTCGCGCTTTTTCCCCGTCACGGGCGGCATTCTCAAAACCATGGCGCAGCAAAAAGGCGTGCGCTATGTCGCCGTCGACGGGCCGGAGCAGTGCATGGCCGCGCTGCGCGACGCGGCCGACGGCCTGCTCGGCGGCTGCTTTATCGAAATGAGCTTTTGCCGCGGCGGCTGCGCCGGCGGCCCCGCCTTCCGCTCGCACAGCCGCTCGCTTGCCCTTTCCGGGCTGCACGTCGAACGCGACGCGCTGGGCGCCCCGGACGCGCCCGGCACGCTGCCGCCCCCCGATTTTGACGCCGCCTTCGGCGGCTCGCTCGAAGCCGCCTTCCGCGACCGCCAGGTGTGCTACGCCATGCCCACCGAGGCGCAGATTTCCGCCATTTTCCGCAAAATGGGCAAAAACACCCCCGCAGACGAGCTCAACTGCGGCATGTGCGGCTATCCCTCGTGCCGCGAAAAGGCCATCGCCGTGTTTATGGGCCGCGCCGAAATCACCATGTGCATGCCCTACATGAAACAGCGCGCCGAGTCCTTTTCCGACAAAATCCTGAGCATCACCCCCAACGCCGTGCTCACCGTCGATCTTTCGCTTTCCATCCAGCAGATCAACGACGCGGCGTGCGAGCTGTTTTCCGTGGCGGCCGAGGACGTGCTGCACCAGCCCATAAACCGCCTGATGGACGAGTTTGACTTTGTCGAGCTCATTTCCTCCGGCCGGCAGAGCGCGGAAAAATACACCTTCCTCGCCGAGTACGGCCTGTATCTGCACCAGTCCTTCCACTTTGACAAAGCCTCGGGCCTTGTCATCTGCATCATGAAAAACATCACCCGCGAAAAGCAGCGCCAGAGCCAGCTGCGCCGCCACAAAGCCGAAGTGGCCGGCATGGCCGACGACATTGTCAGCCGCCAGCTCAGCCTGGTGCACGAAATCGCCTCGCTTTTGGGCGAGTCGGCCGCCGAAACCAAAATCGCCGTGTCCGAGCTCAAGCAGGCCGTTTTGATGGAAGACGAGGAGCAGGACCATGGATGATTTGTACCTTTCCTGCGCGCAGTGCAGCGCCTGCAAGCACGGCGAACAGCTGTGCGGCGACTCGTGCAGCGTCGTGCGCGCCCCCGGCCGCCTGACCGCCGTGCTGTCCGACGGCCTGGGCAGCGGCGTCAAGGCCAACATCCT
>CANUCM010000183.1 GCA_947856675.1 uncultured Clostridia bacterium | reverse complement strand
TTCTTGGACATAATCTCTCACCTCATTTTTTATTTGCACGGCGCAAGAGCCGAATGCATCAAATTTTCAACAGAAGCAAATATTTCTATTTTTTTACAACCAAAATCCCTGTTTTATCGTTTTTGCTTATGGCATTTCATAGTAAAAAACAATTAACAAATGCCGCCGGACGGCCAAAAAAAACGGCGGAATACGGTGACTTTTTCTGTTTTTGGACGCAAAAAAGCCCCTGTGCCGTACGCGTACGGCACAGGGGCCAAAAACAACCGCGCGCTTTGCATCAATAAAGCAGCACGGGCTCCAGCAGGTTGAACAGATAGCCCACCGCCAGGATCCCGCCTGTACACACCGCAATAAACACGGCCAAAAGCCGGGGCTTGACCGCTTTGCGCAGCATGATCATGGACGGCAGGCTGAGTGTTGTGACCGCCATCATAAAGGCCAGCACGGTTCCGAGCTGCGCGCCCTTCGACAACAGCGCTTCGGCAACGGGAATGGTGCCGAAAATGTCGGCGTACATCGGCACGCCCACCACTACCGCCAGAAAAACACCCAGCGGATTGCCTGTTCCGAGCAGAGCTTCCACCCAGCTCCGGGGAATCCAGTTGTGGATGACGGCGCCTACCGCCACGCCGGCCAGAATATACGGAAAGACCTTTTTCAGCGTGGAAAGCACCTGCTGCGCAGCATACCGCACCCGCTCGCGGCGGGTCAGCCGTACGGCCTGCTCCGGCCCGACAGACGCCAGGCGCACAAACTTCTCAACATACCGTTCCATGCCGAGCTTTTCCATCAGCGTGCCGCCGGCCACCGCGATAATCAGCCCCAACAGGACATAAACCGCCGCCACCTTCACGCCAAAAACGCTTGCCAGCAGCACCAGGCTGCCCAAATCCACCATGGGCGAGGAGATCAGAAAAGAAAACGTCACCCCCAGCGGCAGCCCGGCCCCGGTGAACCCAATAAACAGCGGAATGGAAGAGCAGGAGCAAAACGGCGTCACCGTGCCGAGCAGCGCGGCCGCCGTGTTGGCGCCCAGGCCGTGCACGCGCCCCAAAATGCGCCGGGTGCGCTCCGGCGGAAAATAGCTCTGGATATAGGAAATCAGGAAAATCAGCGCACACAGCAAAACCCCGATTTTCACGACGTCATAGATAAAAAACTGCAGGCTTGCCCCCAGGCGTCCGGCGGTGTCCACTCCAAGAGCTTCCAGTCCCCGGCCCGCCGCAGTGTTCAGCCAGCGCATGCCCAAAACCTGCGTCTGGACAAAATCCCAAACCGTTTTCACGGCTTCCCCTCCCGTTTACATCAAAAAATGTTGATATGTTGTGCCGCAAAAAAGGCCGCCCCGCGGCCCTTTTTATGCCGTACGCTCTACTTTTGCAGCAGTTTGGCGATGGCTTTCACCGAAGCGACCTGCCCGCTGAGCACAACTTTTCCGTCCACCATCAGCGACGGCGCGCTCAGCACCCCGAGCTTGACGATTTCGAGCAGGTCCTCCACTTTTTCCACCCTGGCGTCCAGCCCCAGCTGTGCCACGGCTTCCTTTGTGTTTTCGTACAGGCGGCTGCACTTTTCGCAGCCTTCGCCCAGCACTTTGATTTCCATTGCGCGCCTCCTAATTCTTCAGCTTCATCGGCAGGCCGACGGTTTCTTCCCATGCCGGCAGGATTTTTCTGATAATTTCCGGGCCGATTTTGGAAATAAGCACCATGTGCGAAGCTTCTTTCTCCGGGCAGGGCCGGATGTCGACAATGCGGCCGACGAGATCCACCTGGCTCCACCCGCGGCCCGCAATGCGGAAAAAGCCCTTGGCCCGGTAAAGGCTGTCCTGCAGCGCCGTCAGAAAAGCCCGCAGGCCGCTTTCCTGCACTTCGCCGTCAAAGCTGAGCGTCAGCGTTTTCGGCTTGCTTTCCTCCGAGTTTGTGGTGTCTTCCCCTTCAGCCCAGCGGTACTGCATGAGATCTTCCTGAAGGAACGACAGATCCAGCGAACCCTGTGCGCTTTCTTCAATGCGGCACACCGGGTTGATCCCTCGGATTTTTTCATGCACCGCGCGCACGCGTTCCGGCCCGACAAGGTCGGTTTTGGTCACCACCGCCAGATGGCAGTGCTTAAGCTGCCGGTACACCGTTTCAAGGTCCCCCAGCTGATCGGGAAAGTTGACCGCGTCCACAAGGCATATCGCCCCCTGCAGCTCATACACGTCGCCGCACAGCGCCGACGCCGCCGACAGGATTTCCTCCACGTTGGACGGATCGCCCAGGCCCGAGCTTTCCACAAACAGGTATTCAAAACCGTACTGCGCCATTTCGCTCAGCGCCTGCACAAAAGACAGCTTCAGGCAGGAGCAGAAAATCGACCCCCGGTTGATTTCCACCATGCGGATGCCGTCGCTGCGCAGGATTTCCCCATCGATGCTCAGCTTGCCGAACTCGTTTTGTATTACGCCCACCCGTTTTCCCGAAAGGGCGTTGAGCAGTTTGAGCAGCACCGTGGTCTTTCCCGAACCGAGAAAGCCCGTCAACACATAAAGCCGCGTTTTTTCCGGCATAAGCACATTTCCCTTCTGCGTTATTTTGCACAGCATGACCGCTGCGCTCCGTCGGGCTCGGTCAGCCGCAAAAGCAGCCCCGCCGCCTGCCTTCCCCCCGTTTCGCTCAGCCGGTAATGCGTCCACTTTCCCTCCTGCCGGCTTTCGACAAGCCCCGATTCGCACAGGATTTTCATGTGGTAGGATACGGCCGACTGCCCCATCCCCAGCCCGGCAATCAAAACGCAGGCGCATTTTTCCCCGCTGCGCAAAAGCTCCAAAATCGCCAGCCGCTTCGGATCGCACAGCGCCTTGAAGACCCGGGCATGCGCGGCATGCACGTTTTCCATATCCGTCCCTCACATCAAAATTATTTGATGTGTTGATTATAAAACGGCCCTGCCGCTTTGTCAAGCGGGCAGGGCGTTTTTTTAAAACAGCGGCACGACGGCGCCGTCAAAGTTTTCTTCAATAAAAGCGCGCACCTCATCGCTGTGCAGCGCTTCCAGAAGGGCCTGCACGCCCTCGTTCTGCTCATTGCCCTCTTTGACGGTCAGGACGTTGGCATACGCTTCCGCCGCGCTGCCTTCCGCCGATTCCACCGCCAGGGCATCGGCCGTTTTTATGCCGGCCTGAATGGCGTAGTTTCCGTTGATGACCGCGATATCCACGTCCTGCAGCACTGTGGGGGCCAGGCGCGCCTCGACTTCCACGATTTCATAATTGTTCGGATTTTGCTCGATATCGCTC
>CANUCM010000182.1 GCA_947856675.1 uncultured Clostridia bacterium | reverse complement strand
CCGACCATCATGCTGTCGCGCACGCTGTTCATCATGAACAGGTTCTTTTCATAAGTGGGATCCCACAGATCGCTCCAGCTTGTCGGAGCGGAATCCACCATGGTTTCGTTGTAGAGGATGCCGACGGTTCCCCACATATACGGGACGGAGTACACATTGCCCGGGTCAAAGTTAAGATCCATGCAGTAGGGGTTCATATACTGCAGGTTGGGGATTTTCTCCTTGTCCAGAGGAGCCAGCATGTCTTCCTTGATCATGCGTTCAATCATGTAATCCGAGGGAATCACAACGTCATACGTGGATTCCGAGTTCTTTATCTTGGTGTACATGTCTTCGTTCTGTTCAAACGTTGCATATACGACTTTGCAGTCAAACTCTTCTTCAAACATCTCGTTGACTTCTTCATCGATATAATCGCCCCAGTTGTAAACGGTCAGCGTGGGCTTGTCAGAATCGCCGCTGCAGCCGCTCAGCAATGCGAGCAACATACCAAGTATGCACACCAGAGAAAAAGTCCTTTTCAACCCTAACATCAACCTACTTTCTTCAAATTGTAATTTTATTGCACCCCCTGGGTTTGGGGGGATTGCACGGAAAACCGGTCAGATGCGTTCCTGCTCCCGCTTTTGCGCGTCCCTGCCCGAGCGCACGTTGACGATGATGAGCAGGATTAAAACGGCGAGGAACATCAGTGTGGAAAGCGCGTTGATTTCCGGCTTGATGCCGCGGCGCGACATGGAGTAGATTTCCACAGACAGGGTGGAAACGTCGGCGCCTGTCGTAAAAAAGGAAATGACAAAATCATCGATGGACATGGTGAAAGCCAGGATGAACCCGGTAATGATGCCCGGGGAGATTTCCGGAAGCATGACCTTGAAAAAGGCTTGCAGCGGAGTTGCACCCAAATCCAGCGCGGCTTCAAAGGTGTTTTTGTCCAGCTGGTTGAGCTTGGGCATGACAGACAGTATGATATACGGGATGTTAAAAGTGATGTGCGCAAGAAGCAGAGAGGTGTAGCCCAGCTTCAGCCCGATGAAGGTAAAGAGCAGGAGCAGAGATATGCCTGTGACAATGTCGGCGTTGAGCATGGGAAGAGAAGTTACATTCATCAGGAGGGTGCGCGTGCGTTTGCGGGAGAAGTACATGCCCAGAGCGGCGGCCGTGCCGATGATCACCGCGATGGCGGAGGAAGTCAGAGCGACGGACAGGGTGGTCTGCAAAGCGTCCATCAGCTTGCTGTTTTCAAACAGTGTTTCATACCAGCGCAGGGAAAAGCCGCCCCAGTGCCCGCGGGATTTTGAGGAATTGAAGCTGAACACAATGAGCACGACGATGGGGGCGTACAGAAAGAGGAATATCAAAGCCGAATAAATGCCGGCAAGGGGGTTGCGTTTCTTTTTCACATCAACACACTCCCTCCGGAATTTTCCGACTCATACCGCTGGATAACGTTCATGGTCAGCAGAATGAGCACCATCAGAATCACAGACATTGCCGAGCCGAAGCCCCAGTCGCCCACGACTTTGAACTGGTTTTCAATCATATCGCCGATCAAAGCGTTTTGTCCGCCGCCGAGCAGGCGGGAAATGACAAAGGTAGTCACCGCGGGCATAAAGGTCATGGAGATGCCTGACACCACGCCGGAGAGCGACAGGGGGAAGATGACTTTGCGAAATACCCGGCCGCGGCTTGCGCCGAGGTCCTGCGCGGCTTCGATAAGGCTTTTGTCAATTTTAATCAGCACAGTGTAAATGGGCAGAATCATAAAGGGCAGAAAGTTATATACGTTGCCGAGGACCACAGCCCATTGGGTGTACATGATGTCAAGCGTAGGAAGCTGCAGCGCGGAAGGGAGGATGCCGTTGAACCAGCCGATCAGGGAATTGATAAGGCCGGTGCGCTCCAAAAGGGACATCCAGGAATAGGTGCGGAGCAGAAAGTTCATCCACATCGGAAGGATGAAAAGAAAAGAAACCGTGCCCCGGATTCTGGCGGGAAGACGGGAGAGAATGTACGCCATGGGGTAGCCGAGAATCAGGCAGATAACGGTGGAAATGACAGCAAGCTTGATGCTGCGCCACAGAACTTTCAAATAGACGGGATCGCTCAGGTCAAAAAAGCGGGCGTAGTTTTCCAGTGTAAAGCTGCCGCTGCTGTCCTGAAAGCTGTACAGAAGAATAAGAAGAATGGGGGCGACGATAAAAATGAGGGCATAGGCAGAATAAGGAATGAGAGCCAGTTTAATTCTCTTCATCTTCGGCCTCGGACTTTCTCATGATGTGGATGTCAAAGGGCGCAACCTTCAACCCCACAAAGGTGCCGCATACTTCAGGAAGAGTGGAGTGGACCAGCCAGGTCATATCGCCGCAGCGCACGGTCATTTCATAATGTACACCTTTAAACACGATGGATTCGACAACACCCTGGAGCATACCGTCCTCGGGCGGAACCATCTTAAGGTCTTCGGGGCGGATGACCACATCGACAAGCTCATCCTTTTCAAAACCGGAATCGGTGCACTCAAAGGTGCGGCCGGCAAAGGTGCAGACGAGGTCCTCGTTCATGACGCCGTCAACGATGTTGCTTTCTCCGATAAAATCGGCGACAAAGGCGTTGATGGGCTCGTTGTAAATGCCGATGGGCGTTCCGATTTGCTGGATGCGGCCGCGGTTCATGACAACGACCGTATCGCTCATGGTAAGGGCTTCTTCCTGATCGTGCGTAACATAAATAAAAGTGATGCCCAGCTGGGTTTGGATGTGCTTCAGCTCGGTCTGCATTTCCTTGCGCAGCTTTAAATCCAGCGCGCCGAGCGGCTCATCGAGCAGCAGAACGCGCGGACGGTTGACCAAGGCGCGGGCAATGGCGATGCGCTGCTGCTCACCGCCGGAAAGAGATGTGACAGAGCGCTTTTCGTACCCGGAAAGGTTGACAAGCCGCAGCATTTTGGAAACGCTGTCGCGCACTTCCGACTCCGGCGTTTTGCGGATGCGCAGTCCAAAGGCGACGTTTTCAAACACATCGAGATGAGGAAACAGGGCATATCGCTGAAACACTGTATTGACCTGCCGCTTGTGGGGCGGCACATCATTGTATTTTTGGTCATCAAAATAGACCACACCCGACGTCGGCGTTTCAAAACCGCCGATAATGCGCAAAGTGGTGGTCTTACCGCAGCCGGAGGGACCGAGAAGCGTTACAAATTCTTTGTCCCGAACCGAGAGATTGATAGATTTTAAGACTTGCTTGCCTCCGTAATCCTTGTGGACATTTTCGAGACGGATAAGGTTTTCGCTCATCTCCCAACCCCCTGCACCAAAGATTTGCCGAAGGGTACAAAGCCGCCAGGCTCGCATGTTTCGACAAAGTAAAATATAGCATATATTCTGTGAATGTCAATGATTTTTTGCGAAATTTTCAGGGCAAATCAGCAGGGATTTAAAAAAACTTTGAAAAAGTCTGTTTTTCTCCTGATTGCTTGAAAATCCTCGAATTTATTTTACGGGCAAAGAATGAAAAAATTGAAGAAAAGGGACGTTTTTGGCTTCAAAGGAACGCCCGCGCAGGTTTTCAAGAGAGCCGGCCGGCGTCTGAAATGCAAAGCGGATGCGCCAGGCGTACAGCGCCTGGTGGGAAAAGGGGAGGCCTGCGTTCTGCCGTGCGGTGCCGTATTTGGTGTCGCCGGCCAGGGGATGGCCAATGTGCGCCATCTGGGCCCGAATCTGGTGGGTGCGCCCGGTGATGAGCGTGCACTCTGCAAGGGACAGGCTGCCGCGGCTTTCCAGCACGCGGTAGCGCATCTCGGCGGTCAGTGCGCCGGGTACAGGGTGATCAAAAACGAAAACCTGCTTTTTGTCCGTGTCGCGGCGGATAAAGTGCTTGAGCGAGGCCGCGGCGGGAGAGGGCGTGCCGTGCAGCAGGCACAGATAGGTTTTCTGCACTTCGTGCTGGCGGATTTTCTCGTTCATGACGCGCAGGGCTTCTGCCGTTTTGGCGGCGATGACCAGGCCGCCGGTATTGCGGTCAATGCGGTTGCAAAGGGCGGGAGCAAAAGCATTTTCGCGGGCCGGATCCCATTCGCCGCGGGAAAAAAGAAGCGCCTTTATATTATTTATTAAGGTGTCTGCGTCCTGGGATTCGTCTTCGTGAACAACCTGCCCGGGCCGTTTGTCGCACAGCAGGATGTTCTGATCCTCATAGACAATGCACACCCGGCCCGGAGTGCGCCGCCAGCTTTGCCCGGCGTCGGGAGGAGAGAAAAACTCATCATTGATATACAGCTGAATCATATCCCCTTCGCGCAGCCGCATGTCGCCCTGGGCACGCGCGCCGTTGACCTTGATGCGCTTGAGGCGGAGATATTTGTGCATCAGGGAAGGGGGAAGCGTGGGCACAGCCCGGCGCAGCACCCGATCGAGCCGCTGGGATGCATCGTTTTTGCCCACAGTAATTTCTTTCATAAACTATCCAATCCTTTGACAATTTTCCTTGACAAACAGGCGAATGGACCATATAATATCATTTGTATCATTGTGAGAGGATGCAGTATGGTCATTCGTTTAAAGGAACTGACGGCCTCCCCGGAAAGCCAAATCTGCTTTGATTATACCATAGATTTGTCCGGTGAGGAAGTACACTTTGAGCACCCGTTTCAAAAACCGGTTCGCATATCCGGCCGGGTGAGCGACGAAGCGGGCGTAGTCCGGCTGCAGGCGCTTGTGGAAGCAGAGGTGCATACCCTGTGTGCGCGATGTGCCGCTCCGGTGGTGTATGACAAGCGTGTGCAGGTTGATTTTGCGCTTGTTGAGTCCGCGGGGCCCGAAGACCTGGCAGACGATGTGGTTGTTCTGGATTCCGACGAGGTAGACATAGACGCCATTGCTGTGCCGGAGCTGATTCTCGATATGGAAATGGCCGTCTTATGCCGCGAGGACTGCAAAGGCCTGTGCCCCAAATGCGGAAAAAACCTCAATGAAGGGCCGTGCTCATGCACGTCCGGCGAGGTGGATCCCCGGTTGAAAGCGCTGGAGACGCTGCTTTCGGGGAAGTAATGCTGAATCGCTTACAAATTAAAAATGTTTCGATAGATAGAGGAGGTGTCCCAAATGGCAGTACCCAGGGGGAAACTGTCCCGGCAGCGCCGTGACAAGCGTCGTTCTTCGCACTGGAAGCTCAGCCTTCCCGGCATTGTGAAATGCCCGAAGTGCGGTGA
>CANUCM010000181.1 GCA_947856675.1 uncultured Clostridia bacterium | reverse complement strand
GACGGTTGCCCATACGCCCCTCAAACGTACGCGTCTGCCTGTTCCGCCATGACCGCATAACAGCCGCCGAAGTCGACGGCTATACTATAATAGCACACCGCGTGCCGGTTTGCAAGAGGAAATTACAAAAAAGCGGCAAAATCACATCCCGAAAATTTCCCGGGCTTTGTGCATGCGCTCAACGACCTTGACGCCAAAGGGGCAGTTGCGTTCACAGCTGCGGCATTCGATGCAGTCGGAGGCGTGCGAAGGCAGCAGGCGGTAGTGTTCGGCGGCAGAAGCGGGGGCCTGCCCGTCATGCAGCAGAGCCATGTCGAGGTACTTCCCGACGGCGGCAATGTCAATGTGTGCCGGACAGGGAAGGCAGTGGTTGCAGTACATGCACCGGCCCTGCATGGAAAACAGCGGTGCGGAGCCCAGCACGGAAGAGTAGTCACGCTGTGTATCGGAGGCGCTTTCATACGCTGCTGCGGCATCGACTTCCTGCGGGGTACGGCACCCGACGAGGACGCTGGCAACAGCGGGGCGCGTAAGGGCATAGTGAATGCACTGTGCCGGGGTCAGTGCCCGCCCAAAGGGCGAGGTCTGCGCCGAAAGCAGTGTGCCGGCGGCCAGCGGCTTCATCACCGTGATGCCCACCCCCCGCGAAAGGCAGGTCTGATACAGCAGGGCGCGGGCGGGATCGATCCCGTGCAGCCCCGGAGCCTGGTAGCTTTCCGGGGCAAACAGCGCGTCCAGCGCGGCGTCGGCCGGCATCAGGTCATAGGCCGGGTTGATGCTGAACAGCAAAACGTCCAGCACCCCGGTTTCCACGGCTTTGCGCGCAACGGCGGGGTTGTGCGAGCTCATCCCCAGCGCCCGGATGGTTCCGTTTTGCTTCAGGTGAAGCGCGTAGCGCAGCACTTCACCGTGAAAGACGCGGTCAAAATCGTCTTCGCTGTCGATGTAATGCAGCATGCCGATGTCGGCATAATCGGTATTCAGCCGGGTCAGCCAGTCTTCAAAAAAAGTGCGGCACAGCGCGGGGTCGCGGGTGCGCGTGTATTGCCCGTTGAGCCACGCGGCGCCGATGTGCCCCTGAAGAACAACGCAGCGGCGCCGGCTGCCCAGTGCGGCGCCGATATGGGAGCGAACCTGCGGCTCGGACATGAAAACGTCGATGATGTTGATGCCGGCCTCCAGTGCCCGGCATATGACGGCGGAAACTTCGGCAGAGGGAAGCCCCTCAAGGTGCTCGGCGCCCAGCCCGATTTCGCTGACGCGCAGGCCGGTGTTCCCCAGCTCACGATAAAACATGGCACACCATCCTTTCTTTCAGCAGCATTATATCATACTTTGCTGCAAAAGAGGCAAGGAAACAATATATTATAAAAATATTTTATTTAAAAATAAAATATTTTTGAAAAAACTCTTGGAATTTGCCGGGGTTTGTGTATAATTGTAAAATGGGTGTGATAAGGGCTTTACACAGTAAAGAGAGGAAGGGATTTTTTTGACGATTTCGCTGCCGGATTTTTTTGCGCAGCTGCAGCAGCACCCGATGCTGGCCGTCACGGCGATTTTGACCCTGGGGGTCATTCTGGTCAACGGGTGGACCGATGCGCCCAACGCCATTGCAACCTGTGTATCAACCCGGGCGATTGGGGTCAGGGCTGCAATCATTATGGCGGCGGTGTTCAACTTTTTCGGAGTGCTGGTCATGACCATGGTCAATGCCAGCGTCGCGGCCACGATATACAACATGGTGGATTTCGGAGGCAATACGCAGGAAGCGCTGATCGCGCTGTGCGCGGCTCTGTTTGCCATTGTGGTGTGGGCGACGGCGGCATGGTGGTTCGGCATCCCCACAAGCGAGAGCCACGCGCTGATAGCGGGCATTTCGGGGGCGGCCATCGCGCTGCACAACGGCTTTGCGGGCATCAACGGCGCAGAGTGGGTCAAGGTGATCTACGGGCTTTTGCTGTCCACATTTCTCGGGTTTGGCATGGGCTGGATATCGGCCCGCGTGATTGAAACGGCCTTTCGCGGCGCCGATCGCCGGCGGGCAACGCGGCTGTTCGGAGGCGCGCAGGTGGCGGGCGGAGCGGCCATGGCCTTTATGCATGGCGCGCAGGATGGGCAGAAGTTTATGGGCGTATTCATGCTCGGCATTTTCCTGGTAAACGGGCAAAGCGGTATGGGCCATTTTATCATCCCGGTCTGGCTGATGATTTTATGCAGCGCGGTGATGGGGCTGGGTACATCCATTGGCGGATACCGCATTATTAAGTCGGTTGGCATGGACATGGTCAAGCTGGAAAAATATCAGGGCTTTGCCGCCGATGTCGCGGCGGCCGGGTGTTTGCTTTTGTCTTCCCTGACGGGCATACCGGTATCGACGACCCATACAAAAACCACCTCGATTATGGGCGTGGGAGCGGCGCGCAGGCTGTCGGCGGTCAACTGGGGCGTGGTCAAGGAAATGGTTCTCACCTGGGTTTTGACCTTTCCGGGCTGCGGGCTTATCGGATTTCTGATGGCCAAACTGTTCATGTGGATTTTTTAAGGAGGGCTTGTCATGGCCAGAAAAAAGGAAAACGACTATTTCTCAATGTTTACGCAGGGGGTGGCCTGCTCCTGCCGCGCTGCAGAAATGCTGCAGGAGAGCATTGCGCAGTATGAGCCGCAGGCTCTGGAGCAGCGCATTACGGCCATGCATGAGATAGAACATGCCGGCGACAGCGTGCGGCATGAGCTGATCCGCCGCCTGCACAAGGAGTTTATCACGCCCATTGAGCGTGAGGACATTGTACAGATCGCCACGTCGATTGACGACCTGACCGATGCGATTGAAGATGTTCTGCTCAGCTTTTACATGTACAATGTGCGGGAAATGCGGCCGGACGCGGTGGACTTTGTCAAGGTGATTTCGCGCTGCTGCGAGGCACTGGGCGACGCCGTTGAGGAGTTTCGGGATTTTCGCCGTTCGGATCGCCTGCGGGACAAGATTGTGGAAATCAACCGGCTGGAAGAGGATGGCGACGCCATTTATACCGCGGCCATGCACAAGCTGTATGCCGGGACCGGCGATGCGGCGCTGCTGCTGGGCTGGACCATCGTGTACGACAGGCTGGAAAAGTGCTGTGATTGCTGCGAGGATATCGCGGACGCCATCGAAAGCGTCGTGCTGAAAAACAGCTGACAGGCGGGCGCGGAGCCTGCCTCAGACAGGCTCCGCTGCGGTGCCCGAAAAAATGCGAAAAAAGTGTTGACAAACGCGCCGAAGGTCTGTATAATAACTCTTGCACTCGCGGATGTGGCGGAATTGGCAGACGCGCATGGTTCAGG
>CANUCM010000180.1 GCA_947856675.1 uncultured Clostridia bacterium | reverse complement strand
GTATGAGCGCATGGCCGCCCTCGGGCTGGAAAACGACGGCACCCAGGCGTTGATCAAGGTATACGAAAAAGAATAAACGCAGAATATTATACCAAACGAAATCAGAAGAGGAGGTGTGCCCGGCGTGGATTTGCGGCAGATACAGTATTTTGTCAAGGTAGCGCGGTGCGGCAGCTTTTCCGAGGCGGCCAAGCAGCTGTTTGTTTCGCAGCCGGCACTGAGTGTGGCGGTGCAGAAGCTGGAGGAGGAGCTGGGGCTGGAGCTTGTGGCCTACCAGTCCAAAAAAGTGCGCCTGACGCCGGAGGGGCGGCAGTTTTACGCCAAGGCGGCCGCCGTCATTGCGGCGTATGAGGACCTGACGCTGTCGGCGCAGCGGCTGACGCACGAGCTTTCGGGGCAGGTGACCATCGCCGCGCCGCTGCTGCTGAGCAGCCTGTATCTTTCGGCCGTCATCGCCGAGTTTTGCCGGCGCTGCCCCGGCGTCGACGTGTGCATGATAAACCGCGGGGCGCATGTGGTGCAGCAGGCGCTCATGGCGGGCGAATGCGACGTGGCGCTGGCCGTGCCGCCGCTGCTTCCGGGCGCGCTGCGCTCCTTTTTCGTCGAAAAAAGCCGGCTGGTGCTCGTCGTGCCGCAGGGCCACCGCCTGGCCGGCCTGCCCGCCGTCACGGTGGGCGATTTGCGCGGGGAGATGTTTGTGTCGCTGGGCGAAAACCACATCCAGTACCACCGGCTGCTGCACGCGGCGGCCGCCGAGGGGTTTGTGCCGCGCATTGCCGTCACCTCGGCCGAGCAGGGCTTTCTCCTCGACCTTGTGCGCCAGGGGCAGGGCGTGCTGCTGGCCGCGAAGCCCACGCTGGCGCTGGAAAACTGCCGCGGCCTTGCGCAGGTCGACATCACAGGCTGCCCCGAGCTGACCGACTGGTCGGTCTGCCTCGTGCACCGCAACGACCGGCAGCTTTCGCCGGCCGCCGAGGCTTTCTGCGGCTTTATGCTGCGCTGCCTCGGTCAGAAGGAGGAGATGTAGCGCCGCTGCCCGACAAAGCCGCGCACCTGCGCGGGGCGGCGCAGCACGACGGTCTTGTCCGGCCAGCGCAGGGCGATGTCCCGAAGGTGCTGCCGGTGCGCGGGCGTGCGCCCCGCGGCCAGGATCCACCAGATGAACTCCGCGTCGATGCGATCGGGACAGCCGGGCGCCAGGTCGGGGCGCGTGCGCCCGTGAAAGCGCAGCCACCGCCGCAGCGCGCGCACAAGGCAGATGCGCCGCGGAAAGTCCAGAATGACGATGAGGTCGGCCTGCGCAAGGCGCTGCGCCTGGGCAAAGCCCTCGTAGTTGCCGTCGATGACCCAGCTGTCGTTGCTCTGCAGAAAACGCCGGGCGATTTCGGCGGCCTCGGCGCGGTCGCGCTCTTTCCAGCCGGGGACAAACTGCACCGTGTCGAGGTGCTGAACGGGGCAGCCCAGCTGCTGCCCCAGCGTGCGCGCCAGCGTCGATTTGCCCGCGCCGCTGTATCCGAGAATGGCAATTTTCATCGGCCGACCTCCTTTTTTTGGTGTTTTTTCAGTATAGCATATCCCGCGTGCGCGCACAACGGCGAAAAAACCGGCGCGGCGCCCCGTCAAAGGGCGCTGCACCGGCTCTTTTTTTGCAAAGATCGCTTTACAGCTCGACGTCGCGGTTGACGTCCTTGGTCAGAAGGTAGGTGTAGCGGTGCCGCCCGACGCCGTAGGCCGCCTGCGGGCAGAAGGGCCCCATCCACACAAAATCGTCCTTTTTGGTGATGCTCCAGTTGTCGCCCAGCCAGTAGGCGCCCTCGCCCTCGAGCACATACATGGCGTGCTCGTCGGCGTGGGTTTCGGCATAGGTGTGGCAGCCGCCCGGCTGGAAGGACATGAGGTTGACGGCAAGGTCCATGCTCAGCTCGTCCGGCAGCGTCAAAACGCGCTGGACGTTTTCCATGCCGAACAGGTTTTCCACAGGCAGGTCCCAGGCGCTGCCGAAAATGGGGGCGGCGGGCGCGGCGACGCCCTTGAGGGGCTTGTAGCGCTGGCGGTACAAAAGCAGCGTCATCTCGCCCTCGCCGACGTTTTCAAACTCCATGCCGGCGCCCGGCGGCGCGTACAAAAACGAGGCGGAGGGCGCGTCGAAGGCCTGCCCCATGCAGCGCAGGCGGGCGTGGCCCTCGTAAACGTAGACGTAGCTTTCGATGCCCTCCTCGGCCGCCCAGGGCGCCGAGGTGCCCTTGCCCGGCAGGGCCTGCGCGCGGTAAAAGGCAAAGCCCGCGCCCAGCCGCGGCGAAGCCAGCACGCTGACGTCGCACGCCTCGAGGCAGGGGATGACGTTTTTGCACAGGCCGTCTTTGGGGATGACGGCGTAGCTGCCGTGTTTTACGACGGCGCGCGGCGTGAGAATGCCGGTCGGGAATCCGCTGGGAAAGCTCATGACAATCACTCCTTTTTTGCGGTGCAGGCGCGGTTATTTTCTGGTTTCGGTGTACAGGATGGACGTGAAATACTCAAGGTCGCCCTCGCCGATGTTTTCAATGGCGTGGAACCCGCCGTCGGGGCAGTGGACCATGTCGCCCGGGCCGATTTCGACAATGGCGCCGTTGTCATTGTAGCGGGCCCTGCCCTTGAGGATGTAGTAGGTTTCAAAATCGCCGGTGTGGAAATGCTTTCCGATCGACGCGCCCGCGGGCAGGACGCTTACGGCATAGCAGCGGCCCGTGCCGTGCATTTCCTCCGGCTCGAGGACGTTGAGAATGTGGCAGGTGCCCTTGCCGCCCTTGTGGTTGGGCGAGTGCTCCCAGCGCAGCTCGCTGGCTCGTTTCAGCATGAAAAACACCCTTTCTGCGTTTACACCGCGGGGCCGGCCGCGATGTATTGAGTGTATTATACGGCAAAAGAGCCGGCTTTGCAATTTTTTGGTTGACATTGCGGCAAAAAAGGTCTATAGTTTACAAGTAAACTATCACACCGGAGGGCTTTGCTGTGATGAAAAGCATGCCGGCAGGGTATATTATTGAGGAGCTGCGCCGGCTGGACAAGACCTACCGCGCGCTGCTGCAGCGCAGCCTGCGCGATTTCGGCGTGACGCCGGGGGAAACGGCGGTTTTGCTGTTTTTGCTGGTCAACGCGCCGCGCTTTGACACGGCGAGCGACATTGCGCGCAGCAAGGGGCTGTCCAAGGCGCTGGTGGCGCGCTCGGTGGAATCGCTTGTGCGCAGGGGCTGGATTTCGGTGCAGCGCGACGGGCGCGACCGCCGCGTGCAGCACCTGGCTTTGAGCGAACAGAGCCGCCCGGCCGTGGCGCGCATGGCCGCCGTGCAGGAAAAGTACATGCGCGCGCTGGGCCGCGGCATCGCCCCGGGCGAGCTGGAGGCCGCGTTTGACGTGCTGGCCCGCCTGGTCCAAAACGCCCACGCACTGACACCGGAGGAGGAGACACCCAATGAACCATGAATCCCGCGCCCGCGGCGGGGCCGATCTCGGCCGCGACCGCTTAGGACCGCTGCTGCGCCGCCTGGCGCTGCCCGCCATCGCCGCGCAGCTGGTCAATCTGCTGTACAACCTGGTCGACCGCATGTACATCGGCCATATCGAGGGCATCGGCCGCGAGGCGCTGACCGGCGTCGGCGTGTGCATGCCGCTTATTATGGCGGTGTCGGCCTTTGCCGCGCTGGCCAGCATGGGCGGCGCCCCGCGCGCTTCCATCATGATGGGCAAGGGCGAGCACGACGAGGCCGAAAATATCCTGGGCAACTGCGCGGCCATGCTGTGCGGCATCGCCGTCATCCTGACCGCCGTGCTGCTGCTGTTCGGCCGGCGGATGCTGCTGGCCTTCGGCGCCAGCGAAAACACCATCGTTTACGCCTGGCAGTATATGCGCATTTACGCCCTCGGCACCTTTTTCGTGCAGCTGGCGCTGGGGCTCAACGCCTTTATCAATGCCCAGGGGTTTGCCCGGATGGGCATGTTCACGGTGCTGGTCGGCGCGGTGTGCAACATCGTGCTGGATCCGATCTTTATCTTTGTGTTTGATATGGGGGTGGCCGGGGCG
>CANUCM010000179.1 GCA_947856675.1 uncultured Clostridia bacterium | reverse complement strand
CACTATATGACCAAACGGCTTGAGCCGTAAAAAATCTTACCAGGGAAAGGCTGTTTTTTTATGTCACTTCTTGTCAGAACCTACCGCGGAGAGCTCGAGGATTTGCAGCACTTCGGCCGCGTCGCCGTGTGCGACACGCAGGGCCGGCTTTTGTACAGCGTCGGCGACTGGCAGCGCATGACCTTTGCGCGCAGCTCGGCCAAGCCCATGCAGGCCATTGCCGTGTGCGAAAGCGGCGCGCTCGAGCGCTTCGGCATTACAGAGCGCGAGCTGGCGCTCATGTGCGCCTCGCACAACGGCGAGAGCTTCCACGTCGAAGCGGTGCGCGGCATCCTCAAAAAAGCCGGGCTTGACGAGTCATACCTTCTGTGCGGGGGCGCGTACCCCATTGACCCCGCCGAAAAGCTGGCCATGGAGAGCGCGGGCAAAGGCCCCGACGCGGTGCACTGCGACTGCTCGGGCAAGCACTCGGGCATGCTTCTGACCGCCCTGTGCTACGGCGAGGACCTTGCCACCTATCCGCGCCCCGAGCACCCGGTGCAGCGGCGCATTATGGGCATTCTGGCCCAGCTGTGCGGCGTCAGCGAGGACAGCATCGTCACCGCCATCGACGGCTGCGGCGTGCCGGTGCACGCCATGCCGCTGTGCAACCTGGCCCAGGGGTATGCGCGCATGTCGCGGCCCGACGGCCTTGAGCCAAAGCGTCAGGACGCCATCCGCCGCATCACCGCCGCCATGACGGCCTATCCCGAAATGGTGGCCGGCACAAACCGCCTGTGCACCGCCCTGATGCGCGCCTTCGGCGGCCGGCTCTTTTCCAAGTCGGGCGCCGCGGCCTTTTACGGCATCGGCCTTAAGGAGCAGGGCATCGGCATCGCCGTCAAGCTCGAGGACGGCTGCTCGGAGTTTATGCCCTTTGTCGTGGCGCGCGTTCTGGAAGAGCTTGGCGTCGTGACGCAGGCCGAGGCGCGCGAGGCGCTGGGCGCGCTGCTCGACGAGAACATCTACAACCACGCCGGCACCGTCGTGGGCCGCAAGGAAGTGTGCTTCCACCTCGAAAAAGCGTAATATTTTATAAAAATACAACCGTACGTAATCAAAAACCGCCTGTTTTTCACAGGCGGTTTTTTGGCTTTCCCAAAGGCCGGCGTCAGATAAAGGGGCGCAGGTACACCCAAAAGCCCGAGGCAAGGGCGCGGTCTGTCGGGAAAAAGAACAGTCCGTCCTCGCGGAAGCCGTGCAGCAGCTGGTCCTGGCTGACGGTGCGCGATTCGTGGACCTGCGTGGGGAAAATATCGTCATAGGGTACGGCGGGATGGTTCATGCGTGTTCCTCCCTTCGCTCTTCGTCAATCATGGCGTGCAGGCAGGAAAGCGCGTCGCGCAGGCTGCCCAGCTCGTCGCACAGCCCGAGCTCCACCGCTTCGCGGCCGTAGAGCACGCTGCCGACGTCGTTTGTCAGCTCGCCCGTGCGCAGCATGAGCTCGCGGAAGGTCTCGGGGCGGATGCGCGAGTTGGCGCACACAAAATCCACAATGCGGCGCTGGATTTTTTCAAAATACGCCATGGTCTGCGAAACGCCGATGACCGTGCCGCTTAAACGCACGGGATGGATGGTCATGGAGGCCGTCGGCGCGATAAAGCAGCGCCTGGCCGAAACGGCCAGCGGCACGCCGATGGAATGTCCGCCGCCCAAAACCAGCGACACCGTCGGCTTGCGCATGCCCGAAATCAGCTCGGCGATGGCAAGCCCCGCTTCGACGTCGCCGCCCACCGTGTTGAGCAAAATGAGCAGCCCGTCGATGTCGGGCGTTTCCTCAATGGCGGCCAGCTGCGGCAGCACATGCTCGTATTTGGTCGTTTTGTTTTGCGGGGGCAGTACCTGGTGCCCCTCTATCTGCCCGATAATGGTCAGGCAGTGGATGGAAGAATGCCCTGTCTGCAGCGTCGCGGAACCGGTTTTTTCAATTTCGTCGGCGTTTTCGGACGGCGCGCCGTCCGGCCGCTCGTGCTCGTCTGACATAAAAAAACACCCCCGCGCATTATTGTGCGTGCGGGGGTGTTTTTTATACCAAAGGGCTATTTTCCATATTTTTTTAAAAAATCGCGGGCTTTTTGGGCAAAATCGCGTGCGTCGCCGTCGTTTTGCAGCAAAACGTCGCAGCGCGCGCGGTAAAACCCGTCGCCGGGCTGGGCGCTCAGCCGCAGGCGGGCCTGCTCGGGCGTCAGGCCGTCGCGCAGGATGATGCGCCGGCAGGACACCTCGGGCGGGGCGAGCACGGCGCAGGTGGCCGTGCAGGCGCGGTCGAGCCCGCTTTCAAACAAAAGCGGCACGTCGAGCAGCACGGCTCTCCCGTCCTGGGAGCAAAGCCTATCGATGCGCCGGCGGATTTCGCGCGCGACAAAGGGGTGGGTGACGGCGTTGAGCCGGCGCCGCGCGCCGCTGTCGGAAAACACCGCCTGCGCCAGGGCGCGGCGGTCGGGCACGCCGTCCGGCGCCTGCTCGGGAAAGGCCTGCGCCAGGGCCTGCCGCAGCCCGGCGCTTTCAAGCAAAAGCTCGGCGTAGACGCGGTCGGCGCTGATGACCGCAAAGCCCAGGGCCTCAGCTTCGGCGGCGAGAAGGCTTTTTCCGCTGCCCGAGCGCCCCGTGACGCCCAGAACCACAGGACCCAGACGCTCCACATGAAAGCCGCACGC
>CANUCM010000178.1 GCA_947856675.1 uncultured Clostridia bacterium | reverse complement strand
ATCTCCGGGCAGTCGTTGTATGACACCAGAAACTTTCCCGTTATTTCAAGCAGAGCATCTCGCAGACGGATATGGTCTTTTTCCGTAAAGCCCACGTCCTTGTAATAGCTCTCGGTTGCAAAGTACGGCATACTTATGACTATATTACTCATATATTTTAAGACAGCCGCTTACTATTTACATATATATCACCACACAAAAGAGGATTATAGCAACTGCAATTATTATCAAAAGTATTAAGTTTACAATAAAAGTTAAATTGACTTATAAATCATATGGTGATATAATAATTAAAAATACATTAACAGAAAGGTTATTCCAATGACAATTAACTTTATAGGTTATAACCACTCTCACGAGAGTAATTTTGAGATTAACCGTCCCGACGGTTCGGGAAACTATCTCCTTTTGCTGTTTAAAACTCCGGCATTTGTTTCGATAAACGGAGATAAGCAAAAAGTCAAAGAGAACAGTTTTATTATCTATAACATAGGAAGTCCACAGCATTACGGGGCGGCAGGCGATACATACAACAATGACTGGATTCATTTCAGCCTTGAAGAGAATGAAAAGAATTTCTTTGCCGAGCACAACATTCCCCTTGACGTCCCTGTTTATGCAGGCAGCTTAACTGAGCATTCAAAGCTTATAAGAGGATTGTGCTTTGAGCATAGTTCCACTGCAAAGTACAAATCCGAAGCCCTTGATTTACAGCTCAGACTGCTGCTCATAAAGCTGAGTCGCGCAGCAGAGGGAAATGATATTTCAAGAGCAAATGTGGACGATGCGCGCTATTACATACTGACGCAGATTCGTTCTATGATATTCAGCACTCATCCGATGACCCTTTCTGTTGATGATCTCGCCGAACAAGCAATGCTGAGCCGTTCTTATTTCCAGCATACATACAAAAAGCTATTTGGGAACAGCGTTACTGAAGATATTATTTTAAGCCGCATAGAATATGCTAAAATGCTGCTTGCAACCACTGATTTCGCAGTGAAGGACATTGCTGAAAAATGCGGATACAGCAACGATGTATACTTTATGAGGCAGTTCAAAAATTATACTGGATTGACGCCATCCTTATACCGAAAATGTTTTTAAAAACAAAAAGCACGGACTCAGGCTTTTATGCTTATGTCCGTGCTTTTTTCAGCACAAAATCTTAGTAAAAACAGCACACGAGTGTATTGCTTTTGAGGTTGACGGAATATATAATAAAATCACAAAATAACAACAGGAGGCGTTACTTAAACATTATGAAAAAGACCATTATTATGATATTTGCAGCGCTTGTTACCGTAATGACAGGCTGCTCATCGACGCAGGAAAGCGAAGCCGGAAGCTCAGAAGCACCTGCATCGGATACCACAGTTTCAACATCAACAACATCAACAACTATGACCGAGGAGGAATATCACACAGCCATGGTAGAACGTTCTCTTACATCAATAGGAAATCCATCAAGAATAAAGGCAAAAATTGAACAAGCGAAAAGCGGTGAAAAAACCGTTGTTGCTTACATAGGAGGCTCTATTACCGAGGGCTATGCCGGAGGTCCCGACTGATGCTATGCAAAGCTTTCATACGACTATTTTGCCGAGACCTACGGCACAGGAGATAACGTTGAATATGTAAACGCCGGTCTTAGCGGCACATCCTCCACGCTGGGAAATCTCCGTGTACAGCGGGATGTTCTCACTTATAACCCGGATATTGTTTTTATCGAATATGCCGTAAATGACGCTCAAGATACATTTACAAAGGCTTCTTTTGAATCGCTTATAAAAACTGTGCTTATGCAGGAAAATGACCCTGCGGTTGTTCTGATATTCAATCGCACCGTTGACGGTTATTCCACACAGGAACAAATGCAGATTGTAGGCAGATTTTATGATCTTCCGATGATAAGCGTGGTTGATGCAATTACGCCTGAGATTGATGAAGGCAGAATGAAGTGGGAAGATCACTCTGTTGATACTGCTCACCCCAGCGCCGACGGACACAGACTTATCAGCGAATTCATTGAATATATGTATAGCACCGCGGAGAACACCGATGCAGAGCCATATGAGATACCCGAAGATTCGCTTTACGGCGCAAATTATGTTAATGCAACTATGGTAACGCTTACTACTTCAAGCGATGAACTGACTTTAACAGACATAGGAGCCTTCACGGAAACGACAGCAACCGGTCTTGGTTTCCCCGGATACTGGATATACAATTCCTCTGCCGCCGACAGCAATGAGCCTATGAAGCTTAATGCAAGAGGAAGCGCATTTTTCCTGATATATAAAACCAACAATAATGAAACGATGGGGTCGGTAGACGTTTATATCAATGGTGAGCAGGTAAAAACCATTGATTCCAATGAAGAATTCGGATGGGGAGGCGCCGCCGCCATGGTTGCAGCCGAATATGACGAGGTAATTGATATGGAGATTGAAATTCGCCCTGTAAATGATGGAACGGCAGAAACTACGTTTACCATATTCGGTTTTGCGGTGTCGCAGAATTAAGCAAATTAAAAGCTAAATCTTTTTCAAAACTCAACCGTTACATTAACAATCTCTATTCGGTTTTGATTTACACCTGCCAAATTGGAATCACTCCCTCTTATTCTTAAATGAAAAAAGCCGAATCAATTGAGAATATCTTTTCAATCAATTCAGCGTAACGAACAAAAAACTGCTCTTAACTTTGTATATATTTTTGAATAAAAAATCGGCAACTCAGAAGCAAACTTTGCTGCCAATCTGCCGATTTATTTGATAATACTCAATTGTACAGAGTTCAAATCCCTCCGGATGGCTAAAACGGCTGAAATATATCTACGGTTTTACGCCTTGAAATTTCGCCCGAATAATGCGAAAAAAGCCCGTAAATACGGGCTTTTCGTGGTGGACATCTATTTCATTGTCCAAGTATGGCAGGGGCAGAAGGGATCGAACCCTCGGCACGCGGTTTTGGAGACCGCTGCTCTACCGGCTGAGCTATACCCCTGTATGGCGCTTGATTATTATACAACAAAGCAAAGGGCTTTGTAAAGGGCTTTTGGCGATTTTTTTAAAAAAACTTGCGGCCGCGCCGGCAAAGGGGGCAGGGCCACATCCCGGCGGACGGCCTGTCCGCCGGGACGGTTATCAAAGCCGGGAAAAATCAGTCGGCAAAATCTTCTTCGATATCTTCCTTGCAGCAGGGGCAATACTTGGGATTGACCTTGAAAAAGTAAAAGACAAATACGAGAAGGGCCGAAACGGCGGAAATGGCGGCGAGCCACCCTAGCAGCTTTTTCATAAACAATCTCCTTCCGTCAGATGATACAGTAGTATACCACAAAGGCGGGAAAATAGCAAAGGGTTTTCAAAAAAATCAGCGCAGCTGGCCGTTGTCGAGCACGATTCGGCCGGCCTTGATGGTGTAGAGCACGCGGGTGCGCAGGGTGCGGCCTTCGAAGGGGGTGCTGCGGCCGCGCGAGGCGAACTGCGCGCCGCTGCACAGCCATTCGGCGTCGGGGTCAAAGAGCACAAAGTCGGCGTCGAAGCCGGGCTGCAGGCGGCCGATGCGGCTGTCGAGGCCGAGCAGCCGTGCGCCGGCCGACAGCCGGTCGAGTACGGCGGCCAGCGGCATTTCGCCGGAGTGGTACAGTGCCTGCACGCTGACGGCCAAAGCGGTTTCGAGGGAGGATGCGCCGCAGGCGGCGCGCAGCAGCGAGTGGTTTTTGTCGGCGTCGGGCACGGGGATGTGGCCGGAGGCGATGCAGTCGATGACGCCCGATTTGACGCCTTCGCGCAGGGCCTGTACGTCCTCGGGGTTGCCCAGCGGCGGATCGAGCTTGAAGCGCGGGCTGAAGGACTTGAGCTCGGAAGCGGTCAGCGCCAGGTAGTGCGGCTCGGTCGAGCAGGTCACGGCAACGCCCTGGCGTTTGGCCTCGGCGATGAGGCGCACCGTGGCGGCGGTGCTGACGTGGGCCAGGTGAACGGGAACGCCGGTTTCGTGCGACAAAACCAGATCGCGCGCGGCCATGACGGTTTCCGCCGAGGCGGGGATGCCCTGCACCTCCATCATGCGGGAAAAAGCGCCTTCGCGGATGTAGCTTTCACCGCACAGGCGCGGTTCACGGCAGCGTGAAAGCAGCAGCACGTCGTGCTTTTTGGCGCGGAACAGCGCGTCGCGCATGAGCAGCGGGTTGCCGACGCCCTCTTCGTTGTAAAAGAGCGAGGCGCCGGCCAGCTTGAGGTCAAAAAAGGGCAAAAGCTCGCCTTTTTCCGAGCTGATGCGCGCGGCGGGGCGAAGCTCGCAGCTGGCGTACTGGCTGCGCTCGCAAAAATCCGTGATCTGCTGCGGGGTGCAGGCGCCGAAATGGGCGCACACCGTGGTATAGCCGCCCGCGGCGGCGGCGCGCGACAGGCTGATGGCGCTTTCGCGGCCGGGCATGGAAGGCTCGGTCACGCGGGCGTACAGGTCGACAAGGCCGGGGGCAAGGCACAATCCTTTGGCGTCGAGCCGGGGAAAACCCTCGGCGCCCCGTTCGGCGCCGGGGCCGACGGCGGCAATGCGCCCGTTTTCCACACGCACGCTGCCGGGGCAGTCCAGCCCGTCGCGCAGGCTGAGCAGCCTGGCATTTTCAATCAGCAGATTCATAAAAACACCTCAATGTCAAGCGTATAAAACGGCGGTGCAGCACCCCCGGAGAAGCCGGGGCGCCGCCCAAAAAATACCGGTTTCTTCTGCGATAAATTATACCATATCGCCCGACCCGGCGCAACAACGCGCGGCATAATGCCCCGAAAGACGGACACACTAAACAAGGCAAGGAGGAGTGAACCCATGGCAAAAGGAAAAGGCTTTGCCGCGACCATGGCGCTCGGCATGATGGCGGGCGCCGCGCTCAGCGTCGCGGCCATGAGCATGACCGACGCCCGTGCGCGCCGCGCGGTGCAGAAGCAGGCGCACCGCGCCATGCAGACGGTCAACGGCATGGCCGATGAGCTGGGCCAGATCATCGGCAAATGACAGACACGGGCAGCCGCACAGGCCGTGGCCGGCGCGGCTGCCCAACATTACATCGTACTTAAAGTATAAAAAACGACATTATTTGCGTTTAGTTTTCGGAATCGGCCGGTTCAGCCGGCGTTTCCGAAGGCTTTTTTATGCCGAAGCGCGAGCGGACCTCGCGGATAAAGACCTCGGCGGCGGGGGACAGCGGGCGTTTTTTGTGATAGACCAGGTAAAAGCTGCGCTGCGGGTGGGTGCTTTTGAGGGGCAGGGCGAGCACGTCGCCGGAGGCAAGGAAGTCCTCGACGGCAAGGCGGGAGATGACCGAAACGCCCAGGCCGTTTTTGACGGCCTGCTTGATGCTTTCGGTGCTTTGCAGCTGGGCGACGGTGCGCAGGCTTTTGGGGTCGATGCCGGCGCCGAGCAGATATTCCTCGGCTTCGCGGCGGGTACCCGAGCCGCTTTCGCGCGTGATAAAGGGCAGGCTGCGCACGGCGGCGGGGGTCAGGGAGGACATGCTGCGGTATGTGGGGGTGTTGGGGGCGATGAGCACCAGGCGGTCGGCCAGAAACGGCTCAAAAGCGCAGGCGCTTTTGTCGGGGGCGGTGCCTGTCATGCCCACTTCGGCGTCCATGTCGACGATGCGTCCGACGACCTCGCTGCTGTCATACTGGCGCACGGAGAAAAAGACCTTGGAATATTTTTCGACGAGCTGGGGCAGAAGGTCGGGGATGATATACTGGGACGGCACGGTGGATGCGGCGATGTCGAGCTCGCCGCGCACCTCGGTGGCGTAGCTCTGCACTTCAAGCACGGCGCGCTCGCGCAGCCGGAGCATTTCCAGCGCGTGCTGGTAAAAAATGCGTCCGGCGGCTGAAGGATAGACTTCCTTGGTCGAGCGCACAATGAGGCAGACGCCCAGCTCGCTTTCAAGGGAGCTGATGTGGGCGCTGATGGTGGGCTGCGACAGGTAGATGGCTTCGGCGGCCTTGGAAAAGCTCTTGCAGCGAATGACGTTGACAAAGGCTTCGATTTGTTTGAAGTGCATGCAAACATTCTCCTTTTTAAGGTGAAAATAGCTCTTGCGCTTTTTGTGTGAATACGGTATGATGATGCAGAAAACAACGGGAAAGGAGGCCGGGTCATGGCAGAAAAACAGCGTTTGACGCAAATGGCCAAGGCGGGCGGCTGAGGGGCAAAGATAGGACCGGGGGTCCTGAGTGAAATATTGTCGGGCCTGCCGCGCGTGCAGGACGAGCGGCTGATTGTCGGCTTTGATTCAAGTGACGACGCGGCGGTATACCTGCTGCGTGACGATTTGGCGGCCATCCACACCGTCGACTTTTTCCCGCCGATAGTGGATGACCCGTATGCCTTCGGGCAGATTGCGGCGGCCAATTCCCTGAGCGACATTTACGCCATGGGCGGGCAGCCCAGCCTGGCCATGAATCTTATCTGCTTCCCCTCCTGCCTGGATCTGCAGACGGTGCGTGCCATTCTGGAGGGCGGCGCCGAAAAAATCCGCGAGTCCGGGGCGGTGATAGCGGGCGGCCACTCCATAGAGGACAGCGAGCCCAAGTACGGGCTGTGCGTCACGGGGTATGTACATCCGCGCGACATTCTGCGCAACGACCGCGCGCGGCCGGGGGACAAGCTGGTGCTGACCAAGCCGCTGGGCACGGGGATTCTGACGACGGCGGCCATGGCCGATCTGCTGGACGGGCAGCAAACGCGCGGCATGATCGCCGTGATGACCCAGCTCAACCGCGCCGCGCAGCGCGCCATGATGCCGGTGCACCCCAGCGCGTGCACCGATGTGACGGGCTTTGGCTTTTTGGGGCACCTGTGCGAGCTTGCGCGGGGCAGCGGGGTATCCGTGGCGGTCGATGCGGGCAGCGTGCCCATTCTTCCGGGCGTGCGGGAGCTTGCGCGCGACGGCATTATCCCGGCGGGCGCTTACCGCAACATGGCCTTTGTCGAGGACAGCATCGATATGGGCGCCGGCGTTTTGCAGGAGGTGTCCGATGTGCTGTACGACCCGCAGACGTCGGGCGGGCTGCTCATCTCGGTGGAGGGCGCGCGCGCGCAGGAGCTTGTACGGCGGCTTGAGGCCGAGGGCGTGCACGGCGCCGTGGTCGGCGAGGTGCAGGGCCCGGGCGAAAAGCTGGTTACCGTCCGGTAAAAACACGGGAAAAAGTCCGCGAAAGCGGACTTTTTTTATGCCTGCACGATGCGGCGCAGCACGTCAAGGCAGGTGTCGACCTCGGCTTCCGTGTTGCCGTAGCCGAAGGCGAAACGCACCGTGCCGTGCGGGAACGTGCCGAGGGTTTTGTGGGCGCGGGGGGCGCAGTGCAGGCCGCAGCGCGTCATGATGCCGTACTCGCTGTCCAGCGTAAAGGACACGGCGGCGTTGTCCCGGCCGGTAAAATCGAGGGAAACAATGGGCGCGCGGCCCTCTGTGCCGGGCAGGCCGACGGCGCGCACGCCGGGCAGCGTGCGCACGCCCTTAAGAAAGCGCCCGGTCAGCGCGATGTCATGGTTTCGCAGCGCGTCGATGCCGGTGCTCTGCACAAAGCGCAAAGCGCAGTGCAGGCCGATGATGCCGGGCAGGTTGAGGGTGCCGGGCTCAAAGCGGTCGGGCAAAAACGGCGGGACCTCCTCGCTGTCGGACATGCTGCCGGTGCCGCCGCTGATAACGGGCTCGATTTCGCCTGCAAAATCGGGGCGCACAATCATGCCGCCGATGCCCTGCGGGCCCAGCAGGCTTTTGTGGCCGGTAAAGGTCAGAGCGTCGGCGCCCAGCTCGTCCATGGACAGGGGGAACAGCCCGGCGGCCTGCGCGCTGTCGACAATCAGGCGCACATGGCGGCGCGAGCAGATTTCGGCGATGTCGCGCAGCGGCATGAGGGTGCCGCACACGTTGGAAGCGGCCGTGACCACGACGGCGCGGGTGCGCGGCGTAATGAGCGCTTCGAGCGCGTCGGGGTCGAGCACGCCGCGGCAGTCGGCCCCGGCGGCGTCAAACAGCACGCCGGTGTGAGCCAGCTGCACCAGCGGGCGCATGACGGCGTTGTGTTCCATGCTGGTGGTGACGACATGGTCGCCCGGGCGCAGAAAGCCCTTGAGTACGGTGTTGAGCGCGTAGGTGACGCTGGGCATGAACACGACGTTCTTGCACTCGCCGGAGAAGGAAAAAAGCTGGGCCAGCATTTCGCGGGTTTCGTACACCGTCCCGGCCACTTCATAGGCGCCGGCGTAGCCGCCGCGGTTGATGTTGAAGGCGCCGCCGGCTATCAGGCCGGCAACGGCCTCGCCCACGCCGGGCGCTTTGGGAAAGGACGTGCTTCCGTTGTCAAAATAAATGGACATGGCAGACTTCCCTCTTTATCGAAAATTAAAATACACCGAATATATAAAGTATATCGAAAACAGAAAGCCTTTTCTACATGTATCGATAAAAACAATAGAAATAAATGGTGAAATCGATAAAAAATATTGTACAAATTGTGAACGTGTGGGTAGAATGAAATGTGAAAAGAAAGGCAGAGTGCACTCTGCCAAAAAGGGGAGTACATATGAAAAACAAACAGACACTGTGGATGGTGCTGACGGGGCTTTTTATCGGCGCGATTTCCGTGGTTTTGGTGCGCTGCGGCAACCCGGGCAACATGGGCTTCTGCATTGCGTGCTTCCTGCGCGACACGGCGGGGGCGCTCAAGCTGCACCAGGCAGAAATCGTGCAGTATGCAAGACCTGAGATCATCGGCCTTGTGCTGGGCGCGCTTATCATGTCGGTGGCGGGCCGGGAGTTCAAGGTCCGGGGCGGCTCGTCGCCTGTCACCCGGTTTGTGCTGGGCTTTTTCGTCATGGTGGGCGCGCTGATGTTCCTCGGCTGCCCGCTGCG
>CANUCM010000177.1 GCA_947856675.1 uncultured Clostridia bacterium | reverse complement strand
TTCGGCCAGGGCTGCTTTGCCCCCGGAGACGCAAAAAATACCTACGGCACGGGCTGTTTCCTGCTGATGAACACCGGGACATCCCTGTGCCGTTCGCAGAGCGGGCTTTTGAGCACGCTGGCGGCGACGTGCGGCGATGCGGTGCAGTATGCGCTGGAAGGCAGCGTGTTTGTCGGCGGCGCTGTGGTACAGTGGCTGCGCGACGAGATGGATCTGCTGTCCGACGCCGCGGACAGCGAGTATTTTGCGCGCAAGGTGCCCGACAGCGCAGGCGTATATGTAGTCCCGGCCTTTACGGGGCTGGGCGCGCCGCACTGGGATATGCGCGCGCGGGGCGCGGTGTTCGGGCTGACGCGCGGGGCGGGGCGCTGCCACCTCATCCGCGCGTCGCTGGAATCCATCGCCTACCAGACGGCGGATGTGCTGCACGCCATGGAGAGCGACACAAAAACGCGGCTGAGCACGCTGCGCGTCGACGGCGGCGCCTCGGCCAACGGGTTTTTGATGCAGTTTCAGGCCGACATTTTGGACCGCGAGATCGTGCGGCCGCTCTGCCGGGAAACAACGGCAAAGGGCGCGGCGGCGCTCGCGGGGCTGACGGCCGGGGTGTGGCGCAGCGCGCAGGAAACGGCGGCGCTTGCGGAAATCGACTGCCGCTTTGTGCCGCATATGGAGCGCGGCACGCGGGAAAGGCTGCTTCTGGGATGGCAAAAGGCCGTTTCGCGTGCGGAGCGCTGGGCGGAGGAGTAAAGATGAGGACATATTGGATGCAGACGCCGCGGCTGGGCTTTTCCCGCTGGCAGCCGCAGGACGGTGCGCTGGCGCAGCAGCTGTGGGGCGACAGCCGGGTGACGCGGTTTTTGTGCGTGTCGGGCCGTTTCAGCCCCGAACAGGTGTCGCAGCGGCTGTGCAGTGAGATAAAGTCGCAGCAAGACGACGGGGTGCAGTACTGGCCGGTGTTTGCGCTGGAAAGCGGGGAGCTGGCCGGATGCTGCGGGCTGCACCGGTTTGACGAGGACGGCTGGGAGCTGGGCGCGCATTTTCTTCCGCAGTACTGGGGCCGGGGGATTTGCAGTGAGGCGGCGCGTGCGGTCATGGACTACGCCTTTGAGCAGCTGGGCCTGCGCGGGATATCCGCCGGGCACCACCCCGGCAACGAGCGTTCGCGCCGGCTGATCACGCGCCTGGGCTTTTGCTATGTTGGCGATGTGTATTATCCGCCGACCGGGCTTTTGCACCCGTCGTACCGAAAAACGGCGCCGGCTTTGGAACGTAAAGGAGGGCAGCTATGAGAGAGAGAAATTCGCCGTTTGCAAAAACGGTCAAAAGCGGCATTACCTTTGGAAGCGCACTTGCCATGGTCATCAGCTACACGGCGTGGCGGTCGGTGGGCTGGGCCATCGTACACGGGCTTCTGAGCTGGGTTTATGTCATTTATTACGTTTTAAAATACTGAAAAAGGCGCGGAAAAGGCGCAAAAAAGGCTTGACCTTGACGGGAGATTGTGATATTCTTATTCTACCTGTCAGGGTCTTTTTTATTGTCCGGAAAAAGACAGTAAAATCCGCATATGGCGGCACCGGCGCGGGCGCTCCTTTCCAGGGGGAGGGTCTGGGCGGTGCTTTTGCGCCCTGTGTCAGGGAGGCAATTAATTAAAGGAGGTGCCGAAAAATGCGCGTTAAGATTACGTTGGCGTGTACCGAATGCAAACAGCGCAACTACGACAGCATGAAAAACAAGAAGAACGACCCCGATCGCCTGGAAATGAAAAAATACTGCCCGTTCTGCAAAAAGCACACCTTGCACAGGGAGACCAAGTAACAATGAAGTCGGAAAGTGAGGTGCAGCTTGATGGCTGAACAGGACAAGAACCTTAACCAGACCCCCGCAGAGGAGAACAAGACTCCTTCTGACAAGCCCGTAAAGGCTGAAAAGAAAAAGGAAGCCCGGCCCAACATTCTTGTCCGGGCAGTGCGGCGCATCAGCAAATGGCTGCGCGATCTGCGAAGCGAGAGCAAGAAGGTCGTGTGGCCCACGGGCAAGCAGGTGCTGAACAACACGCTGGTTGTCATCGTGTGCATTGTCGTCATCGGCCTGTTTGTGGCGCTGCTTGACACGGCGTTCGGCTTTATCCGCGGGCTTATCATCGATCTGCTGTAAAGCCGGGCGGACAGGAGCAAATTATGTCAGATAAAGCAAGATGGTATGTGGTGCACACCTACTCAGGGTATGAGAACAAGGTGGCGGCCACCATCCAGAAAACGGTGGAAAACCGCAGGCTCGAGAATTTGTTTCTCGACATCCGCGTGCCCATGGAAACGGTGACGGAGATCCGCGACAGCGGTCCCAAGCAGGTTGAGCGCAAGATTTTTCCCGGCTACGTCCTGGTCAAGATGATCATGACTGATGAGAGCTGGTATGTCGTGCGCAACACGCGCGGCGTGACGAGCTTTGTCGGCCCCGGTTCCAAGCCCGTGCCCCTGACCGACGAGGAAGTGGCGGCGCTGGGTATGGAAAAGCGGGAGATCCAGCTTTCGTACCAGGTGGGCGACAACGTCAAAATCATTGACGGCCCGCTGGAGGGCTTTATCGGCGTGGTCGACGAGATTGTGCTCGCTTCTGAAACCGTGCGCGTGACGGTTTCCATGTTTGGCCGCGAGACCCCGGTCGAGCTCAGGTTCGGCCAGGTGGCTGCGCTGGAAAAATAACCAGCATTCCGCGCGTTTACACCCAGGGCGCGCGCTCTGGGGTGGGAGGGCATTGCGCCCAATTTTACCACATTCATTCAAGGAGGTGCAACGCAAG
>CANUCM010000176.1 GCA_947856675.1 uncultured Clostridia bacterium | reverse complement strand
TATTATCATACACAGCGGCCTGAGGAAAGACAAGAAATGTCTGGAAACCTTCAACAAATTGTAAGAAAGCGGGAAACGCGCATATGCCTGTGCAAAGCATATAATTTTATCTCTTGCCATCCAGGGGGCTTTTGTGCGATAATGTTTTAAAAGGATCCGCCGGAATCCGGCTGCACGGAAGCAGGGGTGTATTGACAGCGGCCGGCGGCGGAAAAAATGCAGAGAAAGCGAAGGTTCGGCAAATGGTGCTTGCAGTGGTGAACGGAAAGGTGCTCGACGGCGCGGGCAATACGTGGGAAAAGGGAACCGTACTGGCACGGGACGGGGTCATAAGCCAGGTCGGAGCTCAGGCGGATGTGTCCGTGCCCGAGGAGGCGCGGGTGATAGACGCGCAGGGGTGCTGGGTAACGCCGGGCTTTGTGGAGGCCCATTCGCATCTTGCGGTGATGAGTGAGCCGCGCACGCGGGAAGAGCCCGGTGACGGAAACGAATCGGTTGACCCGGTGACGGCGCATGTGCGTGCACTGGATGCTGTGGATCCGTGCAACATTTCCTTCCAGTGGGCGCTGCGCGGCGGCTTTACCACCTGCTGCGTGCTGCCCGGCTCGGCCAACGTGATAGGCGGAGAAGGCTTTACCCTGAAAACCGCGCCGCGCGCAACAGTGGATGACATGGTGATCCCCGGCACGCGCGTCATGAAAATGGCGCTGGGGGAGAACCCTCGGGGCTGTTACCGGTCCAGGGATAAAATCAAAACGCGCATGGGCACGGCGGGCGTGCTGCGCGAAACACTGTTTAAAGCGCGCGAGTATTCCGAAGAGCTGCGTGCGGCACAGGAGCGGGGCGCGCCCATGCCGCGGCGCGACTTCCGTATGGAAGCGCTGGTCCCTGTGATTCGCGGCGAAATGATGTGCCGGATTCACTGCCACCGCGCCGATGATATGGCAACAGCCATGCGCATCGCCGAGGAGTTTGGCCTGAAATATTCACTGGAGCACGCGACGGAGGGGTATAAGCTGGCGGAAAAGCTGGCGGAAAAAGGCGTCGTATGCGTTGTCGGCCCGCTGGTTTCCGGCCCGTACAAGCAGGAGCTGTGGGAACGCAATCTGTCGACACCGGCCATTTTGACGCAGGCCGGCGTAACCATTTGCCTGACGGAAGACGCTGCCAGCCTGAGCAAGCTGCTGCCGGTACATGTCGGGCTGTGCATCCGCAGCGGACTGAAATATGAGGACGCGCTGCGGGCGGTCACCATCAACCCCGCGCGGCTTTTGGGGCTTGAGTCCCGCATCGGAACACTGGAAGCCGGCAAAGACGCCGACATCGCCGTGTGGAACGGCGATCCGTTCAGCAATTATACCTCGTGCCTGCACACCATTGTGGACGGCGAGGTCTTTACACACGATCTCAGCATTCCCCAGCTGGTCTGAACAGCAAAAAAGCTCCGTATGCCGGAGTTTTTTTGCTTTTTTGGGAAATACTGTTGACAAGGCCGCAGAAATGTGCTATTCTGCATATAGAAATGATAATCATTATTGTTTTGGAGGGATGCTTATGGATATGACGGCGCTGTATCGCATCAGCTACGGCATGTATATTGTCGGTGCGATGGACGGGCAAAGGCCTGTAGGCTGCGTCATCAACACCTGCATGCAGATCACGGCAGAGCCGGTCACTCTGGCCATCAGCGTGAACAAGGATAACTATACGCATGCAGTGATCGAGAAAACCGGGCTCTTTGGCATTTCGGTGCTCAGTGAGCAGACGCCGGCCCCGGTGGTTTCGGTGTTTGGCTTCCGAAGCAGCAAGGAATATGACAAGTATTCGGTGTGCAGCCACGAGCTGGTGCAGGGTGTTCCCATCGTGCAGGACAACACGTGCGCCGGGTTTGTATGCCGGGTAAAAGGCAGCCATGATATGGGGACGCACACGGTGTTTTTTGCCGAGGTTGTCGATGCCGTTCAGGGCAAAGATCTGCCGCCCATGACGTATGAATACTATCATAAAGTCATTAAGGGCAAGGCGCCTGCCAAAGCTCCGACCTACCAGAAAGAAGTAAAGGAGAATCAGCCTGTGAGCACACCGAGCAATTATGTCTGCACCGTCTGCGGATATGTCCATGAAGGAAGTCTGGAAAATGAACCGTCTGACTATGTCTGCCCCGTCTGCGGCGTGCCAAAGAGCAAGTTCCGCCCCGCGTGACAGGGATCTTCTGCCGGGAAAATATTCCCGGCAGAGGGAGCTGGTGTACCGGGCGGTGATTGAAAGCAGCGAACATCCCACGGCCGACACGGTATACCAGACGGTGCGGAAGCAGTGCCCTGATATCAGCCTGGGCACAGTATACCGGAATCTGGGGCGGCTGGTGGAATGCGGCGCCATTCGGAAAATCGGGGTGAGCGACGGCAGCGATCGCTTTGACGGAACGCTTGCAGAGCATTACCACCTGCTGTGCAGCGGCTGCGGCTGCGTTGCAGACATACAACTGCCCGAACTGGGAAAGCAAATCCGGCAAGTGGGCCGGGAGTCCGGTTTGGAGATCCAGGGATATGAGCTAATCATACATGGTTTGTGTAAAGACTGTGTACAAAAACAAATAAAGGAGAATGAATAATGAATCTGAAAGGCAGCAAGACCGAGGCCAATCTGATGGCCGCATTCGCAGGAGAGTCGCAGGCCCGGAACAAGTACACCTATTATGCCTCCAAAGCCAAAAAGGACGGCTATGAGCAGATCGCGCGCATTTTCCTGGAAACAGCTGACAACGAGAAAGAGCATGCAAAAATCTGGTTTAAGCTGCTGCATGACGGCATGCCGGACACAGTGGCCAACCTGAAGGATGCGGCGGCCGGCGAAAACTATGAGTGGACCGAGATGTATGCCGAGTTTGCCAAAACCGCCAAGGAAGAGGGCTTTGACAAAATCGCCTACCTGTTTGAGGCCGTGGGCAAAATCGAAAAAGAGCATGAGGAGCGCTACAACGCTCTGCTGAGCAACGTGGAAACCGGCCACGTCTTTGTCAAGGAAGGCGAGCAGGTCTGGCAGTGCTCCAACTGCGGACACATCCATGTCGGCAAGGCGGCGCCCGAAGTGTGCCCGGTGTGTGATCACCCCAAGGCGTTCTTCCAGATCCAGGCCAAGAACTATTAAGCAATACAGTGCACGGGAAACCGCGGAAGCACAGCTTCCGCGGTTTTTTTATGCAAGAAAATGTTCGATTTTTCCTCTTTACATCGGGAGAGTGCGGCGGTATAATAAAACAGAACAAACGTTCTGTTTTATGCGGGAGGGCTGTGCTGTGGAGTTGATGCGCAAGCTGGAAATTCTGACCGACGCGGCAAAATATGACGCGGCCTGTACATCGAGCGGGGCGCGGCAGGCCGGCCGGGAAGCAGGGATCGGGAGCGTGGTGACAGGGGGACTGTGCCACAGTTTTTCGGCAGACGGGCGGTGCATTACGCTGCTGAAGGTGCTGCTGAGCAATGCCTGCGCGTATGACTGTGCATACTGTGTCAACCGCAGGAGCAACGACGGGCCCCGGGCTTCGTTCACGCCGCGGGAGCTGGCCGATTTGACCATGCAGTTTTACCGGCGCAACTATATAGAAGGGCTGTTTTTGTCGTCCGCGGTGTGCAAAACACCGGATTACACCTGCGAACAGATGCTCCGGGTGCTGCACATCCTTCGCAGGGAGTACCGTTTTGGCGGATATATTCACGTCAAGGGCATACCCGGGGCGGACGAGCGGCTGACACGGGCGCTCGGGCTTTTGGCCGATCGCATGAGCGTCAATATTGAGCTGCCGTCGCAGAAAAGCCTTCGGCTGCTGGCGCCGCAAAAGGAAAAGGCCGGGATTTTGGAGCCGATGGCGCTGATTGCAAGAGGAATTGAAGAAAACCGCGGCGATGTTGTGCGTTACCGGGGTGCACCGAGGTTTGTTCCTGCCGGGCAGAGCACCCAGATGATCATAGGGGCTACGCCGGAAACGGACTATCAAATCCTGGCGCTGTCGGCGGGGCTTTATAAAAAGTACGGGCTTCGCCGGGTATTTTTTTCTGCGTACATGCCGGTCAACGAGGGTGAGAATTTGCCGGCTGTCAATACCCGCCCGCCGCTGCTTCGGGAGCACAGGCTGTACCAGGCCGACTGGCTGCTGCGTTTTTACCGTTTTGATGTGAAGGAAATCATCGATGAAAAACAGCCCAATCTCAACCCGCTGGTTGATCCGAAGTGCAGCTGGGCGCTGAGGCATCCGGAGCTGTTTCCGGTGGAAGTCAACCGCGCGTCCTATGATATGCTCCTGCGCGTTCCCGGCGTGGGCGTGCGCAGCGCCCAGCGCATTGTCAGTGCGCGGCGGGTGCATTCGCTGGATTTTGACTCGCTGCGCAGGATTGGCGTGGTGATGAAGCGCGCGCGGTATTTTATTACCTGCCAGGGCAAAACGGCGCAGAAAACGGTGCACGGCGCGGGGCAGGTCGCGCTGGAGCTTCTGTCCGACCGCAGTCTGGCCATGCTTTCAGGCAGTCAGCAGCTGTCGCTGTTTGAGGTGGGGGATGAAGAGCTGATGAGGTGTATCACATCATGAAGCGGAGCGAAGAAGTATACTGCTACGACGGAACCTGGAGAGGCTTTTTGTGCTGTGTGTTTGCCTGTTTTGAGCGCCGCGAAGTGCCGGCGGGAATCCAAAGCGGCGAGGCGGAACAGCAAAGCCTGTATCCGGCACGCCGGATAGACACCGACCCGGGGCGTGCCGGCCGCGTGGAAACGTGGCTGCGCCGTGATTTGGGCAAAGAGGTGTACGGGCTGGCACGGGAAGGGTTTTTGACCGATCTTCCGGAAAAAGAAATGCACATTGTCCATTTGCTGCGGCTGGCGTGCCGTTTGGGAGCACTGGCCGCTTCAGCGCATGGGGATCGCTCGGTGGCGCAGCTGAGAGCGGAGGTGCAGGCGCTGCGCAGTGAAGCGCACCTGCTTACGGGGTTTGTGCGTTTTACAGAGCATGCCGGGGTGCTGACGTCGGTGATATCGCCGAAACACCAGGTGCTGCATCGCCTGGGCGCACATTTTTCCCGCCGGTTTCCCGGTGAGCGCATTGTAATTTATGACGACACGCACGGGCTGCTTTTGTGGTGTGAAAACGGGCGATGGAACGTGGCCCGCGGCCGTGCGGTATTTCCGCCGCCCGGAGCGCAGGAAGAGCAGTGGCGCGCCCTGTGGAAGAAATTTTACCGCGCAGTCAGCATCGAAGGGCGCTATAATCCGCGGTGCCGTGCAACGCATATGCCCAAGCGATATTGGAATCATATGACGGAGATGGAGGAGGAGCCTGCGCTGCCTTGCGCCCGGCGCGGCAGTGTGGTACAATAAAATATCCAATATGGAAAATCAATGGAAAACGAGGGGAAAAACCATGAAAACAATCAATGCCCGGATTGAACTGACAGACGGAGGCGTGATTGCGCTGGAGCTGTATCCTGACGTGGCGCCCATTTCGGTAAAAAACTTTGTGGAGCTTGTGGAAAAAGGATTTTATGACGGAGTGATTTTCCACAGGGTCGTACCCGGCTTTGTCATTCAGGGCGGAGATCCGACGGGTACCGGCATGGGTGGCCCGGGCTATCAGATCAAGGGTGAGTTCCGCGCCAATGGGGTCAAAAACGATCTGAAACACACCCGCGGTGTTTTGTCCATGGCGCGTGCCCAGGCGTATGATTCGGCAGGCAGCCAATTTTTTATCATGGTGGAGGACGCCCCCCATCTTGACGGCCAGTACGCAGCTTTCGGCCGTGTAACAGAGGGGATGGATGTGGTGGATCGCATCGTGGAAAACTCCCAAAAGGGCGTGACCGCAGAAATGAAAACGGTCCGCATTGTGTAGCCCCGGCGCGCAGAAGAATAAGCAGGCCCGCACAGCCAGACTGTGCGGGTTTTTTTATTTCCGGACAAAAAAACAGTTGACAAAACGAAAACAGTAATGTATACTAAAATTGTAGAGAAAAGGAGATGCCGAAACAATGAAAATTACGCGCGAAGCGGATTATGCTGTGCGCATCGTGTATGTGCTGATGTGCAGCCCGGGCGTGGTTCCGGCCAGTGAAATATCAGAAAAAACCGGCGTCACGCTGCGTTTTGCGCTGAAGATTTTGCGCAAACTTTCGGCACAGGGGATTGTGACCGCGCAGAAGGGCGCGGCGGGCGGCTACCGGCTGCTGCGTTCTCCGGACGAGCTTTCCCTGGCGCAGATTATCGAGTGCATTGACGGTCCGTTTGAGATTTCCCACTGCCTGAACGGCGAGTTTGACTGCACCCGGGTTGCAAATAAGGAAACCTGCCGTTTCCGGCAGATCTTCGACGAAGTGAGCACCAAGCTCCGCACAGAGCTTGATCAGATTAAAATGACATCATTCAAAAATTAGGAGGAACTATCATGAAAAAGTTTGTTTGCAGCGTTTGCGGTTATGTTCACGAGGGTAACGAAGCCCCCGATTTCTGCCCCCAGTGCAAGGCTCCGAAGGAAAAGTTTGTAGAGCAGTCGGGTGAGAAGAGCTGGGCTGCCGAGCACGTTGTCGGTGTGGCTTCCGGCGCCCCGGCAGAGATCATTGAAGGCCTGCGCATGAACTTTACGGGCGAGTGCACCGAGGTTGGCATGTATCTGGCCATGGCCCGCGTGGCACACCGTGAGGGCTATCCCGAGATCGGCCTGTACTGGGAGAAGGCCGCCTATGAGGAAGCCGAGCACGCTGCAAAGTTTGCCGAGCTGCTGGGCGAAGTTGTGACCGACTCCACCAAGAAGAACCTTGAGCTGCGCGTCGAGGCCGAAAACGGCGCGACCGCCGGAAAGTTCGAGCTGGCCAAGCTTGCCAAGCAGCACAACCTGGACGCCATCCACGACACCGTCCATGAGATGGCCCGCGACGAGGCCCG
>CANUCM010000175.1 GCA_947856675.1 uncultured Clostridia bacterium | reverse complement strand
AGGATTTTGGGGTTTGCAATGATATTGATGAGCATCTGCATTTTGTTTTTCATGCCGTGTGAGTAGTCTTTGAGCAGCTTGTCGCGATCCTCCGGCGCAATGCTCATCAGCCCGAAGTATTCGTCCAGCGATTTGGGGTTTTCTATGGACTGTTCGTTGATATCCATAAAAAACTTTAAAAACTCCCGCCCGGTGAGAAACTCCGGCACGGTGGGCGTGGAAAGCACATAGCCGATATCCTCCGCTTCCACCGCACGGCGAACGCCATCCTCCACCAGGTAAAAAGTTCCGCTGTCTGCTTTGATATCCCGGTTCAGGCAGTTGAACAAAGTGGTCTTACCTGCGCCGTTGCGGCCCAGCAGACCGTAAATTTTCCCTTCCCCGAATGTAAAGCTGATGTCCTTTAATACCTCTTTTTTATCAAAGCTTTTGGAAAGATGTTCTATGGTAAAGTTCATGTAATTCTCCTTTGTTTACAGGGGCACCCTGCCCACCAGCTCTGCTATCTCCCGCTGTGTTTCCTCTGTTTCCATGCGGGTCCGCTCCATCTGCGCCCGCAGCCTATCCTGCACGCTGCAAATCTGGTCACGGGTGCACTGCAGCTGTTCCTGCGTCCGGTGGATGCGGTTCAGCACGGTCCAATCGACAAAAATGCCGTCAAAAATATAATCGGCTGCCCGCAAAAAGCCATCGGTGCCAAGCTGGATGTCCGCATCCACCAAGACATCCGCAAGCTCAGTTTTAAACCGGCGCAGCTGGGACTGGAGCTCTTCCACACAGGCCTGAACCTTGTCCAGGTGGCTGTACTTGGCAAGCCCGCTGATCACCCCGCCGCCCGCAAGATCCCATGTACCCCAGTCTTCTGCACTGCCAAGATCGTCTTCCATGCGATCCACAATGCCCAGCGCAGCCTGCCCGGCGGCGAACGCTTCCTCCGCTTCTCTCTCCCGGCTGCTCAGGCGGGTCAGCTGTTCTTCAAGACGCAGGATTTTCTCTGCCGTGCTTCCGCCGGCCGCCTTGACTGCCCGGGTCTTCTCCTGCAATACAGCGGCATACCGTTCTTCGCACCCCCGCAGCGAATCCAGCTCCTCCGTGCACCGGTGCAAATCTTCTTTGATTCCGGAAAGCTCTCTGGCCACGGCATCATATTTGACCCGTGCGGCATAGGCTTCCTGTTTTTCCGCGGCCAGCTTTTCCTCCATTCTGCCGGTCACCCTGTAGAAAAAAGCCGAAAGGCTGCGGCCTTCCAAACGGTCTACATCCTCCTGCTCATCCCGGAACATCCGCTCCAGCTCCCGTGCCCGAACGGCATAGGTTTCCCGCTGCTTGCGCAGCTCCGACGCCGCAGCTTCCAGCTTCTTTTTTCTGGCGCATTGAGCCAGCAGTTCCCTGAGCCTGTCATCATACACACCCATCTCATAGTCCCCTCTCTCAATTTTGTAGATCTGTTTCCGATTGTCTGCAAAACGGGAGGTGAAACAGCCCTCAGCCTGTTTTTTTCCAAACCACCTCGACACCCAGCAATCGGGTATAGCCGGGCGTTTTTCGAAGCGCTTCCATCAGCCGGATGGCTAAAATCCGCGCCCTTGCATCCATCGGTATCACCTCGCTGCAGCACATATCAAAAGACACTGTCTTTTCTTATGCTGCTATTTTATCACGGGCCTTTTGCGTGCACCATGACAAAATCCGCAAATTAAAGCTGTGTATTTCTCCCTGCGCAGCAAGTATGCCGGATCAATCTTCCTCTCTGTCCGCCCGCTCCCTGCATAAACGATACTGCTGTGCATCAATGGCTCCGGTGGCCAGCATTTGTTCCGCCCAAAGCTGCAGGGTTTCCACCGTGACGGAAATGCGCTCCAGCTCTTTCTGAATAAAAACAAAATCCCCCAGCTCGTCATCCTCCACCACGCCGTCCGCCGTAATTTCAATCAGGCGTTCCTTGCTCCTGTTCATGGAATTGAGCGAAGCCAGCATTTCCAGTACAATCTGGGACAAATCCCGCACTTTTACTTCCGGCACGTACTGCTGCCCGATGGGGCACTGATTGGCGCAATAGTAATTGCACAGGCTGGGCTGCTTGTACTTTTCCGCCATCACCAGCACCTCGTCCGGGTGCGGCAGGCAGCGCTCGTTTTCAATTTTTTCAATGCGCTCAGGGGTCATACTCTCCAGCAGCTCGCCGGCCGCTTCACGCGTAAGATGCAGCGCTTCCCTGGCCTTGTGATAGACGTTCTTGTTTTCTTTTGTGGATATTCTTGGCATAACCGCACCCTCGCCCTCCTGCATTCTCGTCGCCATTATACGGTGTTTTCGGCGAAAAGGCAATTGCCATTTTTCAAATCGCCGCCCGCGCCCCAAAGCCCCCTCCCGCCAGATACCGGCTCTTGCTTGCGCTGTGCCAAAACCCAAAAAGTACAAAAAAACCCGGCCTGCGCCGTCAGTGCAGGCCGGGCCTTTTTACTTTTGGAAAATACGGCAGGCAGTCAGTGCTGCATGCTGCATCACAGCTTCAGCTCTTTAACCCAGGACTTCAGTTCTTCCTCGCTGAAGCGGCCGTTGAGCATCCGACCGTCTATGATTTTTGCACCGGGGGCGCTGGGACGCAGCCCCTCTGCCGACTTGCCCAAACCGCTTCCGCCGGAAGTTGCAAAAAGAACAATGGTTTTGCCGGAAAAGTCGTATGCCTCCAAAAAAGTGTTGAGAATGGTGGGGGCAACATACCACCAAACGGGAAATCCCAAAAAAACGACGTCGTGCCCGTCCACCGGGGCATTGGTGTCAGCCAGTGCCGGACGGGAGCCCGGGTCTTTCATCTCCACACTGGAGCGGGAGCCGGCATCCCGCCAGTTCAGATCCGCACTGGTATAGGGAACCGCCGGGCGAATCTCATACAGCGCCCCATTCACGGCCTGTGCCAAAGCCTTTGCCGCCCCGGCCGTCACACCGGTGGCAGAAAAATAAGCAACCAACGGATTCATAAAACTACCTCCTCAGGATATGTTTTGTCTTGATTGTAAACCGGCTGCCCAAAAATGTAAAATGCTCATTTTCTATGGGCGGGCATTCTTCCAAAGCATTTTTACCCGCACCCCGCCGAGAAAACGCCCTTCCGCCCGGCAATTCAGCGCGCTTCATTCAGCCGCTCCTGCAGTCCGTTTACAAAACGGCACAGATGAAACCCATCGCACACTGCGTGGTGGACCTGCACCGCCAGAGGCAGCAGCGTTTTTCCGTTTTCCGTCTGATATTTCCCCATGGTGAAAATGGGCAGCAGGAAATCATAACCCTTTTGCAGATTCAGGTTAAATCCCTCAAAGCCGGCCCAGGGCAGCATGGACACGGGAAACGTGTTTTCCGGCGTGCCCGGCTTGCCCTCCATGCCGGGCCTGTCACCATACTGTGCCGTATCCCGGCGCCAGGCCGCGCAAAAGGTCTCATAGTCTGAACTGTATTCCGTCCAGAGATTGGAGAAGGTTTCGCTCTCCGGATGAAAAACGGTATAACAGGGGTGCAGGCAATCATAAATGCCCAGCTGTCCCGCCCCGTTCAGCGCCGTGCGGAATTCCTCTCTGCAGTTGACCTCCCCGGCAAGATGATACAGCATGGTGGGGTACAGCTTCTGCCCCCGCTGCCGCAGGCGGGTAATATCCAGCCGAAACACCGCGCTGTAAGTACAGGGAACCTGAGAAAAATAGTGCTCAAAGTATTCTTTCCGGGCCCAGTGCTCCAGATCAATCAGGGTAAACGCCATCGGCCTTTTCTCCTTCCTTGCTTAACCGCTTTATTTCATTATAAGCGGAGCGTCGGAAATGCACAATATCTCTGCTGCCGCCGGCACAGGCCGCGAAAACCCGCGGAAAAGGATTTTGTTTCTGTCCGCCGTACAGTTGCATCCCGCGCTCAAAAATGATACGATAAAGCGACTTCATAAACGCTCTGCTTTTACCGGCAGAGCCGGCTATATTTTTAAGGAAAGGTCAGAAAATGCCATGCCGAATGAATATGATAACGATGTCTTTTTTTCCCAATATGCCCGGATGAACCGCAGCAAGGGCGGGCTGGCAGCCGCCGGAGAGTGGCATCAGCTGAAACCGCTGTTTCCGCCCCTGGAGGGCACGGCCGTACTGGATCTGGGCTGCGGCTACGGCTGGCACTGCAAATATGCCGCGGACCACGGAGCGGCCCGGGTGCTGGGCATTGACCTGAGCGAAAAAATGCTGGCGCAGGCAAGGCTGAAAAATCAGGACGAAATAATCCAGTACCGCCTCTGCGCTCTCGAAGACTATGAGTATCCCGAAAACACCTGGGACATCGCGGTGTCCAATCTGGCGCTGCATTACATCGAGGATCTGGCGCAGGTTTTCCAAAATGTCTGGCGGACGCTGAAACCCGGCGGCACCTTCCTGTTCAACATCGAGCATCCCGTCTTTACCTCCGGCGTTCATCAGGACTGGATCTATGATGAAGACAAAACCCCCAAATACTGGCCTGTGGATGATTACTTCCGGCCCGGCCGGCGGGTGACCCGCTTCCTTGGCTGCGAAGTGGTCAAGCAGCACCACACCCTCACACAAATCCTCATGGGGCTGCTCGGCTGCGGCTTTGTCCTGGAAGTGGTGGAAGAAGTGCAGCCGTCCGGGGAAATGCTTCAGCTCCCCGGCATGCAGGATGAGTTGCGGCGGCCCATGATGCTGCTGGTGCGTGCAGGAAAGCACGTCTGAACAGGACCTCTGCCGGATAACGCGCAGGCAGGCTTTACAGCTGTCAGGAATCCATGTCTCTGAAAACGAAATCCTCCCGTGCCGACCTCTGCCTCAGAGGCACCGCGCGGGAGGATTTTATCTTTATTGTCGGCTTGGTTTCCGCAAGCCCCGGCACATCATCCGAAGAGTGATGCTTACAATCGCCGCATAAATCACAGCGCTGGAAGCAGCCGACACCGGCAGCATACCGTTTTCGCCCGCCCCTGTCCGCTTGACCATGATCAGGGTGTTCTGCAGCGTGAGAATCGCCACCAGCGCGTCAATAAAATTGACGGTCCGCAGCTCTGCAACGAGAATATTTCCGCCGGCTCTGCGCCGCTGCCGGCCGATATGGACAGAAGCCATGGTGATCTTCCAGGTGGTATACACCGCCATGGCAATGGCCGGGATCAGCCCCATGGTTGCAGGCGTGTCCAGCGTCACCATCATGGAAATGGGCAGGATCAGCGCCAAATCCAGCATCAGCAGAAAAATGGAGCTGATGAGAAAAGTCCGGCGACGGCAGCGCTCCTGCTGTAACGGGGAGCGCGTTCGGTTCTTCTGCTCTGCCCAAAGAACAACGCCCCGGATCACCGCAAGCAAAAGATAAAACACGCCGATGCTGCCGTGCCATACAGAACCGCAGCATAAGCCCGGGTACCCATGGTACAGGGCAAAAACCACCGTGCAGCCAAAAGACATCGCTGCGCTCGTCATAGTCTGCCGGATATAATCCTGCCGCCAGGCCCGAAAAAGCCGGCCGGCCCGGCCGTCACTTCTCATAACCGCCGCCTTTCGGGCGCACGCAAGCCTCAATGACATCGGCAAGCATCTCCACAGAGTCGGAACAGCCGCGCCGCAGCCATTCCTTGACTATGGCCATAATGCCCTCCACATAGTAGGCAATGTAATACGCGTGGTGGGCCTCCGGCACCTCAAAACACGTCAAAATGGGGTGCAGAATGTGCCGCTTCAGCTCTCCGTACCGGGCATCGGCCTGTATGCCGCCGGGGTTTCGAAACGCTGCCCGGTAGACTTTTTTATTGTCCCGGATAAAGCGGAGATAGGGCAGCAGATACTCCCGGGTGACCAGAATCAGCTCCTTCTGTTCCCGGCTGTTCATGCTGCGCAAAAGTTCCTCTTTCTGCCGGGGGAAATAAGAGAGAAACCGCCGGTTTATCATTTCCGCCGTTTCATTCACAAGGTCAGCCAGGGTTTCATAGTGCAGATAAAAAGTGGAACGGCTGACCCCGGCCCGCCAGCAGATCTCCTTGATGGTGATGTACTCCAGATCCTTCTCCTCCAGCAGCGCAATCAGCGCCTCATCCAGGCGCAGGGCGGTATTGAAATATTTGCTCTCCGACTTGTTCATCTGCCGCCCTCCTTCCCGATCACTCTGCCGATTCGC
>CANUCM010000174.1 GCA_947856675.1 uncultured Clostridia bacterium | reverse complement strand
AAGCTCCCTGATTTGGATTTTATCGAGCTCAACGCCTGCACACAGGGGTGTGTCGGCGGCTGCCTGGCTGTCGAAAATCCCTATGTGGCCAAAACGCGCATCCGCGGGCTGATGAAATACCTGCCCGTGTCGCAGAACAAATGGGTGAGCGTCCGGGATATGGAGGAGAGCATCGGCTGGCACGGAGAGCTGCAGCTGCAGCCGGGCCTGGCGCTGGACAGCGACATGCAGACGGCGATGGAAAAGCTGGCGCGCATGGGCGAGCTGGCCGAGAGCCTGCCGGGCCTGGACTGCGGCGCGTGCGGGGCGCCCAGCTGCCGCGCGCTGGCAGAGGACGTCGTGCAGGGGCGCGCGGCGGAGGAGGACTGTATTTTCCGCATGCGCGGAAGCGACGGGGCGGATTTCCTGCCGCCGCCGTTTCGCAAAAGCTGCGGCAAGGAGGAAACACCATGACAATCCGTGAAATGATCGATCGTTTTTCCCTGCGTGTGGAGGCAGAGGGCTCCGACGGCGGGCAGACGCTTGCGGGCTGCTACATCGGCGATTTGCTCAGCCGCGTCATCAGCCGCGGCCGGCCGGGCGGGGTGTGGATTACCATCATGAACAATGTCAACGTCGCGGCGGTCGCCCTGCTGGCCGACATCCCCTGCATCGTCCTGGCCGAAGGGGTGGAGCCATCGCAGGAGCTGCGGGAAAAGTGCGCGGATGAGGGCATTTTTCTGCTGAGCAGCGAGCGCAGCGCCTATGAGCTTGCGGCGGCGTTTGCCAGGGCGCAGGCATGAAGCTGTATTACGACTTTCACATTCACTCCTGTCTTTCTCTGTGCGCCGAGGACGACATGACCCCGGCCAACGTCGCGGGCATGGCGTCGCTGGCGCAGTTGGACACCTTTGCCCTGACCGACCACCAGTCGTCCAAAAACTGCCCTGCGTGCGCGTTTCACGCCGGGGAATACGGGCTGCTGTTTGTGCCGGGCATGGAGCTGTGCACCCGGGAAGAGGTGCATGTGCTGTGCCTGTTTGCCGAAACGGACGACGCGCTGGCCTTTACCGGCTATGTGGGGGAGCGGCTGCTGGTTCACCCGCCCGCGGAAAAGCGGGCGCTGTGGCGGCAGACCATCATGCTCCCGGGCGACGTGCCGCAGGGCGAGGAGCCGCTGTGGCTGGGAAGCGCGGCCGACATCGGCATTTATGAAACGGCGCGGCTGGTGCGCGAGGCGGGCGGCCTGGCCATCCCGGCGCACATTGACAGGCCGTCGTCGTCGCTGCTTGCAAACCTCGGCCTGTACGATCCGGGCATGGGCTTTTCCCTGTGCGAGGTGACGGCCGGCTGTGACGTAAAGCGCCTTCTGGCGGAGCATCCGGACGTGCGCGGCCTGCGTTTTATCCGCGGCAGCGACGCGCATGAGCTGGCGTCCATCGCCGACCGGCGCTATTATCTGGAAGTGGAGGAGCGCACGCCGCAGGCAGTGCTGCGGGCGCTGACTCAAACATAAAAAAATCCGGCTGAGGCCGGATTTTTTTTGCGTCCGGGCAGCCGGATTGGTCCAATCAGTAAATAAATTGTAAATTAAGACAAAATATGAGGGAAAATATGCAAAATATTTGGTATAATTATTTTTATATACACATTCAGGAACGCTGTACGGAAAAGGAGGTTATCAATGAACTGGAAGCAGGAATTAAGACAAAGCGTGACCGATGTCGAGCGGCTGAGCGAACGGCTGCCCATCGACAAGGAACGCCGGGAGGTACTGGCGCGCGTTGCGGAGATGTATCCCATGCGCATACCGGAATACTACCTTTCGCTGATCGACCCCAGCGACCCAGACGATCCCATTGCGCGCATGTGCGTGCCGTCGGAATACGAGCTGGGCGAGGACGGGGCATTTGACACGAGCGGTGAAGGTGAAAACACCAAGCTGTCGGGGCTGCAGCACAAATACGCGCAGACCGCCATGCTGCTTTCGACCAGCCGCTGCGCGATGTATTGCAGGCACTGTTTCAGGCGGCGCATGGTGGGGCTTTCCGAGGAGGAAACCATCCGGCAGTTTGAGCCGATGGCCCAGTACATTGCGCAGCACACCGAAATTACAAACGTGCTCATTTCGGGCGGCGACGCGCTGCTAAACAGCAATGCGGTGATTGCGCATTTCCTGCGCGTGCTGGGAGAAATTGACCATGTGCGGCTCATCCGCTTTGGCACCCGGCTGCCCGTTGTACTGCCGCAGCGGATCAGTGAAGATCCCGAGCTGCTGACCCTTTTGGGCAATTACACGCGCAAAAAGCAAATTAACATCGTCACACAGTTCAACCACCCGCGTGAGCTGACGCATGAATCGCGCCGGGCGGTGCGCCGGCTGCTTGCACACCGTATGGTGGTCAGCAATCAGACCGTGCTTCTCAAGGGGGTCAACGACAGCCCCGAAACGCTGACGGAGCTGATGGCGGGACTTTGTTCCTGCGGCGTCGTTCCGTATTATGTATTCCAGTGCCGCCCGGTGCGCGGCGTTGTCGACCAGTTCCAGGTGCCGCTTGTGCGCGGCAGCGAAATTGTGGAACAGGCCAGAAGCGCAATGAACGGACAGGAAAAGCGCTTCCGCTATGTCATGTCACATGTAACGGGAAAAATTGAAATCCTCGGCAGCCTGCCGCAGGGCAGGATGCTGTTTAAGTACCACCAGGCCAAAAATGCGGCCGATCAAAACCGGATTTTTGCGCAGCAGGCGTCGCCGCAGCAGCTGTGGCTTGATGAGATTTCTCCGCTGGCGCTGTAAAAAGCGCCATGCGGACGCAAAAAGGCATCCGTGGGGTAACGGATGCCTTTTTGCTGTTTCAGTTCTTAAGAGGGGTTGGGGGATAAGAGAGGTACTTTCCGATTATTATATTACCATGAGGTGATTTGAAATGTGTGGACGTTCTGTGAACGTTTTTTTAATATTTCTGCGGGGTTTTGTGAACTTTTTCAGTTGGAAGACGAATCCAGCGTGATGCTGAGATCGACGCGGTTGCCATCGCGTTCCACGGTCAGGGTCACGGTGTCGCCGGGCTGGAATTTATCTTTTTCGTAGTTGAGCTCGGAGAAGGTCGAAACTTCCACGCCGTTGAAGGCTACGATCTTGTCGTTGACCTGCACGCCGGCTTTTTCGGCCGCGCCGCCGGGGGTGACTTCCTTGACGATGATGCCGGGCTCAAGACGGTAGAACATGGCTTGCTGTTCGGTCAGGCTCTGGACCTGCACGCCCAGCACGGGGCGGTTGGCCACATAGCCGTAATCGATGAGGTCCTGCGCGACGCTGCGGGCCGTTTCAATAGGAATGGCAAAGCCGATGCCTTCAACGTCATTGGAGTTGCTCTGCATGATTTTGGCGTTGACCACGCCGACGACCTGCCCCTGGCTGTTGATGAGCGGACCGCCGGAGTTGCCCGGGTTGATGGCGGCGTCAACCTGAATAAGGTTCATGACGTACTTGTCAATGGTTACTTCGCGGCTGGG
>CANUCM010000173.1 GCA_947856675.1 uncultured Clostridia bacterium | reverse complement strand
GAACTGGGCAAAATCTGTCCCGTGCTGGTCGGCGAGGCCGAAAGCATGGCCCGCGCCCTTTTGCGCGAATATGGAATTTGCGCGCGCGGGCAGGATGAGGTATAATAGGAAGCCGGAAGAAACTATAGAATTTTTATGTGGCAGGTGCGGCAATGAGCAAGGCAAATCCGGGCCGCGGCAGCGGCAATGAAATCGGATCGTGGGTTTTTACCATTTTCATGCTGTGGGCGTTTTTCCCGCTCGGCGTGATTTTGCTGATTATCCAGCTGAAAAAGGCGATGTCCGGGCGCGGGCGCGAGCGCGGGCAGTGGAAGCCCGTGCCCGTGCAGCAAAGGGGCGGCGCGCAGCCGCAGCGCCCTGTCCGGGAACCGGAGCCGCAGGCGCGCGGACAGGGGCGGCGCGTGCCCGCGCGTTCGGGCGGGGGCATGCTGGCCGTGGGCGCCATACTTCTGCTGTTCGGCGTTTACCAGATGGCCGAGCCTGTCAGCTGGCTTTTTGAGCTGGGCTACAGCAGCTATGACCTGCGCGAGGCGCTCAAATGGGGCGCCGTGGCGCTGGGCGGCGCGGTGATGGTGTTCATCGCCTGGCAGGGGCAGCGCCGTGAGCGGCAGTACGCAAACTATCTGGCCGTCATCGGCGAGAGCCAGTGCCTTTCCATAGAGTTTATCGCCTCGGCGACGGGGCGCAAATACGCCGCGGTGGCGCGCGATTTGCAGGCCATGATAAACCAGGGGTATTTTGAAGAGGACAGCTACCTCGATCTTGCCGAGCGCTGCTTTGTGGCCAGCCACGAATATGCGCCGCGGCGTGACGTGCGTCCGGCCGTGCAGCAGCCCGGGCCGGAGCCGCAGCCGGAGACGCCCGGGGCGGACGAGCTTGCGCGGCTGATGAAAGTGCGGCAGAGCATCAAAAACCCGTCGGTTTCGGCGGGTATCTGCCGGCTGGAGGAGCTTGCGCGGCGCATTTTCGACTATGCCGCCCAGCACCCGGAAAAAAAGGACCGGCTGCGCCGCTTCAGCAGCCATTACCTGCCGCGCACCGTCAAAATCTGCGAGGCCTATGCGCGGCTGGAAAGCCAGGGCGTGCAGGGGGAGAACATCCGCACGGCCATGCGCGAGGTCGAGGAGGTCATGGACTCGCTGGTGCAGGGGTTTGAAAACCAGCTCGACGCGCTGTTCGGCGACGAGGCGCTTGACATCACGACCGACGTCAGCGTGCTGGAAAACATGATGTCGCAGGGCGGCCTGCGCATCGGGGATTTTGTCCGGGAAGAAACCGGGCAGTAAGGGAAAACAAAACGGCGTCCGTGCGGGCGCCGTTTTTTTTGCGCGCTTGCGCGCGCTGCGCAAAGCGGGTATAATGGACGCATCGGGCGCGTTTTTGGCGCGATAAGGAGGAAAACGGCATGAACAGGGAGCTTTTGCGGCAGCTGCCGCAGATAGATGAGGTGCTGCGGCAGGACGAGGTGCGGGCCGCGGCGGCCGAATGGGGCCACGGTGTGGCGGCGGCCTATGTCCGCGAGGCCATCGGCGCGCTGCGCCGCGAAATACTGGAGGGCGGGGAGCCCGAGGTGTCGGCCCGCGCGGCGGCGCGGCTGTGCCTGCGTTTTGCGCGCCAGGCGGAGCAGCCCTCGCTGCGCCCCGTGGTCAACGCCACGGGCGTTGTGCTGCACACAAACCTCGGCCGCGCGCCGCTGTGCACGCAGGCGGCCCAGGCCGTCGCGCAGGTGGCGCAGAGCTACAACACGCTGGAATATGACCCGGAAACGGGCCGCCGCGGCAGCCGTTACAGCCATGTCGAGGGGCTTTTGTGTTCGCTTCTGGGCTGCGAAAGCGCCATGGTGGTCAACAACAACGCCGCGGCCGTGCTCTTGGTGCTCAGCACCATGGTGTCGGGCCGCGAAGCCATTGTGTCGCGCGGCGAGCTTGTGGAAATCGGCGGGTCGTTCCGCGTGCCCGAAATCATGGAGATGTCGGGCGGCATTTTGCGCGAGGTGGGCACGACCAACAAAACCCACCCCGCAGACTATGAAAACGCGGTGTGCGAGCGCACGGGCGCCGTGCTCAAGGTGCACACGAGCAACTACCGCATCATGGGCTTTACCGAGGAGGTTTCGGCGCAGCAGACGGCGGAAATCGCCCACCGGTTTGACCTGCCGATGATTTACGACCTCGGCTCGGGGGCCATGTGCGATTCCGCGCGTGCCGGGCTGGGCGACGAGCCGACGCTGGCGCAGGCCATGGCGAGCGGCGCCGATGTGGTCACCTTCAGCGGCGACAAGCTGCTGGGCGGGCCGCAGGCCGGCATTATCGCGGGCAAAAAGCAGTGGATTGACCGCATGAAGAAAAACGCGCTGACGCGCGCGCTGCGCATCGACAAGCTGACGCTGGCGGCGCTGGAGGCGACGCTGCGGGTATACCGCGACGCCGAGCTGCCCTATTCGCAGGTGCCGGCGCTGCGCATGCTGTGCATGACGCAGGCCGAGCTTGAGGAGCGGGCGCAGACGCTGGCGCAGCGCCTGCAGCAGGCCGGCGTGCAGTGCCGGTGCGTCGCGTCGCACGGGCAGGTGGGCGGCGGCAGCGTGCCCACACGGCTTTTGCCGACCTTCTGCGTGGAGATCTGCGACGGCCGCCTGTCGCCCGACGCGCTTGACAAGCGCCTGCGCGCGCGCAGGGTGCCGGTGGTGGGGCGCATTGCCCACGACCGGCTGCTTTTAGACGTGCGCACGCTTCTCGCGGGCGACGAGGACATTGCCGCGGCTGCGGTGACGGAGGTGTTTGAAAGCGTATGAGCACGCAACCGGTCAGCAACATTATTATCGGCACGGCGGGTCACGTCGACCACGGAAAGACCTGCCTTATCCGCGCGCTGACGGGCATCGACACCGATCGCCTGCAGGAGGAAAAAAAGCGCGGCATCACCATTGAGCTGGGCTTTGCCTACCTCGATCTTCCCGACGGGCGGCGCGCGGGCATCATCGACGTGCCGGGCCATGAAAAGTTTATCCGCAACATGCTGGCGGGCGCGGGCGGCATCGACATCGCCATGCTGGTGGTGGCGGCTGACGAGGGCGTCATGCCGCAGACCGTGGAGCATTTGGGTATTTTGTCGCTTCTGGGCATTTCGCAGGGCGTCATTGTCATCACCAAGGCCGACGCCGTCGACCCCGACTGGCTCGAGCTTGTGCGCGAGGACGTGTGCGAGCGCGTGCGCGGCACGTTTCTCGAGGGCGCGCCGGTGGCGGTGGTTTCCGCCTATACGGGGCAGGGCATTGAGCAGCTGCGCGCCCTGCTGTTTGAGCTGATTCAGAAGGGCGCGGGCAAAAACCTCGAGGCGCCTTTCCGCATACCGGTCGACCGCGTGTTTTCCATGGAGGGCTTCGGCACGGTCATCACGGGGACCCTGATCGAAGGCATGCTGCACGAAGGCGAGGAAATCATGGTGTACCCCGCGGGGCGGACGACGCGTGCGCGCGGGCTTCAGGTGCATTCCCGGCCGACCGAAACGGCCTATGCCGGGCAGCGCGTCGCGGTCAACCTCGCCGGGCTGAAAAAGGGCGATGTCGACCGCGGCAGCGTGCTGGCGCCGCGGGGGCTTTTGCCGGTGTCCATGATGGCCGATGTGCGCCTGCGGCTGCTGCCCGGAACGGAGCGCAGCGTGAAAAACGGCTCGCGCCTGCATTTTTACCACGGCTCGCGCGAGGTGCTGTGCAAGACCGTGCTGCTCGACGCCGAGGAAGTGGGGCAGGGCGGGCAGTGCTTTGCGCAGCTGCGGTTTGAAGAGGACGTGTCGCTCAAGGCGGGCGACCGGTTTGTCGTGCGCTTTTACTCGCCGCTCGAAACGGTGGGCGGCGGCGTGGTGCTCGACCCGTGTCCGCTCAAGCACAAGCGGTTTGACGAGCAGGCGCTGAGCGACCTGCGCGTCAAGGAAACGGGCGGGCAGGCCGAGCGGCTGGAAGTGCTGGTGCGCGAGCACAGCGCCGGCTTTGAAACGGCCGGGTTTTACGCGCCCATTGCGGGCTGCCGTCCCGAACAGGCAGAGCAGCTGCTTTCCGGGCTGGAGCAGCAGGGCAAAATCCTGCGCATCGGCGGCGGGCGCGTGGTGCATGCCGAATACGCGCGGGCGCTGCGCCGCCGCGCGCTGGACATTTTGACGGAGTTTCACGCGCAGCAGCCGCTCAAGGGGGGTATGCGGCGCGAAGAGCTGCGTTCGAGGCTTTTGCCGCGGGCGGAAATCGCGCAGGTCGACGCGCTGATCGACTTTTTCATTGCGAGCCGGGCCGTCAAGGAAGTGGGCGGGCTGATTTCGGTGCAGTCGTTCAAAGTGGAGCTGGGCGAGGAGCTGGAAAAGCTGACGGCCGAGCTGCGGGAGCTGTACCGCAAGGCGGCGTTTGCGCCGCCCGCGACCGACGAGGTGCTGGAAAAGTACAAAAAAGTGCGGCGCTGCGATCAGGTGCTCAGCGCCATGATAAGCGACGGCACGCTGGTGCGGCTGGACGCGCAGATTTATATGGACGCGGAGTGCGTAAACCGGGCGCGGGAGATTTTCCGCGAGGCGGCCGCGAAAAACGGCAGCGTGACGCTGGGCGAGTTCCGCGATCTGCTGGGCACCTCGCGCAAGTTTGCCGTGGCGCTTTTGGAGCAGTTTGACCGGCAGAAGTTCACCAAAAAAGTGGGGGATGCCCGCGTACTCGCGTAAAACCCCCGCTGCGGACAAGGGTTTCTCTTGTCAAGCGAAAAAAAGTATGATATAGTATTTTGGCACTATGGGAGTAGATGGGTGCTGGTGTGCCCCCTGGTCTTCAAAACCAGTGATGGGGGTTAGGA
>CANUCM010000172.1 GCA_947856675.1 uncultured Clostridia bacterium | reverse complement strand
AAGCGCACCTGGTCGTTGCCTTTGCCGGTGCAGCCGTGGACAATGGCGTCGGCGCCTTCAGCCTTTGCAATTTCCACCAGCTTTTTCGCAATGACGGGGCGGGCAAAGGCCGTGCCGAGCAGGTAGTTGTCTTCGTATTTCACGCCGGCCTTGATGCCGGGGAAGATGTAGTCGTTGACAAACTCAGCCTTGAGATCGGCAATGTACAGCTTGGAAGCGCCGGTCTTGAGGGCTTTTTCCTCCAGCCCCTCCAGCTCATCGTCCTGCCCGACGTCGGCGCAGACGGCGACGACTTCGCAGCCGTAGTTCTCTTTGAGCCAGGGGATGATAATGGAAGTATCAAGGCCGCCCGAATAGGCAAGCACGCATTTTTTTACATTTTTCTTCATGATGGAGCCCTCCTGGAAGTGATTTGGTTGATGTTATAAATATACTATTATATGAATAAAAATGCAACATAATTTTGCAAAAAATCTGCACAAAAAATGCTTTCGGCCGTATTTGATTGATGGCAGCCTGCACAAAAGCGAACCCTTGTCAGCTGAAAACCCGCTATGGTATAATGGCGGAAACTGTGCTGTATGCAGGAGAGAGGGGTTTTTGCATGAGCATGATAGGCATTTCACACCTGACGCGTGATTTCGGCGGGGGAAAAGGTGTGTTTGACCTGAGTCTGGAAATTGAAAAAGGAGAGGCGTTTGGGTTTCTCGGGCCAAACGGGGCGGGGAAAACGACGACCATACGGCATTTGATGGGCTTTATCCGGGCGCAGGGCGGGACGTGCAGCATCGGCGGGCGCGACTGCTGGAAAGATGCGGATACAATTCAAAAAACACTGGGATACATCCCCGGGGAGATCGCTTTTTTTGAAGAAATGAGCGGAAACGCATACCTTGCGTTTTTGCGCAGCTACCGGGGAATGAAGGACGAAGGGCGCACGTCTGAATTGCTGGAGCGTTTTGAGCTGCAGGCCGGTGTCAGGATCAAAAAAATGAGCAAGGGCATGAAGCAGAAGCTGGGAATTGTTGCAGCGTTTATGCACGATCCTGACACGCTGATTCTTGACGAGCCGACGAGCGGGCTGGACCCGCTGATGCAAAACCGGTTTGTCGAGCTGGTGCGGGAAGAGAAGGCGCGGGGCAAGACCATTCTTTTGTCGAGTCATATGTTCGAGGAGGTTGAGCGCACCTGCGACCGCATCGGGATGATACGCGGCGGCCGGCTTGCGGCGCTGGACAGCGCGCAGGCGCTGCGCGCGCGCCATGTGAAGACCTATGTGGTCACGCTGGCGAGCGAACAGGAGGCAAGGGCTTTTGCTGAGGATTTCGGCGGACGCTGGCCGCTGGAAGACGCCCGCCAGGTTGAAGTGACGGCACGGCAGTCGCTGGAGGAAATTTTCATGCATTATTATGGGGGTGGGCCTTCATGCTGAACGCCGCGCTGTACAAAAAGGAGTTTTTTGGGTCGCTGCGGCTGCTCGCGGTGTTTGGCGCCATTTTGACGCTGTATATCACCATGATCATCCGGATGTATGATCCGGAAATGGCCCAGGCGCTTGCGCAGTTTGAACAGCTGATGCCCGAACTGATGTCGGCGGTCGGGATGACGGGCGTCAACGACAGCCTGATGGATTTCATGATTTCCTACCTGTACGGGATGCTCCTGCTGGTGTTTCCCATGGTGTATACCATTTTGCGTGCCAACGCGCTGGTGGCGAAATATGTCGACCGCGGGAGCATGGCTCTGCTGCTGGCTTCGCCGGTGCGCCGGACGACGGTGGCGCTGACGCAGCTGAGCGTCCTGGTGACGGGGATCACCGCGCTGACCGCTTACTGCACGCTGCTGGAAATGGTGACGGCGCACATCTGTTTTCCGGGGGAGCTGGCTGTCGGGCAGCTGCTGCGGCTGAACGGGGGGCTTTGGTGCCTTCAGCTTTGCATCGGGGGCTTTTGCTTTTTGTGCTCCTGCCTGTTCGGCGATGCGCGGTACAGCGCCGCACTGGGGGCGGGGGTGCCCTGCCTGATGTATGTGCTGCAGATGCTGGCCAACATGGGCGGAAAACTGGAAGGATTTCGGTATGCGACGGTGTTTACGCTGTTTCAGCCCCAGCGGCTGGCACAGGGGAACTGGCGGGCCGGGCTGTATGCGCTGGTGCTGCTGACGGCGGCTGTGCTGCTGTTTGCCGCGGCCGCCGCGGTGTTCCGCCGCCGGGATCTTCATATTTAAGAAAGAAAAAAGCCTTTTGCTTCCCTGGGGGGAGCAAAAGGCTTTTTGTCAGTCCTGCGGTTTTTCCCAGCCGGTCAGCGGGTAGCGCTGGATTGCGCCGAAAATCCGCTCGCGCAGATCGTGATGGGTGTGCTCAAGCTCGCGCAGCAGCTGTTTGACTTCTTCACGCTTGGTGTTTTTGTCTGCGGGGCACAGGTTTTTTACAACGGGCAGCTGCTGCCGGCGCACAAAGTTTGAAACCTGCCGCTCGGGGATGTACAGCAGCGGGCGGATGACGGTCACGCCGCGGCGGTCGAGATACGTCAGGGGATAAAAACAGTTGATGCGCCCTTCATAAAACAGCGACAGCATAAAGGTTTCGACGGCGTCGTCAAAATGGTGCCCCAGGGCCACTTTGCTGCACCCGGCGGCCAGGGCCGCGTCGTTCAGGGCGCCGCGCCGCATTTTTGCGCACAGTGCGCACGGGTTTTTCTCTTTGCGGATGTCAAAGAGGATTTTCCCGATTTGGGTTTCCTTTATTATATAAGGTACATCCAGCTGTTTGCACAGCGCGGCAACGGGAGAAAAATCCATCTGCTCATAGCCGGCGTCCAGCGTAATGGCGGTCAGCGAAAACGGGTGGGGGTAAAAGCGGCGCAGCTCGGCCAGAGTGGCGAGCAGGGCCAGCGAATCCTTGCCGCCCGAAACGCCGACGGCGATGCGGTCCCCGGGCGCAATCATATGGTAGTCGTCAATGCACTTGCGTGCAAGCGACAGCATTTTCTGCATGCAAATCAACTCCGAAGGCCATTGTATCATAAAAAAAGCGCCGTGCATACCAAAATAAAAATGAAATTGCTTTTTAGAAAAAAAGAGATATAACGAGATATAGGGAGAAAAACAGAGATTGTGTATGAGTAAATTAAAAAAACAGAAAAAAGTGTTGACAGGCTGCGCGATGGTGTGATATAACTAACAAGGCAAAAAAATTATTTGAAATAGAAAACGGAGGAGTTACCATGTCCACATTCATGGCCAAGGCGGAGAACGTTGAGCGCAAGTGGTACATTCTGGACGCAGCCGGAAAACCCATGGGCAGAACGGCCGCTCTGGCTGCCGCCATTCTTCGCGGCAAGCACAAACCCGAATACACCCCCCATGTTGACTGCGGTGATTTTGTCATCATTGTCAACGCCGAAAAGGCTGTTTTGACCGGCAAGAAGCTCGAGCAGAAGTATTACCGCACGCATTCCGGCTACGCCGGAGGCCTGAAGGAAACCCAGTACAAGGTGCTGATGAACGAGCGCCCCGAGCTGGCCGTCAAGCTGGCTGTCAAGGGCATGCTGCCCAAAAACAGCATCGGCCGCTGGTCGCTGGGCCGCCTGAAGGTTTATGCCGGCGCCGAGCACAAGCAGCAGGCTCAGAAGCCCGAAGCATGGTGCGCGGAATAAGGGGAGGTAACTGACAATGTATACACCGAAAAAAGCATATTTTTACGGAACCGGCAGAAGAAAAAGCTCGGTTGCCCGCGTCAAGCTCATTCCCGGCGGCACCGGAGTTATCAGCATCAACGGCCGTGACATCGACAATTACTTCGGCCTTGAGACCCTTAAGTTTATCGTGCGTCAGCCGCTGGAGGCTGTCGGCATGACGGGTAAGTTTGATCTCGACGTGAAGGTTTCCGGCGGCGGATATACCGGCCAGGCCGGCGCCATCCGTTTCGGCCTGGCCCGCGCCCTGCTGCAGGCTGATGCCGAATACCGGCCCGTTCTCAAAAAGGCCGGCTTCCTCACACGCGATCCGCGTATGAAGGAACGCAAGAAGTACGGACTTAAAGCGGCAAGACGTGCTCCCCAGTTCAGCAAGCGCTGATTTTTCCGAAG
>CANUCM010000171.1 GCA_947856675.1 uncultured Clostridia bacterium | reverse complement strand
ACCACATAGCGCCCGCCGCCGTAGCAGATGCGGGTAAAGCCCTCGGCCGCCGGCAGCGTCATGCCCGTCCAGTGCTCGCCGTCAAAGGAGTAGGCGGCGCGGTTTGTGCCCGACGCCAGCGCGACATAGCGGTCGACGCAAAAGTCGACAAAGGTCCAGCCGCTGTCCGGCATGGCGCAGCCCGCCCAGCCCGAAGTGTAGGCGGCTCCGGCGCTCTGGGCCTGCGCCTGCATGACGCCGGCCGGGGAGGCGTGGGGCAGCACGGCCCGGGCCAGCGCCCCGGGGGCCGCGGCCAGCAGCACGCCGTTTTGTTCACAGACGCTGTGCCACACAGCGCTTTCCGGCAGGGTGACCGGCTGCCAGGTTTCCCCGCCGTCCCACAGGCATGCAAGGTTTGACGCCTGCGTGCTCAAGGCCCACACGCGTCCGGGCTGCCCCTGCAGCAGGCCCGGGGTTTGTCCCTGCGGCAGGCTCATGGCGCTCCACACCTCGCCGTCGGCAGAGCGGGCGCCCTGCCCTCCGTCGGCGCCCAGCGCGGCAAAGCCCTCGCCGCCGTAAGCCACGGTGAGCCACTGCGCCGCGCGCGGCAAAAGGGCCGAAACCCACACCCGGCCGTCTTTGGAAAAGGCCGCCGCCTGCGACGCGCTGCCCTGCACGCCCGACACGGCGGCAAAGCGTCCCGCGCCCCAGCACACCGCGCTCCACGGCGCGTCGGGCGCGGCGGCCGCCTGCCAGTCGACGCCGTTTTCCGAATACACAATGGCCGCGGGCGTGTTTCCGACCGCGACATACCGGCCGTCTCCCCAGCACACCGCGCTCCATTCGGACGCCGCCGGCAGTGTGAAGGTGCGCCAGCTGCGCCCGTCGGGCGACAGCATGCCGGAGGCATTGCCGGCATCCAGCGTCACAAACCCCGCTCCGCCGAAGCACGGCCGGCACCAGCTGCCGGACGCGGGCAGGCAGGCGTCGGCCCAGTGCAGCCCGTCGGCGGAAACCTGTGCCTGCGCGCTGTCGCGGCAAAGGCGCACAAAATGCCCGCCGCCCGCGCACACATAGTCCCAGCTCCCCTGCGTCTGCACGCTGTCCAGCGCACCGGCGAGCGACTGCTGCACCGTAAAGGCCCCGGTCTGCCCCGCGGTGACGCCGTGGGGATTCTCCTGGCTTTCAAGGTGCGCGGGCATCCCGCTGAGGCTCTGGGTGAACTCCTGCTCCGTCCCGGAGTACCCGGCGCCGCACGCCTGCTCGTACGCGCTCTCCCCGGGCTCGCCCGGGACGCCCTGCACGCCCTGGATGCCCTGCACGCCCTGAATGCCCTGCACGCCCTGCGGGCCGGGCGGGCCCTGCAGCGCGCCGATGTCGCACCACAGGCCGGTGTCGGAATCCCACAGGTAAATGGTGTTGCTCTCCGCGGTGCCCACGGCATAGGCGTCGCCGGGGCTTCCCTCGGGATGCGCGCTTTGCAGCGCAAATACATCGGCAAACAGCCCCAGCACCTTAAAGTCGCGGCCGTCGGCCCCCTGCGCGCCGCGCGCGCCCTGCGGGCCCACGGGGCCCTGTTCGCCCCTGGGCCCCTGCGGGCCGGCCGGGCCCTCGGGCCCCTGCACGCCCTGCACGCCCTGTACGCCCTGCGCCCCACGGAGGTTGACCGGCGCGGGCGGCACGGCGACATCGCTCAGGGTAAAGCTCAGCGTCCCCTGCGCGTCGACCGAGGGCAGCCAGGCCTTTCCCTGTTCGCCGCGCAGGCCCTGCGGGCCGCGTTCTCCCTGCGGCCCCGCGGGACCCTGCTCCCCCGCCTCGCCGCGGATGCCCGACACCACGGTCGCCGTTTCGGTGTCCTGCAGCGCCGCGTTTTCAAACACCAGCCGGGAACGCTGCGGCATGACCGCGCCCTGCCCGTCCACGATGAGGTGCCCGCCGGAGCTTGCGGCCTGCCAGTCCGTCTGCTCTGTTTTGATTTCGATGACGCCGTCGGCGTTGAGGCGCATCTGGCGCACATCGTCGCTGCGCACGCATTCGTCCAGCGCCTGCTGCACCGTGCCCGAGCGCTCGCCCAGCTGCGCGGCCGCCCCGGAGCTCAAAAGCTCGTCGACAATGCCGTTGACAGCCTGCTTGACCTCCTCGTCGGTGCGGCCGTCAAACAGAGCCTTGAGCTGCTCGGCCGAAACGCCGTCGGCGCTGGGCGTGTCGGACAGCTCCTTGATGTTTGCACTGTATTCCGTGATCTTTTTTTCGCTTAATGCCATGGCTTTCCTCCTTGTCACTTCACGGTTCTGCCCCAGATAAACCGCTTTTCTATGCCGTATACGCCAAACCCCTGGTTGACGGCGTCATTGCGGCAGATGATCTGCATCAGCTTGTATTTTTTTACCTTCTGACCGAAGGGCAGCACGTTTTGAGGCAGCGTATTGAAGGTGAAATCGCTGAAATCGACGTCGGCAAAGGTGAAAATGCTGGCGTTGCCGTGCCTGAGCTCGCGGCCGAAATCGGCGTCGGTGCGCGCAATGACGCGCACGCCCGAACGCGTATAGGTTTTGAGATAGACGCCTGAACCGCGCTTTATCATGGTTTTCATGCGCATAAAGTCGCCGTCGTCGTCAAGCTTGGTCGACCAGTCGGCTACGATGGCCCGGCCGTCGTCGCTGTAGGCGTCCATGCGCACGTTGCCCTCGCTGTCGACCCGGTCGTCATTGAAGCGGCACAGCGCGCCGTCCTGCGTTCCGAAGTACAGGGTGCCCGCATGCTCGCACAGCGTGCGCGCCGGGATGCCCTGCCAGAAATACCACTCATATTCCCACGTGCCGGTCTGGTTGCTGCGGGAGGTCTTCTGCTTGGCGTCGGCCACATAGCAGTTGCCGTTGACGCACAGCACATAATAGCCCTTCCACACCGCGGCGACGGCCTGCGACAGATCCTGCTCGCGGCACAGCCGCGCGTCGACAAAGCCCGAACGCTGCTGCAGCGTGCGCTCCAGCGTCACAACCTGTGAGCCGAGGGCGTACACGCCGTTTTTGCTGAGAAACAGCGGGTCGTCCACAAGCGATGCAAAGCAGTGCTGCGACACCGCGCCGCCGCCCGACACCCCCTGCTTGACCGGGAAAATGTCGCCCGCCTCGGTGCTCTGCACCGTGCGCAGAAAGACCGAGGCATCCTGCTCGTTGTCCTCCTTGATGATGGCCAGCGCGTCGCCGGCGCGCAGGTA
>CANUCM010000170.1 GCA_947856675.1 uncultured Clostridia bacterium | reverse complement strand
TCACACACGCCATGTTCGGCCATGGCACCGCGCCCCGGCTCACCCGTGGGGTTTTCCGGAGAGATGCAGCGGCTTTTTGCCGCGCGCAAAAGCGCGAGATTTTCGGTGTTTACAGGGTTCATATGGATGACCTCACTTTACATGGTGTCATTCGAAAAAAGAAAACGTTTACTTATTAGCGACATTGTAACGCATGCGGATTTTGCCGTCAATAGAAAAATGTATAATGCGCCAGAGAAAAAAATAGAATGGTTTTAGATGATTTGACGAAGAAAATGCCCAAAAGTCTTTGCGGGATGGGGAAAATTCCACAGGAAAGCAAGATGCTCGGGGAAATTATATCAACCAGGGAAAGAGGTAGAAAAATAAAAAGCAAAACGCATTAAATTAACTTAGAATCCAGAAGTTTTTTGTTGAAAAATCACAAAAAACAACGAAAAAAATTAGAAGCATAATGGCAGAAAAAGAGTTGACATTTTGAAATCGTTCCAGTACTCTGATAATAGAAAACGTTTACTTATTTTTTCAATGCGTTCCTGCGCGTCGCATTTCTCAGCATTTGAAAACGAATTGCTGCCAATGAAGAGAAGGAGGAGCATTATGAAAAAATTATGGTACCGGATAGCGGCGATGACTCTTGCTGCACTGATGCTGCTGAGCTTTGGCGCATGCAGTGATGACCAGCAAAATGAAGATCCCGGACAGGGGCAGACCCAGGGGGGAGAGCCCGGTCAGCAGGAAACGGCTGAAAAGGTTTGGCGCGAAGCGCTGCCGGTAGACGCTTCCACATTAAACCCGCATACGGCATCGCTTAACTACGACGGCATTGTCAGCGATTACTGCACGGGAAACCTGTACCGCGAAATGCCGGCTAAAGACAGAAAGTCCATTGAACTCGTGCCCGAGCTGGCCGAAAGCGAGCCTGAAATGCAGGACGAAGAGGGCACCGTGTGGAACATTAAAGTGCGCGAAAACGTCAAGTGGTCCAACGGCGACCCCATCAATGCAGATACGTTTATCTATTCTCTGAAAATGGGCCTGGACCCTGCGCTGCTCAACTCCCGCGCAACGATGATAGCAAATTATTTTATCGAAATTGAAAATGCGTTTGAATATGCCATGCAGGCCGGAGAAGGTCAGGAAGCTGTGGCCTGGGAAGACGTGGGCATTAAAAAGGTTGACGACTACACCCTGCAGATTATCACTACGGTTTCGTATTCCGCGGACGACGTAATGCGCCATTTTAACATGCGGGCTACCAAGCCGGTGCACGAGGGCCTGTATGAGGCGGGCATGAACGAGTCGCGCACGGCCACGACATACGGGACCGACCTTGACAGCTTTGTCTCCTGCGGACCGTGGACCTTTACCGACTGGGTCAAGGGAGCCGAGCGCACCTACACCAAAAACCCCGATTCGCCCATAGCCGATCGCGTATACTTTGACAAAGTCATATATCGCATTGTTCCTGACTCGGGCACCCGCCTGCAGATGTTCGAAAACGGGGAGATCGACTACATCGAACTGGATATGAACACCTACCCCAAGTACAAGGAGGACCCGCGGCTGCGCGTGTCAAAAACCGTATCCATTTTCCACTTTGAAATCAACCGTGTAAACCCCGACCAGCCTATTTTCCAGGATGTGGAGTTCAGAAAAGCGCTGTTTTACGCCATGGACCGCAATACGTTTGGCCAGCTTTTGTATGCGGAGCCTGCTCCGTACTATGTGCACCACCTGGCATATGTGGATCCTGACAAGGGCATTTTGTACCGCGATCTGCCCGAAGCACAGGCGCTTGTGCCGGAAAACGGAGGGTATGATCCCGAGCTTGCCAAACAGTATTTTGACAGCGCCATGGAGCGCGCCGGGCTTGACAAAATCAAGGTGAAAATGCTGATTGAAGACACCGGTGACGTTCTCAAGGTGATGGGCGAGTACATGCAGCAGGACATGCAGAAAATTTTCGGAGAAGATCGCTTTGAAATTGAAATCGTCAATATGCCCGACCAGCAGAAGACCGCAACGATGAAGGCGTGGGCTACACAGCCGACAGGGTACGAAATTGGCGGACACCTGTTTAACAATGCGGCTACCGCGCTGTATCCGTATCTGATTTTCCGGCCCTACACCAAGGACTATAACACGTATTCAAACTACAACAATCCCGAGTATGATGCGCTGTATGCCAAGGCGGAGAGCGCAGAGTACCGTCTGGACCCGGAAAAGAAAAAAGAGATTTTGCTGGCTCTTGAAAAAGAATTCCTGGACGATGTGATGAACCTTCCGACCGTGGAGTGGGTAGGGTACAACCTGTTTGCCGAGTGGATTGTGCTGCCGGTGGATGACTTCCTGCCCAGCCAGGGCTACGGGGTGATGTTTGCGGATGTGGATACAACCAAGCTTCCCTGATTCGGCAAAAAAAGAGCTGTCTTCACGGCACCATGGCCGGCTTTCGGCCGGCCATGGTGCCATAACGCATACAGGAAATCGAGGTGTTCGCTATCGGAAAGTATGTTGCAGGGCGTTTTGCGGCAATGTGCCTGACGCTTTTTTTAATTGTAACGGTTTCGTTTTTTGTCATACGGCTGATGCCGGGAAGCGTTTATGAAGACCCAGAGCTGCCGCAGAGCGTCATCGAGGCGCTCGAAGATAAAATGCACTTAAACGATCCCCTGATAAAGCAGTATTATTACTATCTCAAGGGCGTTGTGCTGGATGGCGATTTTGGCATATCGGTTTCCATAGAGCCCAGCGTTCCTGTGTTTAAAATCCTGACAAGGCGTATCCCTATTTCGCTGTGTATTAACCTGGCGTCGCTTATCCTGGCGCTTCCGCTCGGAATTGCCGCGGGAACTTTGGCGGCGATGAAGAAAAATAAACTGCCGGACCATGTGGTTTCGTTTCTCGTGGTCATCTGCATTTCACTGCCTTCTTTTGTGTTTGCTTCACTTTTGCAGTATTTTGTCGCATTTAAGCTGGGCTGGCTGCCCATTATCTATTCTCCCACGGCGCAGACGATGGAGAAGGCCGTCTCATTGGTGCTTCCTGTTTTGGCGCTCAGCTTCTGGCCCATTGCCACGGTTGCGCGATATCTGCGCGGCGAGCTGATAGAAACAGTCAACTCCGAGTTTATGCTTCTGGCGAGAACCAAAGGGCTCAGCAGGGTGCAGGCCATTGTAAGGCATGCTTTCAGAAACTCGTGCCTGCCGCTTGCCAACATCATCATTCCCATGTTTACAAACATTCTGGGCGGTTCGCTGGTGATTGAAAAAATTTTTTCGGTCCCGGGCGTGGGCGGCCTGATGATTGACGCCATCAACGCGCGCGATCATGCGCTGACCATCGCGGTACTTATTTTTTATTCCATTATTTCGCTGCTCACAATATTCATTGTAGATATTTCTTACGGCATTATCGATCCGAGAGTGAGAATGGGGGCGAAAAAGTGATAGATATCCATAATCTCCCGCAGGAGCTTCTTGATTTGCCTCAAAGCCTGTTTGAGCCGGCAGGCGGAGAATCACTTTCGGCAAACCCGTTTCATACCAAACCGGTAGGCTTTTTTAAAGACGCGTTTCTGCGCTTGAAAAAGAACAGGGCCTCTGTGATATCCCTGGGCGTCATTCTTTTGATAGGGTTTCTTGCGATTTTTGCTCCGGGGTTCAACGAGCATGGCTTTAACGATCAGCAGCCCGATTGGGTAAACCTTCCCCCTAGGATTCCCGGGCTTGAAAAGCTGGGAATTGCCGACGGCGGGCGTGTTTTGACAAACCGGCGCACCAGTGACCTGAATGACACGGAAAAATACCCCGAAGGCTCTGTTTTGGAGGTCACCAACCGAAAAACCATCAACGGTGTAGAAGTGGCGGACGTCAAGGTCAACTACTATATGATGATTGGCGCCGAGGATCAGTATTTTTGGATGGGCACTGATTATTTGGGGCGGGATTTGTTTACCCGGCTGTTTGTCGGCGCGCGGATTTCGCTGGTCATTGCGTTTTTGTCGGTGCTCATCAATATACTGATAGGCGTTGTGTACGGCGCCATTGCAGGGTACTATGGCGGAAAAGTCGATATGGTTATGATGCGTATTGCAGAAGTCATAGGCTCTGTGCCCAATATTGCCATTGTAACCATGTTTATTTTGTTTTTCGGTACAGGCATGCTGTCGGTCGTGCTTGCGCTTGTAATACAGGGTTGGATTTCGGCAGCGCAGCTTATTCGCGCACAGTTTTACCGGTTTAAGGGCAGAGAGTATGTGCTGGCGGCGCGGACACTGGGAGTGCGTGATGCAACGCTGATTTTCCGGCATATTCTTCCAAACTCCATCGGCCCTATTATCACGACTGCGATGATATCCATTCCCAGCGCGATTTTTTCCGAATCCTTCCTGGCGTACATCGGCCTGGGCATCAAGGCGCCGCTTGTGTCCATCGGCGTGCTTTTGTCCGATGCGCAGAAAACCCTTCTGCAGCTGCCGTATCAGACCTTCTTCCCGGCGGTTTTGATTTCGGCGCTCATGATAGCCTTCAACATGTTTGCAAACGGCTTGCGGGATGCCTTTGATCCGGCCCGGCGCGGAGAGGAGTAGTGAGTATGCGGGAACAGGAAACCATTTTGTCGGTTGAAAATCTCAGGGTGTCGTTCCGGGCATACGGCGGAACGGTTCGGGCGGTGCGCGGCGTGAGCTTTGATCTGAAGCGGGGAGAAACGGTGGCCATCGTCGGTGAGTCCGGCTCGGGGAAATCCGTGTGCACCAAAGCGATTATGGGCATTTTGCCGCATAATGCTGCCATTGATGAGGGAAGCATCCGGTATGACGGCATGGATTTGACGAAAATTGACGAGAAAGAATTTCATAAAATCCGGGGCAGGCGCATCGGGCTGATTTTCCAGGATCCGTTGTCGGCCCTTAACCCCATTATGAAAATAGGCAATCAAATCACAGAGGTGCTGCGCAAACAAAAGCATATCAGCAAAGCAGAGGCAAAAAAGCAGGCCATCGAACTGATGGAAGCGGTGGGAATCCGCGATGCGGCGCGGCGGTTTGGGCAGTATCCGTTTCAGTTTTCCGGCGGAATGCGCCAGAGAATTGTCATTGCAATCGCGCTGGCAAGCTCGCCGGAGATTCTCATCTGCGACGAGCCGACCACGGCGCTGGATGTGACCATTCAGGCCAAAATACTGGATCTTATCAACAGCATCAAAAAAGAGCGCAACCTGTCCATCATTTTCATCACGCACGATTTGGGCATCGTGGCAAAGATGGCCGATCGGATCAACGTGATGTATGCCGGAAAAATTGTGGAATCAGGCACGGCGGAAGAAGTGTTTTTGGAGCCGGCGCATCCATATACATGGGCGCTTTTGTCCTCCATTCCCGATATGGAAAGCAAGGAGCGCCTGCTGGCCATTCCCGGGACTCCGCCCAATATGGTGGTTCCCATTCAGGGGGATGCGTTTGCGCCGCGCAATCCGTACGCGCTGAAAATCGACTATGAGATGGAGCCTCCGTGCTTTAAGCTGACAGAGACGCATTCCGCCTCAACGTGGCTGCTTCACCCCAGCGCGCCCAAAATGGAAATGCCTCAGGTGCTCAGAGAGCGCATTGAAAGAATGAAAAAGGAGAGGTCGGCTTATGGTACAACCTAATCCTCCTGTGCTGGAAGTATCCGGCCTGAGCATGCATTTTACATCCGGGCGCGGAAAAAAGAAAACCACGCTCAAGGCGGTAGACCAGGTTTCGTTTTCCATCGGGCATGCGGAAACCTTTGGCCTTGTGGGCGAGTCGGGGTGCGGAAAAACCACATGCGGGCGGACCATTATCCGTTTGTACAATCCGACGGCGGGGAAAATTATGGTAAAAGGCAGGGATCTTTCCGGAAAACTGAACAAGGAGGAGCGGAGATTTCTGACAGACAATGTGGCCATGATTTTTCAGGATCCCATTGAGTCGCTCAACCCCAGGATGACCATTGAAGAAATCGTGGGCGAGGGGCTTACCGTAAAAGGGAAAATGAACAGGGCGGAGGTCCGGCGCAGGGTATATGAAACGCTGGACAAGGTGGGGCTGACACAGGAGCATGCCACAAGATATCCGCACGAGTTTTCGGGCGGGCAGCGGCAGCGGGTCGGCATTGCACGCGCGCTGATCAACCAGCCCAGCCTGATTATTGCAGATGAGCCGGTGTCGGCGCTTGACGTATCCATTCAGGCCCAGGTGATCAACCTGCTCAATGATCTCAAGAGAGATCTCGGCCTGTCCATCCTGTTTATTGCGCACGATTTGTCCGTGGTCAAGTATTTTTCAGACAAAATCGGAGTTATGTACTTTGGAAAAATGGTCGAGCTGGCGGAAGGTGAAGAGCTGTATAAAAACCCGATGCATCCCTATACGCGCTCGCTGCTTTCGGCGGTTCCCAGGCCAAACCCGCTTACAGAGCGCTTCAGGGTCAGGGTTAATTATGACCCTGAAGCGGAGCATGATTACACAAGCGAGCAGCCGCGGATGGCACAGCTGAGCCCGGGCCATTTTGTATGGTGCTCGCCCTCGGAGCAGCAGCGATATGAAAGCATGATGCGGCAATAAAAAACACCGGCAGCTTGTTCTGCCGGTGTTTTTTTATTGTTCTGGCACTTCAGCTCAGCTTTTGCAGGAGATCGTTTTTGATGTCCCACAGCTTTTGCGACAGGTCGACATAGTACGGGTGGGGATTTTCAAAGCGGGTGACCTCGGCCCACAGGCGCGACAGGTTTTCCTGGCAAAAAGCGCGGATTTCATGAATGTCACGCGGTACATACACGCATTTGCCCGCTTCAAAAATCGGCTTCAGCAGGGGTTCTGCGGTAAAGTTGCACAGAGTTTTGCGCTTCCAGGTGTGCTCGGGGTCGAAAATGGTGTAGGGCTTTGAGCCGTCGATGACTTCGTCGTGCAGGGTGAGCACGTCGGCCAAAAACTGTCCCGATTCATTGTCGCGCAGGCGCCACACCTTTTTAAAGTGGGGGTTCGTAATTTTCTCCACGTTTTCCGAAATCTTGATGCGGGGAATGATTTCGCCCTGCTTGTTTTCGATGGCGGCCAGCTTGTATACGCCGCCGAACACCGGCTCGGACTTGGAGGTAATGAGGCGTTCGCCGATGCCAAAGGTGTTGATTTGGGCGCCCTGCATGATGAGGTCGCGGATGAGGAACTCATCGAGGGAGTTGGAAACGACAATGCGGCAGTCGGAAAGGCCTTCGCTGTCCAGCGCGGCGCGGATTTTTTTGCTCAGGTAGGCCATGTCGCCCGAATCAATCCGGATGCCCTTGAGGCGGAAGCCGCGCGGTTCAAGCACTTCGTGGGCGGTGCGGATGGCGTTGGGCAGGCCGCTTTTCAAAACGTTGTAGGTGTCGATGAGCAGGGTGCAGTCCTGCGGATAGGTTTCGGCGTAGGCGCGGAAGGCGTCAAACTCCGAATCGAACATCTGCACCCAGCTGTGGGCCATGGTGCCTGCGGCCGGGACGGAGAAGTCGCGGTCAGACAGCACGCATGCGGTGCCGGCACAGCCGCCGATATAGGCTGCGCGGGCGCCGAGCACGGCGCCGTCGGCGCCCTGCGCGCGCCGGGAGCCAAACTCCAACACAGTGCGGCCCTGCGCGGCGCGCACCATGCGGCTGGCCTTGGTGGCAATCAGGCTCTGGTGGTTGATGGTGAGCAGCAGCATGGTTTCGACAAACTGTGCCTGCATGACCGGGCCGCGTACGGTGACGATGGGCTCGCCGGGAAAGATGGGGCAGCCTTCGGGAACGGCCCACACATCGCACGCAAAGCGGAAGTTGCGGATATAGTCGAGGAAGCGCTCGGAAAAGCACTGCTTGGAGCGCAGGTATTCGATGTCCTCATCATAAAACCGCAGATTTTTCAGGTAATTCACGAGCTGCTCGACGCCGGCCATAATGGCGTAGCCGCCGCCGTCGGGCACTTTGCGGAAAAACATGTCAAAGTAGGCGATGGTGTCGCCCACGCCCTGTTCAAGGTAGCCGTTGGACATGGTGAACTCGTAAAAGTCGGTCAGCATGGAATAGTTGGTTTTCAAAAGCATGGACGCTCTCTCCCGTCAGACGTTTTTGCGGCGGGCCGTATATCGGCATTGCCCGGGCTGACACTTATTATACACTGTTTTGAACTCAGCGGCAAAAAAATTTCACAGGGTGGTAGACAAAAACGGGGGGCTTTGATAGAATCAAGTCAAATTGAACGGGACATATATTTTTGGGAGGGTATACACCATGCAGTATTACAGCACGCGCGATATGTCGTGCCGCGTATCGGCGGCCGAGGCCATTTTGCGGGGAATTGCGCCGGACGGCGGCCTGTTTGTGCCGGAGAGCTTTCCGCAGTTTTCCCAGCAGGACATTTCGGACATGCTGCATATGACGTATCCGCAGCTGGCTGCCGAGGTGCTGTCGCGCTGGCTGACCGATTATACAAAGGAAGAGCTGGAAGGTTTTTGCAGCGAGGCTTACAGCGCGCAGCGCTTTGAAAGCGACAACACCGCCCCTTTGCACATGCTTTCCGATTCGACGGCAGTGCTTGAGCTGTTTCACGGCCCGACCTGCGCGTTTAAGGATTTTGCGCTGCAGATGCTGCCGCGGCTTTTGACGGCGGCGGCCCGCAAGTGCGGGGAAAACAAGAAAACGGCCATCCTGGTTGCCACATCGGGCGACACGGGAAAAGCGGCGCTCATGGGCTTTGCCGACGTTCCGGGTACCTGCATCGGCGTGTTTTACCCCGACGGCGGCACCAGCGACATCCAGCGCCTGCAGATGGTGACGCAAAGCGGCGAAAACGTTGCCGTGTTTGCCGTAAAGGGAAACTTTGACGATGCCCAGACCGGCGTCAAGAAAATCTTCGGCGACGCTGATATTGCCCGGCAGCTGGCCGAAAAGGGCGTGCGCCTGTCTTCGGCAAACTCCATCAACTGGGGCCGCCTCGCCCCGCAGATCGTGTATTATTTCTGGGCCTATGTGCAGCTTGTCAGAAACAATACCGTCAAGATGGGCGACAAAATCAACTTCTGCGTGCCGACCGGCAACTTCGGCAACATTCTCGCAGGCTTCTTTGCCAAAAAGAGCGGGCTTCCCGTCGGCAGCCTGATTTGCGCTTCCAACAGCAACAATGTGCTGTCGGATTTTCTGCAGACCGGCGTGTATGACAAAAACCGTCCGTTTATGCGTACGGCTTCGCCGTCGATGGACATTCTGATTTCCTCCAACCTTGAGCGTCTGCTGTTCTTGCTGGCCGGGCGCAGCGATGCGCAGTGCAGGGCGTGGATGGAGCAGCTTAGGCAGAGCGGCCGCTACGACGCGGGGCAGCTGCTTTCGGCGCTGCATGAGGAGGAGTTCTTCGGCGGCTGGGCGGATGACGCGCAGACCGCGGAGGAAATCGCCCGGGTGTTCCGCGAAACGGGCTATCTGTGCGACACGCACACGGCTGTGGCGGTGCGCGTACAGCGGCTGCACCGTGAAAAGGCGGACGACGGCCGCTGCACCGTCGTGTTGTCCACGGCGTCGCCCTTCAAGTTTGCGCCCGATATTTTGAAGGCGCTGGGGCAGCCGGCGGAAGGCAGTGAGTTTGACATGCTGCGCCGCCTGTCCGACGTTTGCGGGCAGAGCGTGCCCGCGTCGCTTGCGCAGCTTGAAACGGCGAAGGTCCGCTTTGACATGGTATGCCGGCGTGAAGAAATGGCGCAGGCTGTCTGCGCGTGGCTGGAAAGAGAGGCAGAAAGATGAAGGCCGTAGTATTTTTGTGCGACGGCATGGCAGATCGTCCCGTGCAGGAGCTTGGGGGAATGACCCCGCTGGAAAAGGCGCATACGCCCAACATGGATGCACTGGCCGGCGCCGGCCTGTTCGGGCTGACGCGCACCGTTCCCGAGGGCATGCCGCCGGGAAGCGACACGGCGAACCTTTCGGTGTTCGGGTACGATCCCCGCAAATGGTATACCGGGCGCTCGCCGCTGGAGGCGGTCAGCATGGGTGTGCAGCTGGGCGAGGAAGACGTGTCCTACCGCTGCAACTTTGTTACGCTGTCCAAGGCACCGTCCATGGAGGAGTCTGTGATGGAGGATTACAGCGCCGGCGAGATTTCCACGCAGGAAGCTTCAGAGCTGGTGGACTTTTTGAACCAGCGGTTCCACACGGCGCGCACACACCTGTTTGCCGGCATCAGCTACCGGCACTGCTTTGCGCATTACAATGCGGAAACGGGTGCGATTTTGACCCCGCCGCATGATATTTCGGGCCGTCCCGTGCGGGAATACCTGCCGAAGGGGCAGTATGCCGGGATGCTTCGCGCGGCGATGGAGTATTCCTACGAGGTGCTGCGCGATCACCCGGTCAACGTGCGGCGCGTGCAGGAGGGCAAGGCCCCGGCGACGGCCGTGTGGCTGTGGGGCGAAGGGCGCAAGCCGTCCCTTCCCCCGTTTGAGCAGCAGTACGGGCTGCGCGGGGCGGTCATTTCGGCGGTTGATCTGGTGCAGGGCATCGGATTGTGCGCCGGGCTGCGCGTGATCTCCGTGCCGGGGGCCACGGGCAATTATCATACCGACTTTGCGGCCAAGGGGCGCGCGGCCATTGAAGCGCTGCGCTCGGGCGACGAGTTTGTCTACATCCATGTGGAGGCCCCCGACGAGTGCGGCCACCGCCGGGAAGTTGAGGAAAAAGTGTATTCCATCGAGCAGATTGACGAGAAGATCGTCGGGCCGGTGATGGAGTATCTGCGCTCCTGCGGCGAGGAATACGCGGCGCTGCTCATGCCAGACCATCCCACGCCGCTGGATCTGCGCACTCATACAGCCGATCCGGTGCCGTTTGCGCTGTACCGCAGCAGTGACAAACGTCGGCCGACCGGGCGCCGGTTTACCGAAAAGGAAGCGGCGGAAAGCGGGGATTACGTCGCCCAGGCGCATACGCTGATGGAAAGACTTTGCAAAGGCGAGAACAGACAATGAGAGATTTTGCCCGCGAGCTTGACGACGCGCTGGCCCTGGCGGCCGATCTGCTGGGCAGCGTCATGGCGCATCTGATGGAAAAGGAATACGGACCGCACTGGTTTGAAAAAGAGCTTCGCCCGCGTATGCTGCGGGGCGAAGGCGAGCGCACGGGCGGAAGGTATTCCGCCTTTGTGCGCGAGCACGGCGAAGTGTTTGCTCCGGAGGATATGGACGTGACGGTGTGCGCGTCGGTGCTGCTCAACGATGAAAAATACATGCCCCTGGCGCGGGCTTACGGCGACAGGGCGGTGGATGCGCTGGAAGGGCTGCGCGCGGCGCGCAACGACGTTTCACACGCGTCGCAGCTGACCTGGCGTGAGCGGCTGGCGCTGGCAGGGATTTTGTTTGGAAACATGGCGCTGTGCGCCTCGGCGTTTTCGCTGCGCCGGTTTGACAGCGCCCTCGACGAGCAGCTGGATCGCTTTGCCGAAAAGCTGACGGGCGGTCCCGGGCCCGGCGCGCGGGACGATCCGTATGAGCGGCAGCTTGTGCACATTCGCACGCTGGTGTCGCAGGGGCAGGAGCGCAAAGCGGTGCAGCTGTGCACCGAGCTGGCCGAAAACCGGCATGTGCCGGCCATGCTGTGCCTTGCGCGTATGTATTGCGACGGCACGGTAACGCCCGACTACCCGCGCGCTTTGGGGTGGCTCAACCGTGCGGCCAAGGCGGGCAGCGATGAGGCGGCTGTGCTGC
>CANUCM010000169.1 GCA_947856675.1 uncultured Clostridia bacterium | reverse complement strand
GCGCCCGTTTCGTTATTGACCGCCATGATGCTCAAAAGAATGGTGTCGGGCCGCAGGGCCTTTTGCAGCGTCTGCAGGGACACCGTTCCATCGCGCTCAGGTTCGCACAGCGTGACCTCAAAGCCCTCCTGCCGGAGGGCTTTGAGTGTGTTCAGTGTCGCGTCGTGTTCAATGGCCGTCGACACAATGTGCCGCCCCAGATGGGCGTTTTTGCGCGCGGCGGCCTGTATGGCAGTATTGATGCTTTCCGTGCCGCCCGAAGTAAACACGACCTGCGCATCGGCGCAGCCGACGGCCTGCGCTACCTGGTGCCGCGCCGTTTGCAGCACCTCCCGCGCACGGCGGCCCATCGGGTGCAGCGAAGACGGATTCCCGTAGCACTGCGTCATGGCCTGCATGGCCGCCTGCACAGCCTGCGGCAGCACAGCCGTCGTCGCGGCATTGTCAAGATACGCCTGCATATCAGCCTTTGTGCTGCTTTCCCCAGCTGTCCTTCAGCGTAACGGCCCGGTTGAACACCAGCCGGCCGGGCGCGCTGTCGCGGCTGTCGGGGCAGAAATACCCCAGGCGCATAAACTGGAAGCGCTCACCGGAAGACGCATTTTCAAGGCAGCGCTCCACCTTGCAGCCATGCAGCGTTTTCAGCGAATCGGGGTTTAGGCAGGCGATAAAATCCTTGCCCGAAGCATCCGGGTCAGGATCGGAAAACAGGTTGCTGTACACACGCACCTCGGCGTCCAGGCAATCCTGCGTATTGACCCAGTGGATGGTGCCGCGCACCTTGCGGCCGTCCGGCGCGTTGCCGCCGCGGCTTTCCATGTCGCACTCGGCGTACACTTCTGTCACGCGGCCGTTTTCATCCTTTTTGCAGCCGGTGCACCGGGCGATGTACGCACCCTTGAGCCGCACTTCGCCGCCCGGATAAAACCGGTTGTACTTGGGCACCGGCACTTCCATAAAGTCGTCGCTTTCGATATACAGCTCACGCGAAAAGCTGACCTTGCGGACGCCATCCGCCGCGTTTTCCGGGTTGTTTTCCACTTCGAAATACTCGGTCTGCCCTTCGGGATAGTTTGTCAAAACCAGCTTGACCGGATTTAAAACCGCCATGACGCGCCGCGCCGTGGCGTTCAGATCCTCGCGCAGGCAGTGCTCCAAAAACCCGTATTCCGCCGTGCTGTTGACCTTGGCCACGCCGGTGCGCTCAATAAAGTTGCGCACAGCGGCAGGGGTGTAACCGCGGCGGCGAAGGCCGCACAAAGTCGGCATGCGCGGATCGTCCCAGCCCGAAACGTAGCCCTCCTCCACAAGGCGGCGCAGCTTGCGCTTGGACAGCACCGTGTAGTTGATGCCCAGACGGGCAAACTCAATCTGTCTCGGGTGCGAAGGCACCGGGCAGTTTTCAATCACCCAGTTATACAGCGGGCGGTGATCCTCATACTCCAGCGAGCACAGCGAATGGGTAATGCCCTCAATAGCGTCCTGAATGGGATGGGCAAAGTCGTACATCGGGAAAATACACCACCGCGTGCCCTGTCTGTGGTGCTCGATATACCGGATGCGGTACAAAACGGGATCGCGCATGTTGAAGTTGCCTGAGGCAAGGTCGATTTTGGCGCGCAGCGTGTAGCGCCCCTCGGGGAACTCCCCGTTTTTCATACGCTCAAACAAGTCAAGGTTTTCTTCCACCGGACGGTCGCGCCACGGGCTGACCGCCGGATGGCTCAAATCGCCGCGGTATTCGCGGAACTGCTCAGGCGTCAGCTCGCACACATAGGCAAGTCCTTTTTTAATCAGCGCAACAGCATACTCATAGGTCTGCTCAAAATAGTCCGAGCCGAAAAACATCCGCTCGCCCCAGTCAAACCCCAGCCAGTGGATGTCCTGCTGGATGGCGTCGACAAACTCCACGTCCTCTTTGGCGGGGTTTGTGTCGTCAAAGCGCAGGTTGCACACGCCGCCAAACTTCTCGGCGGTCAGAAAATCAACCGAGAGCGCCTTCACATGGCCGATGTGCAGATAGCCGTTGGGTTCCGGCGGGAAGCGCGTCTGCACGCGCCCGTCGTTCTTCCCCGCGGCGATGTCTTCGCGGATGGCGTCCCAGATAAAATTGCTCTTTTCCCTGATTTCTTCCGGCATAGAAATCCCTCCTCGGAATACTGCTTTCGTAGTATCCATAATAAGACAGTATACTATACCCTCGCTTTTTTCTCAAGACCTGCACACCAAATATTGCTCCCGTTCTCAAAATTCGCCCGGATGCGCGGAAAGCGTCGGAAAATCGGCGATCAATTTCGCCATATTGCGAAAAATCCGTCAAGAGGTGTTCCTTTTTGGCTGAAGGATATGGTATAATAAGTCGGTTGTTTGATGTACAACTTTTTTCCAAAACCATTTTATCAAGATAAGGGGGACGCACAATATGCAGTATTCCAGAGAAGTGGAAGAGATGGTTTGCGTCGCTAAGGGCCCGAACCACGGCCCCGCTCCGATCCCTGAAGAGGGCAAGTG
>CANUCM010000168.1 GCA_947856675.1 uncultured Clostridia bacterium | reverse complement strand
TACATGGCGTTGAAAATGCCCTCGCGCGTCAGCCGGAAAATCCACCACTGCCACAAAACAAGGCCCGGCGTATAAAACATGTTGAGCACGGCGGTAAACGTGATGATAAACAGCACCGGCTTCAGCCCCCGCAGCATCATGCGCGGAGCAATGCGCGAAATGCCGATGGCCAGCGCCAGCATGAAAAAGCAGCAGAGATACGCCCACAGCCCGTCGGCGCAGAACAGCGCGACAATATACGCCACCACCATGAGCACTTTAAGCCTGGGGTCCAGGCGGTGCACGGCGCTCGTGCCGGGGAAGTACTGCCCAAGGGTGATGTCCTTCAGCATGCGCGCCCCTCCTTTTTCTGCTGCAGCAGGCGCACGGCCTGTTCGACGGTATACGCGTCGGTCGGCACGTCCACCCCCAGCTCGCGCAGGCGCATGAGCACGCGCGTCACCTGCGGCACGTCCAGCCCGGCGCGCGTCAGCTCCTGCGCGCGCGCAAACACCTCACACGGCGTGCCCTCCATGAGGATGCGCGATTTTTCCATCACAACGATGCGCTGCGCCATACGCGCGGCGTCTTCCATGCTGTGTGTCACAAAAATCACGGTCGTGCCGTGCTTTTTCTGGTATGCCACAATAAACCGGAACACTTCCTCCCGGCCGACAGGATCCAGACCGGCCATCGGCTCGTCGAGCACCAGCACCTCGGGCTCCATGGCAAACACGCCGGCCAGCGCGACACGGCGCTTCTGCCCGCCCGACAGCTCAAACGGCGAGCTTTCCAGCACCTCGGGCGGCAGCCCGACAATGCGCACAGCTTCCTCCACACGCCGGTCGATCTCTGCCTGCTCAAGGCCCATGTTGTGCGGCCCGAACGCCACATCGCGCCGCACCGTTTCCTCAAACAGCTGGTATTCCGGATACTGGAACACAAGCCCCACGGCAAAGCGCGCGCCGCGCGTCATTTCGCGGCTCTGGTGAATGTCCTCGCCGTTGATGAGCACACGGCCCGATGTCGGCTTGAGCAGGCCGTTGAAATGCTGAATGAGCGTCGATTTTCCGCTGCCCGTGTGCCCGATAAGGCCGATGATCTCCCCTTTGTGCGCGCAGAAAGTGACGTCGCGCACCGCCGTTTTTTCAAAAGGGGTGCCCGGTGAATAGACATGGCTCAGGTTTTCGACCTTCAATACCTCGTTCAATGCAGACTACCCCTTCAAATACTCGTAAATCGCGTCGGCACACTGCTCGACCGAAAGCGCCTGCAGCGGCAGGTGCGCGCCGCAGGCGCGGTTGATTCCGTCCAGCAGCGCCACGGTCTGCGGCGGCGCCAGAGAACAGCCGCGCAGCTCGTCCACCCGGGCAAAAATCTCCTGCGGCGGCCCGTTGAGCAGCACATGGCCGTGATCCATCACCACCACGCGCTGCGCCTGCGCCGCCTCATCCATATGGTGCGTAATGAGCACCACCGTCATCCCCGTTTCCCGGTTGAGCCGCAAAACGGTGCGCATGACCTCCTGGCGCCCCAGCGGGTCCAGCATGGCGGTCGGCTCGTCCATCACAATGACGCGCGGCTGCATGGCCAAAACGCCCGCAATGGCGATGCGCTGCTTCTGGCCGCCCGACAGCAGATGCGGGGCGTGCCGGGCAAACTCACGCATTCCGACCGCGTCCAGCGCGCCGTCCACCCGGCGGCGGATTTCCGCCGGCGGCAGCCCCATGTTTTCCGGGGCGAAGGCCACGTCCTCCTCCACCACGGTCGCGACAATCTGGTTGTCGGGGTTTTGAAACACCATGCCCGCCGTCTTGCGCACGTCAAACAGCCGGCTCTCGTCCCGCGTGTCAAAGCCGCCGACCGTCACCTGCCCCGAGGCGGGCAGCACAATGGCGCTCATCAGCTTGGCAAGCGTGGACTTCCCGCTGCCGTTGTGGCCCAAAATGGCGACAAACTCGCCTTCTTCTATGCACAGCGACACGCCGTCCACCGCCGGCGGCCCTTCCGGCCGGTCCGACGCATGTTCATAGCGGAAGCTGACGTCCCTGAGTTCAATGATGGATGCCATAGGCCGTTATCCTTTCATCCAGCGGGCCGTGTGTCCGCAGGGCAGCGCAAGCCCCGTCGAACGGCACAAAAGCCCCAGCTCGCCGGCCTCTACCGTGCCGCCGTACCGCGGGCACAGCTCCGTACCCAGCAGATACGCCGCCACCGACGGCGAAATGCCTGCCGTATAGGAATTGATGATGACAAACTGCGGGTCGGGCGAAAGCACCTGCGCGCACAGCGCAAGAAAATCGGCTATATCGTTTTCAAACTTCCATACCTCGCCCGTCGGACCCCGGCCGTAAGACGGCGGGTCCATGATAATGGCGTCGTACCGGCGGCCGCGCTTGATTTCGCGCTGGACAAACTTTTTGCAGTCATCGACAATATAGCGCACCGGCGCCTCGCCCAGCCCCGAACTTTTGGCGTTTTCCCGCGCCCAGGACACCATGCCGCGCGAAGCGTCGACATGGCACACCGACGCGCCCGCCGCCGCACAGGCCAGCGTCGCGCCGCCCGTATAGGCAAACAGGTTGAGTACCGATATCCCGCGCCCGGCCGCCCGAATGCGCTTTTCAACAAAGTCCCAGTTGGCCGCCTGCTCGGGAAACACGCCGGTGTGCTTAAAGCTCATGGGCTTTACGTGAAAGCGCAGCTCCCGCCAGCCGATGCACCAGCTTTCCGGCAGGGAGCGGATTTCCCAGCTGCCCCCGCCCGAGCTCGAGCGGTGGTACACCGCCGCCGCGTTTTTCCACAGCGCCGGCGCGCCCTTGGCCCAGATGGCCTGCGGGTCGGGACGCACCAGAATGTGCCCGTCCCAGCTCTCGAGGCGCTGCCCTCCGCCGCAGTCCAAAAGCCGGTAATCCTGCCAGTCGGGTGCAATCCACATACCGCCCGATCCTCCTTACACGATATCATGTTATTTTACCATTCTTTTGCACCGCCCGTCAAGCACAACGCGCGGTTGACAACCTGCCGCACGCGCCGTATCATAAAAGCATCACACCGCCAATTTTGGAAAAGGATGCGATAATCATATGCAAAAAGGTTTGATCCACATCTACACCGGCGAAGGCAAAGGCAAAACCACCGCCGCTTTCGGCCTGGCCATGCGCGCCTCGGGCCGCGGCAAAAAAGTGCTTTGGACTTCGTTTCTCAAAGACTTTGACTCCGGCGAGTTTCTGCACGCGCTGCCCTTTGAAGTCGTGCACGGCCAGCCGGTACACAAGTTCTGGTTTA
>CANUCM010000167.1 GCA_947856675.1 uncultured Clostridia bacterium | reverse complement strand
TGCACCAGATCCGCGGCCGCGTCGGGCGCTCCCCCCGCCACGCCTATGCTTACTTCACCTACCGGCGCGGCAAGATCCTCAGCGAAATTTCCCAAAAAAGGCTGTCGGCCATCCGCGAGTTCGCCGAGTTTGGCTCGGGTTTTAAAATTGCCATGCGCGACCTTGAAATCCGCGGTGCCGGCAATGTCCTCGGCGCCGAACAGAGCGGCCACCTGATGAACGTCGGCTACGACATGTACCTGCGTCTTCTGGAGGAAGCCGCAGGCGAGCTGACCGGAACGCCCGCCGCCGAGCGCACCGAGTGCACCGCCGACATCCTCGTTTCGGCCGGGCTGCCGCAAAGCTATATCCCCGATGCCGGCACGCGCGTCGACCTGTACCGCCGCATTGCCCTCATCCGCAGCGAGGAGGATTACCTCGATTTGCAGGATGAACTCATCGACCGTTTCGGGGACCCGCCCGCTCCGGCGCTCAACCTTTTGTCCATCGCCCTGCTGCGTGCCAGGGCCTCGGCCTGCGGCGTGTGCGAAATCAACCACCGCGCAGGCTCGGTGCAGTTTGTTTTTGTCCCCGCCTCACTGCAAAGCGCTTCCGCCGTCTGCGCGCACCCTTCCCTCAAAGGCCGCATCCTGATGAACGCCGGAGAAAAGCCCTACCTCTCGCTCCGGCTGCGTCCCGATGACGATGTTCTTAAAACGGCCTCGGCCCTCGTCACCCTGTGGCAGCAAAAGGCCGAAGAATGCGCCGGCAGTGAAGCAATTGCCAAACATGCGGAAAAGTGATATCATGAAGTGTAATTTCAGCCAAGGAGGCTTGCCTGCCGTGAAAAAAGTCCTCATCCCGTGTCTTGTGCTGTGCCTTGTGCTGTGCGGCTGCTCACCCAGCCCCACCGCCATTACCGTGGGCACGCAAAAGGTCGATCTGGCAACCTACGCCTTTTATATCCACTATAACCTGATGAACCTGAGCACGGAATACGGCTACACCTCTGACACCCTGTATTCCGACGAAATGACCAGCCAAATCAAGGAGGATGCGCTTGACCAGACCGTGACGGCGCAGATCATCCGCCTCAAATGCGAAGAGCTTGGACTTTCGCTGGACGACGAGGAGCTTCAGTCCCTGGAGGATGACAAAAAAGAGTTTATCGAATCCCTGGGCGGCAAGTATGCCTACCTCGACTTTCTGCGCGAATCGGCCCTGACCGATCGGAGCTACGACGCTTTTCAGGAAGACTCCCTGTATTATGACAAGCTGTACGAGTACCTGTGCGCCGAAGCCACGGAGTATTATACCGACGAGAACCTCCGCCAGTTCTTCTCCGAAAACTACATCAACGTCAAGTACATCCGCCTGAGCATCGTGGATGAAAACGGAAACACCATTTCAGAAATTGACAAGGCGGCCAAGCTGACCCTGGCCAACACCCTGCTGACCCAGGCCCTGCAGGAAGGCTCTGACTTTGACGCGCTCATTGCCCAGTATAACGACGACGCCGTGATGGAAATGAACCCCCAGGGGCTTGTCGTCGGCATTGCCGAGGCACAGGATATCCCGTATCTCTCCCCTGCCTTTTCGCTGGAGGAAAATCAGATAGGCGGCGTGTACAGCGGGCCCGACGGCTACTACATCGTGCAGCGCACCGCCGTCAGCGCCTCGTATTTTGAAGAAAACCGCGACATGATTTTGCAAAATGCCCTCGACTGGTATTTTTCACAGACCCTGGAAACGTGGAAATCGGAAACGACGGTGTCAACCACAAGCGCTTATAAAAAAATCAACCTGGATAATTATATGGATTATGTCAAATAAAAAAAGCTCCGGTTCGCCGGAGCTTTTTTACACCGTTTTTTACAGCAGACTCATAAAAACAGGCGCTGCCGCTACCGTAACCAGGCCGCATACCGCCACAGCCACCGAGCTCATCGCCCCTTCGATCTCGCCCATTTCCAATGCCTTTGAAGTGCCCATGGCGTGGCTTGCCGCGCCGATGGCCAGCCCTTTTGCAAACGGATCGGTAATTTTAAACAGCCGGCACACCGCGCCCGCCGTCAGGTTTCCGCACAGACCCGTCAGCACGATGACCGCCACCGTCAGCGCGGGGATACCGCCCAGCTCCTGCGAAATCCCGATGCCGATGGCCGTTGTCACCGATTTGGGCAAAAGCGTCGCGAGCTGGCGCGAATCCAACCGAAACACCATGGCAAGAAGGAAGATGAGTACCGCGCTTGACACAACGCCGACCAGCACTCCCACCGCCGCGGCAGCCGCGTTTTTGCGCAGGATTTCAATCTGCCGGTACAGCGGAAGCGCAAGACATACGGTCGCCGGCGTCAAAAGCCAGGAGATCACGCCCGCACCCGCTTCGTACACCGCATAATCGATGTCCAGCGCCAAAAGCACCACCGCCACAATGATCACCGCAATGAGCAGCGGGTTTGCCATGTCGCGCCCTGTTTTTCTGTGCAGCGCGTCCCCCACGGCAAAGGCTCCAATGGTGAGCAGCACCGCAAAATACGCCGATTGCTGTAAAAGCGCACTCATTTTTCGCCCCTCCCCTGCCGGTTTTTCATCCACTGAACGCTGCACCCCGTCGCCGCCATGACCAGAATGGTCACCGGCACAATGGCCACCGCCAGCGGCAGCAGCATGCGGCGAACCTCGCCCCAGACCGACAAAATGCCCACGGCAGCCGGCACAAACAGCAGCGTCATAATCCGCAGCAGAAATCCCGCGGCGCGGGCGATGTGCTTTTCACGCACCACGCCGCACAGCAGCAGGCCGAGCAGCAGGCACAGCCCGTAAATCCCCGCCGGCACAGGCAGCGGGATCCAGTGATGCAGCAGCTCTCCGGCAAAGCAGGCCGCGGCTATCACGCCAAACTCAAACACCAGGCTCATGCTTTTCCTCCCCATATGCTTCTATCCTGTGCCCTTTATTGTACCACAGTTTTCCTTTTCGGACAACCCGGCTTTCTGCGCAAAAAAAGACGGCCTGAAGCCGTCTTTTTTTAATTATTCCGCAATTTTTTCGCCCTTCATGCGCAAAAGCAAACGATCGTTTTCTTTTTCAATGGCATAGATCATTCCGTCTTTGACCCACTGGGGGCGATCGTTATCCATGCCGGGTTCTCCGAACATGTCGGTCATTTCCCGGTTCCAGCGCTCCTCGTCGGCATCCGGAAGCTCGGCGTCGGCCGACAGCACATTGCCCTTTTCATCCAGCATGACATGCACGGGCATTTCCTCGCCCAGGATGTTCATGGTATAGCGTCTTCCGGTCGTGACCGCATTTTCCATGACGGCCTCGCCCTCGCCAAAAGCCTTGACCAGATCCTCATCGGCCTTTCCCACAAGGCCGCGCAGCGTTGTCATCGGGTCATCCGACGTTTCTCCGCCGTTTTCCTTGTCGTTTGTCGTATCGTCTCCCGGCGTGTTGTCATCCTGCATGCCGTTGTCATCGGCAGGCGGCTTTTTGTCCTCTTCTGGACTGCAGCCTGCCGCAAACAGCAGCAGCAGCGCGGCGGAAAGCGTCAGACACAATATTGCCTTTTTCTTCATTTGCGGGTTCCTCCATTTTGAAAGTTTGGTCTTCCCGCTTTTATTGTCTTCGCTTTTCCGCCGTTTTATCCATCGGCCGGCGCGCGTTTTTTTATTTTTGATCAAGCATGTACTGCGCCGCCGTCAAAATGCCCAGCTTTCCCGATTCATACGTCAGTCCGCCCTGCAGGTATGCAATGTACGGCTCGCGCATGGGCGCGTCGCACGACAGCTCAATGGAAGCCCCCTGCACAAAAGCGCCCGCCGCCATCACCACCGGGCAGTCATAGCCCGGCATATCCCACGGCTCAGGCGTCGCATACGCGTCGACCGGCGCGCCGGCCTGAATGCCGCGGCAAAAGGCCAAAAGCGGCTCGGGTGCGCCGAAACGGATGGTCTGAATGATGTCGCACCGGTCTTCATCCCAGCGCGGCGACAGCTCGCAGCCCATTTGCTCCAAAAGCGCCGCGCAGAACACCGCTGTTTTCTGCGCCTGCGCCACCGTGTGCGGCGCCAGGAAAAAGCCCTGGTACATCTGCCGGTTTTGGCCCAGCGAAGCGCCGCATTCTCCGCCGATGCCGGGCACTGTCAGCCGAAACGCCGCTTTTTCGACCAAATCCGCCCGGCCCGCGACATATCCGCCCGACAACGCCAGTCCGCCGCCGGGGTTTTTGATAAGCGACCCGCAGATGAGGTCGGCGCCGTGATGCGTCGGCTCGGTTTTTTCGCAAAACTCGCCATAGCAGTTGTCGACAATGACGCATGCGCCGGGATTGACCGAACGCACCAGCGCACACAGTTCCCCGATTTCCGCGCTTGTCAGGCTTTTTCGGTCGCCATAGCCGCGCGAACGCTGAATAAACACCGCTTTGACGTCGGGTTTTGCCGCCGCCTCACGAATGGCCTGCAAACAGGGAGCGCCATCCTTCAGCGGCACTTCACGGTATCCGATGCCGTAATCGGCAAACGTACCGCCCAGCGCCCCGCGGACCCCGGTCACCGACTGCAGCGTGTCATACACGCTTCCGGTCGCCGACAGCAGCGTATCCCCCGTTTTCAGCGCGGAAAACATGGCGCACGCAATGGCATGCGTTCCGTTGACAAAACTGTGGCGCACCAGTGCCTTCTCACAGCCGAATACATCGGCATAAATGGCCTCCAGCCTGTCGCGGCCGATGTCGTCATACCCATAGCCCGTCGTGCCGGCAAAGTACGAATCCGCCACGCGGTGCCGCGCAAACGCCGCCAAGACCCGGGCTGTACAGTGCTGTGACACCTCATCAATGGCGGCAAAACGCTGCGCCGCCTTTTTTTCCGCCGCCGCGGCCATTTTCATCAGCCCGGGGGAAAACTCAAAGTCCTGCATGCAAACAAACTCCTCAGACAAAGCATTTCCGGCGGCATGCGCCGCCGGAAATGCAGGATTTTTTCACCGTGCTTTTTACAGCTCGTTCATTGCGCACTGCGCCAGCAGACGCGCCGCTTCTTCGACATCGTTTTTGTTGATGATTTCGCAGGGGGAGTGGATGTGGCGGGTGGGGATGCTGATGCAGCCCGAATACACGCCGCCGCGCGTGCGCTGCATGGCGCCGCTGTCGGTGCCACCCGATATCATGACCTCATCCTGATATTTGACACCGGCCTGCTCCGCCGCCTTGCGCATATGCGCCACGGCCTGCGGGTTGCAGATCAGCGTGGCGTCCTTGATTTTGACGGTCGGGCCTTCGCCTACCTTGACCGCCATCTTGACGGTCGTGGTGGGCGTGTCGCCCGTGCCGCACACGTCCACGGCAATGCCCATGTAGGGATCAATGTGATACGCCGCGGTTCCCGCGCCGCGCAGCCCCACTTCTTCCTGCGTGGAGAACACGAAGTACAGGTCGTTTTTGCACGTCTTGTCCTTCAAAAGCTCCATGGTCTTGAGCAGAACCACACAGCTTATCAGGTCGTCGGCATACGGGGTCATGACGTTCCCGCCGGCCAGCTCCACCGTCGGGGAGTTAAATACCGCAACATCGCCGATTTTTACCAGCGTTTCGGCTTCCGCCTTGTCCTTGGCGCCGATGTCGATGTACAAATCGCTCAGCTGCACAGCCGTGGCCGGCTTGCCCAGCAGCTCGCCCTGGTTGGCAAGGCGGATGCAGCCGCACACGCCGTTTTCAAAACGCACGGGGACGCCGATCAGCGTAACCGGCGTATGGTAGCCGATACCGGCAAAGCGGATAAAGCCGCCGTCTTCGATATAGGTCGCCATAAAACCGATGGTATCCATGTGCGCGGGCATCATCAGGCGCTTGCCTTCGCCTTTTTTATGACAGATAACGCTTCCCAGAGCATCGGTGTACACTTCGTCAACCAGCGGACGGGCCATTTCGGCGAGCACTTCGCCCACGGCCTTTTCAAACCCGGACGGCAGCGCCGCCGCAACAAGCTTTTTCTGTGTTTCGACGATGTTAAACATGATTTTCCCCCGTTTCTTTAATGAAAATACGCGCCATTTTCAGCACTTCCTCCACGTCGGGCAGGTGTACCATGTTGCAGGCGCAGTGGATATAGCGGGTGGGCGCAGACAGCCCGAATGCCGCGCAGCCGGCGTTGGCTTTGTGGATGCTCCCGGCGTCGGTTCCGCCGTTGGCGCTTTTGCGGTACTGCCAGCGCACGCCCTGCTGGTCGGCTTTTTCCGTAATGGCACGGTACAGTTCGCGGTTGTAAATGGTGCCGCGGTCCATCAGGGACACCACAGCGCCCTGACGCTGGCAGGTGGAGCGCATGTGCGCCGGCACATCGGGCATATCCGCCGCCGTCGTTCCCTCCACGACGCAGCAGGCCGCAGGGTTCAGGCGCTGCGCGGCCGCCTCGCTGCCGTGGCCGACTTCCTCGCCCACCGAGAACACAAACCATGTGTCATACGGCAGCTGCTCTTCCAGCAGCTTGACCAGCACGGCGCAGCCGACGCGATCGTCAATGGCCTTGCCCTTGACACAGCGATCGCCCAGCTCGTAAAACGCGCTGTCAAAGAACACCGGATCGCCGACCTGCGTCAGTTTTTCCGTTTCGGCCTTGCTGCGCGAGCCGATATCGACATACAGCTGATGCAGCGAAGGCGCCGTCTTGCGATCTTCAGGGGTTGTGAGATGGATGGCCTTGATGGAAATGACGCCGGGCACCTTGCCGGGGCCCACTTTCATGCGGCGCCCGATCAAAACGCGCGGGTCAACGCCGCCTGCCGGCGCAAGCCGCACCATGCCGTCCTCCGTGATGCTGCGCACCAGAAAGCCGACCTCATCCATATGAGCGCACAGAGCGACGGGGCGCTCACGGCGCGCCGCACCCTTTTTAAAGACCATCAGGTTGCCCAGCGGATCCACGATCATCTCACTGGCATAGGGCGCCGCCATGGCCTTGATGGCTTCGCGCACCTCGTCTTCATACCCCGGCACACCGTCCAGCGTGCACAGCGTTTTCAAAAGCTCTTTCATAACTGCCCCTCCTTTAAGTCTTCCACAAAGGCGGCCAGCAGCGCACCGACGTTTTTCACGTCGCTCATGCACAGCATTTCAACCGGCGAGTGCATGTATTTCAGGGGCAGCGACACCACGAGAGTGGTAATGCCCTCAGCAATGGTCTGAATGCCCCATGCGTTTGTCCCGGTATGGGCCGGCGAGGCGTTCACCTGATAGGGAATGCGCTTGGCGCGCGCCACTTCCATCACGCGGCGGGCAAGGCGGGGATGCGAGTTGATGCCGACCGTAACAACCGCGCCGCCGCCAAACTCGTACACATCGTCCCCCGGGCCTGCGTCTGCCGTTTTGGCGTGGCACACGTCAATGGCAATGGCCAGATCGGGGCGCTCGTGCCATGCACGCGTCATGGCGCCATGGCCGCCCACTTCTTCCTTGGTCGTGCCGGT
>CANUCM010000166.1 GCA_947856675.1 uncultured Clostridia bacterium | reverse complement strand
GGCGGGCTGCGCAGCGGCACCGAGGGGATGCCGCAGATTGCGGCTTTTGGTGCGGCGTGTGAGGCGCGCATGGCGACCCTTGCGCGCGACCGGGAGCACATGCAGCGCCTGCGCGGGCGGCTTATGGATGCAGTGCAGGCGCTTGGCGCCGAAGTGCACAGCCCCGCCTGTGCCGCGCCGCACATTCTCAGCCTGTCCATGCCCCGCGGCCGCAGCGAGGTGTATATCCGTGCGCTGGGCCAGCAGGGCGTTTATGTGTCAGGCGGCTCGGCCTGCACGCGCGGGCGCGCGTCCCATGTGCTCATGGCGCAGAAGCTGAAAAAAAGCAGTGTGGACGCCGCACTGCGCATCAGTCTGTGTCCCGAGACCACGGAAGAGATGATCGATGCCTGCGTGAGTGCACTTGCGCAGGCGGTACGGCTGTTTTAAAGGAGTTTTGGTTTCATGCAGGAAGTTTTGCTGTTAAAGTGCGGCGAGCTTGTGCTCAAGGGGCTCAACCGCAGCCGCTTTGAAAGCCGGCTTTTGCACATTGTGCGCGCGCGTCTTCAGCCGCTGGGACAATATAAGGTGTCCATCAGCCAGTCGACGGTGTATGTGCAGCCGTGTGACGGCGCGCCGGTCGACGAAGCGCTTGCGGTGTGCATGCGGGTATTCGGCATTGTTTCGGTGTGCCGCGCCGCGGTGTGCCCCAAGAATATGGATGATATCTGCCGTACGGCGTGTGAGTACCTTGCACAGGAGCTGCACGATGTACGTACTTTTAAGGTGGAGGCGCGGCGCGCTGACAAGCGTTTTCCGCTGACTTCGCCGCAAATCGGCGCGGAGGTGGGAGCCAGCCTGCTGTCGCGCTATCCGCATCTGCGTGCGAAAATGGAAGGGGCCGACCGGGTTGTCAAGGTGGAAATCCGCGAGGAGCACGCTTACATCAGCGGCCGGCGCATGGCGGGCGCGGGCGGTATGCCCACGGGTACCAACGGCCGCGCCATGCTGCTGCTTTCGGGCGGCATCGACTCGCCCGTTGCGGGGCACATGATGGCGCGCCGCGGGCTGGAGCTGGGCGCCGTGCATTTTTTCAGCTACCCGTATACATCGGAGGAGGCGCGTGACAAGGTTTTGGAGCTGGCGCGCATTCTTTCGGGCTACGCGGGGAAAATCACCGTCAGCGTCGTGCCGTTTACGCACATTCAGCAGGAGATCCGCGACAAGTGCGATGAGGATTATTTTACCCTGATCATGCGCCGGTTTATGATGCGCCTGGCCGAACGCGTTGCCGTGCACCAGGGCTGCTCGGCTCTGATCACCGGAGAGAGCCTGGGTCAGGTGGCGAGCCAGACCATCGAGTCGCTCAACGCGACGGGCAGCGTGTGCACGCTGCCGGTTTTCCGGCCGCTCATCGGTATGGACAAGGAGGAAATCGTCGTGCGCGCACGGCAGATCGGCACCTTTGAAACCTCCATTCTCCCGTATGAGGACTGCTGCACGGTCTTTACCCCGCGCCATCCTCAAACCAAGCCAAAGCTCGAAAACGTGCAGGCGCAGGAAAGCGCGCTGGATGTTGACGCGCTGGTGGAGGAAGCCTTTGCGGGGGTAGAACGCGTGACGCTGGGATAAACTATAAAAACAGGTATGGAAAGAAGTCTTTGACATGAATTGTGAAATCCTCTCCGTAGGAACCGAGCTGCTGCTCGGGGAAATTGCCAACCTGGACGCACAGATTATTTCGCAGGGCTTAAGCGAGCAGGGGATCGATGTGTTTTACCACACGGTGGTGGGCGACAACCCCGAGCGCCTGAAAAAAGCGCTCGATACGGCCAGGCAGCGCGCCGGCATTATCATTACAACGGGCGGTCTGGGGCCGACGGCCGACGATTTGACCAAGGAAACCATTGCCGCGGCATTTGGACGGCGGCTTGTGATGGACCCGGTTCAGCAAAAGCGCCTGCACGAGCGGATGGGGGCGCGCATGACGCCCAACAACGAAAAGCAGGCCGTTTTGCCCGAGGGCTGCACCGTGCTGGAAAACGACTGGGGCACAGCGCCGGGCTGCGCGTTTGAGGCGCAGGGCTGCCATGTCATCATGCTGCCCGGCCCGCCGCGCGAATGTGAACCCATGTTCCGTTATCGCGCGCTTCCGTATCTGGAATCGCTGCGCGAGGGCGTGATTCGCTCGCGGTATGTGAAGATTTTCGGGATGGGCGAGTCGGAGATGGAGAGCCGGCTGAGCTATCTGATGAACACGCTGAAAAATCCCACGGCCGCGCCCTATGCCAAAGAGGGCGAATGCCTTGTGCGCGTCACGGCCAAGGCCGCGGATGAAAAGCAGGCGCTGGCTTTGTGCGAGCCGGTGGTACAGGAAGTGTGCAGCGTGCTGGGCGACGTGGTGTATGGAGTCGACGTGCAGTCGCTGGAGCAGGTGGTGGTCGAAGGCCTGCGCAGCCGCGGTCTGCATGTTGCAGTGGCCGAGTCGTGCACCGGCGGGCTGATTGCGCGGCGCATTACGGACATCCCCGGCGCATCCGAGGTGTTCGGCTGCGGTCTTGTGACTTATTCCAATGAAATGAAAAACAAGCTTTTGGGAGTTTCGAATGAAACACTGGCGCAATTCGGCGCGGTGTCAAAGGAAACGGCGCTCGAGATGGCGCGCGGTGTACGGCGCGTCAGCGGCGCCGACGTCGGCGTAGGCGTCACGGGCATTGCCGGCCCGGGCGGCGGGAGCGCGGAAAAGCCGGTCGGGCTGTTTTATGCCGCGGTGAGCTTTGAAGGCGGCGAGCAGGTCATTGAGCGCCTGCGCCGCAACGCCACGCGCGAACGCACGCGATTGTATGCCAGCTCGTGCGCGCTTGATCTGGTGCGGCGTGCCGTGCTGCTGTAAGGGAGGGGTTTGTTGTGGTTGAAAAACAGATAAGCCGGGAAACGGTATATTCCGGCAAAATTGTTACATTATATCGGGATGAAGTGACGCTGCCCAATGGCCGGACGACGGTGCGGGAGGTGTGCAGCCATCCGGGGGCCGTGGCCGTGCTCGCGGTTGACAAGGGCGACATGCTTTTTGTGCGCCAGTACCGGTATGCTCACGGTGCAGAGCTTTTGGAAGTGCCGGCGGGAAAGCTGGAAAAGGACGAGAAGCCTCAGGCGGCGGCCGCGCGCGAACTGCGGGAAGAAACGGGGTTTCAGTGCAGCGAGCTTGTGCCGATGGGGGTTATCTGCCCCAGCCCGGGCATTTTGTCCGAGGTGATCCATCTGTATTTTGCGCGCGGACTGCGCTTTGTGGGGGAGCACCTTGACGAGGATGAGTTTGTCAGCACGGTGCGCATACCGCTTGCGACCTTTTGGGAAATGATGCTGCACGGGGAAATTACCGACGCAAAGACCATTTGTGCGGTCACCATGGCCAGAGCAAGGGGGCTTTTGTAAAGGAGGGGTTTTCATGCCGTCCATTCTTATTGTAGAGGACGAGAGAACCATTGTTGACATCCTGGCGTTTAATCTGCAGCGCGAGGGGTACGAAACGGCAGCAGCCTATGACGGCCCTGCAGGGTTGGAAATGGCCCTGAGCGGGACGTATGATCTGATTTTGCTCGATGTCATGCTGCCCGGCCTGGACGGGTTTGAAATCCTGCGGCAGCTGCGTGAGAAGAGCGACGTGCCGGTCATTATGGTGACGGCGCGCGAAGAAGAACGTGACAAAATCCTGGGCCTGGAAACAGGCGCGGATGATTATGTAACCAAGCCCTTTTCGGTGAAAGAGCTGATGGCGCGCGTCAAGGCCAATATGCGGCGCACATCGGGTGCGCGTACGCCGGGCAGCGGGGATCAGGTGGCTTTTGGACCGTTTTCGGTTGACCGGGCCTTGCATACGGTCAGCAAAAACGGGGCAGAGCTCGATTTGACACAGCGCGAATATGATATCCTTTTGTACTTTTTGGCGCAGCCTGTCCGGGTTGTCAGCCGGGAAGAGCTGATGGAAAAAGTGTGGGGCTTTGATTATTACGGTGATCTGCGCGCGGTAGATGTTGCGGTGCGCCGCCTGAGGGAAAAGCTCGAAGACGATCCCGCCGAGCCGGAATATCTTTTAACCAAACGGGGACAGGGGTATTACCTGAAGCGCTG
>CANUCM010000165.1 GCA_947856675.1 uncultured Clostridia bacterium | reverse complement strand
CAACGGCACGCAGGGCGATGTGGAGGTCGTGACCCATGAGGCGGGGCACGCGTTTGCCGGATATGCCGTGCGCGACATCGTGCCGGCACAGTACCGCAACCCCACGCTGGACGCGTGCGAAATCCACTCGATGTCGATGGAGTTTTTCGCCTGGCCGTGGGCCGAGGGTTTTTTTGGCGCGGACGCGCGCAAGTTCCGCCACAGCCATCTGGCCGGGGCGCTGACCTTTATTCCGTACGGGTGCATGGTCGATCATTTCCAGCACATCGTGTATGAAAATCCCGGGCTGACGCCGGAACAGCGCCACGAGCGGTGGCGCGAGCTGAGCGGTGTGTACATGCCGTGGATTGCGCTGGATGACCTGCCGTTTTACGGCGAGGGCCGTGCCTGGCAGCAGCAGATGCACATTTACACCGATCCGTTTTATTATATCGATTACTGCCTTGCGCAGACGGTGGCGCTGCAGTTCTGGGCGCTGTCGCAGCAGGATCGCGGCGGCGCGTGGGAACGGTATATGCGCCTTGTGCGCCTGGGCGGCGCCCTGCCCTTTGACGGGCTGGTGCGGGCGGCGGGGCTGAGCTCGCCGTTTGAGGAAGACACGCTGAAAAGCGTGGCGCAGGCGGCGCAGCGCTGGCTTGAGGAAAACCGTCCGGAGTGATAAAAAAGTGCGGCAAAAGGCCGGGGCATGTGCCCCGGCCTTTTTGCCGCAATAAAAAGGAGGTTTGTCTTAATCTGCCGCAAAACGGCAGAAGGTCAGGCGTTGATGGAAGAAAAATCGCGGGCCTTGTTGGCGAGCAGCTCGCCCAGGGCTTCCTGGCCGTACTGTTCGCCGAAGCGCCGTTCCACCTCGGCGGTGGCGGCGTAGCCGCGGCTGCCGTAAATGTTGCCCACGCAGCGGGCAAAGGTGGCAAGGAGATGGCCGCAGTGGAAGGCAAAGGGCCGCTGGTTGTTTTTGTCGCGCGGCGGGCGGGGCTTTTCCCCGGCGCCGTGCAGGGTAAAGTCGCACACGCCGGCCGAATGCATGGTGCTGCGCACTTCAAAATTGAGGTCGGGGTTAAACCCGCGGGCGATGGAGATGTCGAGATCGCGGCAGTACTCCTCGGCGCAGTCCATGGCGCCCATTTCAGAAAACTGGGTGTTCCAGGGGCACTTGTGCACAAGATAGTGGTGGTCGGGCGCGCTTTCAAGCACTTCGCTTTCGGAGAAGGAGGGGTCTGTGTACTCCCACTCCCCGTAGGACATATAGGTGCCCAGCGTCAGCTCACGGCCGTCGCGCAGGGCGCGCTGGGCCATGCGGGCGCCGCGTTCCTCGGCGTACTTGCGCGTGCAGAACAGAAACACGGCCTGCGCGCCGGCGGGGTCCAGATCGTGAAGGATGCGGTAGTACTGTGCGACAAGAAAGGCATGGTGTTTTTCGTTGAGCATGGCAATCCCTCCGTTTATTCGCAGAGCAGGTCGCGGACGACGTGCTCGTTCCAGGGTTCGAGGACAAGCGGCCCCGCCCCCGCGGGGCAGCCGCAGGCCAGGCAGACCTTTCCGTTGACGCGCACAAGGCACTTGCCGCAGGCGCTCTGCCGGCACGCTTCGTGGCTGAAGTAGGACAGCGTGGGGTCGAGGTTTTCGTAAATGTAGTCCAGCACATCCATGACCGAGGCGCCGGGCAGGGCGGGAAGGCGGTATTCGCAGGTGCGGCGTGCGCAGGCGTCGCCGCGCGTGATGGTCACAACAAGCTCATCCATTACTGTACCGTCACCTCCGGTGCATAGCTGAGACGCAGAAAGACGCGTTCAAGGTAGTCGAAATAGTCAAAGCGGCCCGGCTCGGCGGCGGGCTGGGTGATGCCGTGCAGAGAGACTTTGCCGTTTTGCAGCACGGTTTCACACAAAAAGCCGTCGTTGTCGGTCATGGGATAGTCGCTGCGCATAAAGACGCCGCGGCTTTCCCTGCGTGCGAGCGAGCAGCGCAAAATGGCCTCGCCGCAGGCGCGCAGGCTGCGGGCCTCGAGGTAATCCAGCCAGCCGCGGTTGGCCGCGCGTTCCTTCTGGCTGAGGGTGACGGGGCGGTCGGTCTGCGCGAGCTGCTGCAGGCCGAGCAGCATGTCCCGTTCGCAGCGGACAATGCCGGCGCTGCGGGAGATAATTTCGGAAACTTCGCTCCGCAGGCGCCGGGGGGATTCCCCGCCGGTGCAGGAGAAGGGCGCCAGGACCTCGGCGCGCAGCTGTTCCAGGGCGGCGGGGTCCGGCGTACGGGGGCCGGCGGACAGGGCAAAACGCGCGGCGCTTTGCCCGGCCTGGGCGCCCTGAACCAGCATCTGGGTGGTGGCGGCGGCGACGCGGTTGGCGCCGAACAGCCCGCCGGTGCATTCGCCGGCGGCAAAGAGCCCGGGAACGCTTGTGGCCATGTCGGCCGAAACGGCGATGCCGCCGTCAAAGTAATGGCCCGCGGCCGAAACAGACAGGCCGCCCTGCCTGTCGTGCAGGGCCATGAGCTCGGCATAGATGCCGCGGCGCAGCTGCGGCAGGGTTTCCTCCAGTTCGGCGCGCCGGGCGGGGGTCAGCCCGCGCAGCGAAAAGCGGACGCCGCCGTGCTCGTCGCACAGGCCGGCCTGCGCTTCGCGGTACATGGCGTAGGAGAGCAGGAGCTTGTTCCACTCGCTGCCGAGAGCCAGTTCGACGGCGCCGGGCGAGAGGTATTTTGAAAGAAAGTCCTCGCCGAGCCGGTTTTCCAGATGGCCGTAACCCATGCACTGCAGAATATAGGGCAGGATGGAGCCGCGGAACCGGCTGGGCGCGCAGATGACGTCGGGGCAGAAGGTGACCATTTCCATCAGGGACATCCGGGCGCCCATGCGCATGGCGGCGGCATGGCCTTCGCCGCACAGGCCGGTGGTCCCGCTGTTGAAGGTGTAGCAGCCGTGCATGCCGCCGGTGGCGAGCACGACGGCGCCGGCGCGCACGGAAATCAGGCGGCCGCCGGGAATGTCAAGCAGCAGGGCGCCGGCGGCAGAGCCGTCGGCGGCGGGCAGAATGCCGCACAGGGTGGTGTCCTGCAAAACGGTCAGCCTGTCTGACGCGGAAGCCTTGCGGAACAGCACATCCAGAATGGATGAGCCGGGCACGCCGATCTGCCGGCCGCCCTCGTCGGCGGCCGTGACATTGGCGCCGGCTTTCAGAAGCTCTTCGACGCGGGCCGGGGCCTGGGAAACATACTGTTCCACAAGGTCTGTGCGGTTGAGGAAAAAGCCTTCGCAGAGAATGTCGGACGCCCAGCGCTCGGGGGAATCGGTGGGGTCTGCGCTGGCGACGCCCATGCGCCAGAGACTGGCGCCGTCGCACATGACATCGGCGCTGACATTGGCTCCGGCCAGCAGGGTGGCGCCGCTGCGGTTGACCCGGCCCTTGGAAACCAGGATCACCGAGGCGCCCTGCGCGCACGCCTCACAGGCGGCGCGCAGGCCTGCGCCGCCGCTGCCGACGACGAGCACGTTGCAGGATAATTCGTTGTTATTCACGGTTTTGCTTCGGACCTCCTCCGGGGATGTCTGTGCAGCAGGTGTGTTTGTCGCAGTACTCTTTCATGTAATCGGCATAACGGGCAAGCACATCCACAACCAGCGCTTTGTGCTCGTCGCTGAGGGCGTTGAAATGAGTATAGAACTCGCGGCCGTTGACGCGGTGAAACTTGACGTGCGCATCAAAGACGCGGCGGCCCAGGGTGGTGCCGCGGTAATGCACTTCTTTCAGGTTGCCGCCCTGACGGAAAAGCTCCAGCAGGCCGCGCTGTTCCAGCTTGCGGGTCATTTTGGAAACGGTCCCCTTGGGGATGCCGGTAATGCGTGACAGCTCGGTCGTATTGACGCCGGGGTGGTGCAAAATAACCTCTACCATGTGCATTTCGCGGGGCAGAAGCGCCACACCGGGGAGATACTCTTTGGGAAGCCGGTTGTCAAGGTGGGTATAGCTGTAGACTCTGAGCAGAGCCTCGTCGAATTCCGTTCTCCAGTCAGCCATGGAAAAGTCCTCCGCATACAAAGAGTTTGGACTTTTTATTATACCATATCTGCGGGAGCGGAGCACAGGAGTATGCGCCATAAAATTGATATTTTATACGCGGGCGACGACGGCTTCATCCACTGTGCTTTTGGGAGGCGGAACCGGTGTCTGAACTCCGTAGCCGACGTCAACAAAAGTGATCAAATGGATGTAATCGGGCAGGTCAAAGCGCTGGGCGATGCGCTCCGTCATTCCCTCGCTGAAGGTCAGCCAGACGCTGGAAAGGCCGAGGGCGTGGGCGGAGAGCACGATGTTCTGCGCGGCCGCGGCGCAGTTGAGCAGGGAATTGCGGTGTGAGAGCAGCTTTTCGTCGGGCACCACGGTACCGCGGAAAATGCGCGACAGCGCCCGCTGGCCGCGGGTGTCGATGGCGACGACAATGTGCACCGGCCCGCCGGGGATGTCGCTGCCGCGGAACAGCCCGGGCTCGCTTTTTTCGCGGATGACGAGGAAGCGGCACGGCTGCATGTTGCCGCCGTTGGGCGCCCAGAGGGCGGCGTCGATCATGCGGTCGATCAGCTCGTCGGGCACTTCGCGGTCGGAGAATGCGCGCACCGAGCGGCGGCCGTAAAGGACCTTGTTAAAGCTCTCGGTTTCGGCGGGGGTCAGCCGCTTGGGGGCATAGGGGGACAGATCGATGGGCTTGCCCTCGAGGTAGCCGTAGGCCAGGTCGACCATGCGCCGGGCAAAGCGGTATTCGGGCAGGTCGTGGCTCAGGCCGCGCACGTCCCACAGATCGAGCAGGTGTTCCACAAGGGCGGGGCGCTGGGGGAACATGGGCACGCCCGTGTGCTCGACATGGCAGACCTGGATTTCCAGCGAGTGGTGCGCTTTTTCCTGCACGCAGGTGCGGAAGCCGATGTCATCCAGCGAGAGATAAAAATCGTCGTCCTGGACGAGGGCAACTTTCTGCAGCATGGGATCAAGTTTCATTTTTGCCATAAAGTCCAGCTCCTTTCCGGGTTAAACGCGGACGATGATGCGTTCGGAGACATCCGGGCGCTGCGGGGGGAAGGGTGTCTGAACGCCGTAGCCCATGTCGATAAAGTCGACAATGCGGATGTAGTCGGGCAGTTCAAAGCGCTTGCGCAAAGCGTCGATCATGTGGTTTTCATAGGTGAGCCACACGCCGTCCAGGCCGTTGGCGTGGATGGCGAGCAGGATGTTGGTCGTGGCGGCGCCCGCGTCCAGAATGCGGTTTTTCAGGCTCATGACCGTGTTGGCCAGGTAGCAGCGCTCGTCCTGCATCACGGCGATGTGCACCGGTCCGGGCGGGATGTCGCTGCCGCGGAACAGCCAGGGTTCGTCTTTTTCGCGGACGACGAGATAGCGGATGGACTGCAGGTTGCAGGCATGCGCGGCCCACAGCCCGGCGTCGAGCACTTTGTTTATCAGCTCATCCGGCACCTCGCGGTCGGAAAAGGCGCGCACCGAACGGCGGTCGTGCACGACGCGGAAAAAGACTTCGCGGTCGGCGTCGGTAATGGGGGGCGGCGCGTACTGGTCAAGGGACACGGTTTCGCCCGCGGCGCTGCGGCGCGCCAGATCGAGAATGCACTGGGCGTATTTGTAGTCGTGGTGGTCGACGGGCAGCCCGCGCTTCTGCCACAGCTCGCACATGTGCACGGCGGTGTCGGTCTGCCCGGCGCCGAGCGGACGGTTTGATGCGAGGGCGTGGTACAGCTGCACTTCCAGGGTGTGGTGCACGCGCTCGCGGAAACGGGCGCGGAACTCGGTGTCGCTGATGGCAAGGTACTGTTCGTCGGACAAAAGCAGGGGCGCTTTTTCATATTTTTCCAGTATATCCCACATAGTGCTGCTCCTTTCAGGCGTTTGTCACACGCGGTGGCAAGCGACAAAATGTTGAGGCTCGACTTCGCGCAGCGGCGGCGGAGATTTGCGGCATTCCTCCGTGCAGAAACGGCAGCGGGAGGAAAACTTGCAGCCGGGGGGCGAGCTGAGCGGGCTGGGGATTTCCCCTTCAAGACGGATGCGGTTGGATATCCAGCTGTGCTCGGGATCGGGAATGGGAATGGCGGAAAACAGGGCCTGCGTGTAGGGGTGCAGGGGGTTTTCGTGGATGCGCACGTTGCCTGCCAGCTCGACGAGCGAGCCGAGGTACATAACGCCGATGCGGTCGGAAATGTGCCGCACCATGGAAAGGTCGTGCGAAATGAACAGGTAGGTCAGCGACAGCTCCTTCTGGAGCTTGATCATCAGGTTGACGATCTGCGCCTGGATGGACACGTCGAGGGCGGCGATGGGCTCGTCGCAGACAATGAAGCGGGGCTCGACGGCCAGGGCGCGCGCGATGCCGACGCGCTGGCGCTGCCCGCCGGACAGCTCGTGAGGGAAGCGGGAAGCGTAGTCCGAGGTCAGGCCGACGCGGTCGAGCTGCTCGGTGATGCGCTTGGTGCGTTCTTCGGGGCTGAGGTTGAAATGCACGTTGAGGCCTTCGGCGATGATGGAGCCGATGGACATGCGCGGGTCAAGGCAGGCATAGGGGTCCTGAAAGACCATCTGCACGTTTTTGCAAAAGTCCATGCGCTCCTTGTGGTCCAGCGAACGCAGATCGCGCCCGAAATAGAGCACTTCGCCGTCGGTGGGCGGGTACACGCCGAGCAGAAGGCGGCCGCAGGTGGTTTTTCCGCAGCCCGACTCGCCGACCAGGCCGAAGGTTTCGCCCTCGAAGATGGAAAAGGAAACGCCGTCGACCGCGCGGACGACCTTGCCGCCCGGGGCGGGGAAGTATTTTTTCAGGCCCTTGATTTCAAAGACAGCTTTTTTCTCACTCATCGTCAGAACCTCCCGTATGGACCGGCCGCTGCACCTTGGGCGCCATGGAATGCAAAAGCCAGCAGGCGGCGCCGTGCGTTTCGCTCAGGGCAATTTCCTGCGGTGCGCGCTCCTTGCAAATGGGCATGGCATAGTCGCAGCGGGGGGCAAACGGACAGCATTCCAGCGGGAGCATCAAATCGGGCGGCGTCCCCTTGATGGAATACAGCTCATCCTTGCTCTGCAGGCCGCGCCGGGGAATGGAGTTGAGCAGGGCCCAGGTGTAGGGGTGCACGGGGTTTTTGTAGATTTCATACTTTGTGCCGCGTTCGACAATGCGCCCGGCGTACATGACCTGGATGCGGTCGGAAAAGTCAAACACAATGCCGAGGTCGTGGGTGACCAGGATAAAGGCGGTGTTGAGTTTGTCCTTCAGTTCGCGCAGAAGCTCGAGCACCTGCGCCTGAATGGTGACGTCAAGGGCGGTTGTCGGTTCGTCGGCGATGATGATGTCGGGCTCGCAGGCGATGGCAATGGCGATCATGACGCGCTGGCGCATGCCGCCCGAAAGCTGGTGGGGATAAGAGGCGATGCGCTCTTCGGGGCTGGGAATGCCCACAAGGTCCAGCAGCTTGATGGCGCGTGCGCGCGCGTCGGAGCGGCTGATTTTGGAGTTGTGCGTGCGGATGCCTTCCATAATCTGCTCGCCCACGTTCATGGTGGGGTTGAGCGAGGTCATGGGGTCCTGAAAAATCATGCTGATGCCGCTGCCGCGCACGTTGTACAGGTCGGTTTTTTTCATCTGGGCGATGTCCTGCCCGTGGAAAAGGATCTGGGAGCCTTCCTTGATGGAGGCGGCCGAGTTGCCGAACAGGCGCATCAGGGCCTTGACGGTCACGGTTTTGCCGCAGCCCGACTCGCCGACGATGGCGAGGGTTTCGCCGGGCTTGAGCGAAAAGCTGACGTCACGCACTGCGCGTACTTCGCCGATGTAGCTGAAGAAGGATACGCTCAGGTTTTTCACTTCGAGAATGTTTTCTTCCATAAGGCACCTCCTATTTGCGCAGGCGCGGGTCAAGGGCATCGCGCAGTCCGTCGCCCAGCAGGGTAAAGGCAAGCATGGTCATGGCAATGGCGCCGGCCGGCAGGAACATCAGGTGAGGGTGGAACACGAGGGAAACCTGGGCCTGCGAACACAGGGCGCCCCAGCTGGTCTGCGGCGCCTGAACGCCCAGGCCGACGTAGCTGAGAAAAGCCTCGCCGAAAATATAGCTGGGGATGCGGAAGGTCACGGCGACAATGATCACGCTGAAGGTGTTGGGGATTAAGTGCTGGATGACAATTTTCACGGGGCGGACGCCCAGCAGCCGGGCGGCCAGGACGAAGTCAGAGCTGCGGATTTGCAGCATCTGGGCGCGCACCAGGCGGGCGATGGAGCACCAGCCGGTGAGCGTCATGGCCAGCAGCAGCGTGCCGATGCCCTTGCTGTCCAGCACGAGGGAGAGCAGAATGACGACCAGCAGGTAGGGCACGCTGTTGAGGATTTCGACAATGCGCATCATAATGGTGTCGACGCGGCCGCCGAAATAAGCGGAGATGCCGCCGTAAAGGCAGCCGGCCACGGCGGAAATCAAAGCGCCGGACAGGCCGATGATAATGGACACGCGGCCGCCCTGCCAGACGCGGGCGAAGTAGTCGCGGCCGAGGGTGTCGGTGCCGAACCAGTGCTCGGCAGAGGGCGGGTCATTTTTGATGGCGGGGTTGACGCTTTCGTAGTCATAGGGGCTGATGATGGGCCCGAAAATGACCATGACGGTCAGGATGCACAGAAGAATCAGGCCGAACATGGACAGCTTGTTTTGCTTGAGGCGGCGCCAGGCGTCCTGCAGGTAGGTGATGTGCGGCCTGAGGATGGCCTCGGACTCCTTGTCGGCGCCGACAATCTGAAACTGTTCGGGCGACAGGCCTTCGGTGTTGGTGCACCAGCTCTGATTATTCAGCATGGGCTTTTTTCCTCCTCCCGTCCTTGCTTGCTGCCAGGCGGATGCGCGGGTCAATGACGACATACAGGATATCGACCAGAAGCAGCGAAGCGATGTACAGCAGGCAGTAGAACAGGTTCATGCCCAGTACCATGGTAAAGTCGCGTTCGTTGATGGCGCGGATAAAGTATGTGCCGAGTCCGGGAATGGCGAACATGGACTCAATGACAAAGGAGCCGGTGAAAACAGAGGCCACGCTGGGGCCCAGCAGCGTAATGGCGGGCAGGACGGAGTTGCGGAACACATGCCGGCGGACGACGTTGAAGGAGGAAACCCCCTTGGACTCCGCGGTCAGAATGTAGTCCTGGCCCAGCACGTCCAGAACGCTGGAGCGCATGTAGCGGGCGTAGGTGGCAATGGGGCTGAGGCACATGCAGGCGATGGGCAAAACCATGTGGCGCACGGTCCCCCAGCCGGTTGTCGGAAACCATTGCAGCTTGACGGTGAAGAAATACTGGAACACCGCCGCCAGCACAAAGACGGGGATGGTAATGCCCGCGATGGCCGTCAGCATGACGGCGTAGTCCGGCCATTTGTTTTTGAAAATGGCGGCGACAATGCCGAAGACAATGCCGACGGAAAAACCGATAGCAACGGAAATCAGGCCCAGCCTGGCCGAGATTCCCGAGTATTTCAAAATAAACTCCTCGACAAGCCGGCCGGGGTATTTGATGGATTCACCCAGGCTGCCCTCGGTAAACAGCAGCTTCCAGAAGCGGAGGTACTGTTCAAACAGGGGTTTGTCGAGGCCGTACCGGGCGTAGTAGTTGGCCTTGACCTGGTCGGGAAGGTTCATGACCGAGGAGGTCAGCGGGTCGCCGGGCACGTTGTGGATCATGAAAAAGGTGATGGATACGACGATGAACAGCACCATCGCCATGTAAAGAATTCGTTTGAGGATGTATATCAGCATACAAAACTCTCCCTTCCGGCCCGGAAGCCGGGGAGGCTTCCGGGCCCTGTGTACGGGACTTATTCGCGGCCTGCGGTATAAACGTACTTCAGACCGGCAGAGGAGAACGTCGAGGTGTCAACTCCGTAGACATAGTCATAGCTGAAGTTCAGGCCGCCGGCGTAGACGCACGGGCAGATGACGACGTCTTCGCAGACCAGCATGTTGTCCAGCTCGATGAACATTTCCAGGCGCTTTTCGGGGTCGATTTCCTGCTGAACGGCAAGCGCCAGCTCGTCGTATTCGGGGTTGTTGTAGAAGGCGGGGTAAGCGCCGGAGCTTGTGGTGAACAGGTTAAAGAGGTACGAGGCGTCGGCGCCCGGGCTGCCCCAGGAGATATAGCCCATCTGGAAGTCGCCGGCGAGGCAGTTGTCGTAGAAGATGGCCCAGTCGTCATAGCGGAGGGTGACGGTGCATCCCAGGGCGTTCTGCAGCTCCTGCTGCCAGTATTCGCCCATGGTGTGCGAACGGGCGGCGGTGCCGGAAACGTACAGCTCAAACTCAAAGTCGGCGGGGTCTTCGCTCAGTCCCAGCTCCTTGAGGCCTTCGATCAGGATGGCCTGGGGATCGGGGTTGTCTTCGATCATCTGCTTGAACGGGTCGCCGGAGGCTTCGCGGATGCTGACATTGTTTTCAAACATCGGGGGCGGCAGGTAGCCGTAAGCGGGGGTGGTCAGGTCGCCCCAGATGTAGGTCGAGGTGCCTTCGCGGGGGAAGGCAAGGGAGATGGCAAGGCGGATGCTGCGGTTGGAGAAAACGTCGTCAGACAGGTTGAAGCCCATGGTGTGGTGGCGGGCCGAGGTGTACTTGCGGGACACCAGGTCTTCGCGGGCCGAGAAGTGATCGATGTAGTCCTGCTCGGAAACGTCCAGGGTATCCAGCGAGCCGTTGTCCAGCATGTTGTAGCGGGCGACTTCCTCAAGCACGATGTTGTAGGTTGCGGTCTGCAGCTTGACGGTGTCGGCATCCCAGTAGCTCTCGTTCTTGACCAGCGTCAGCGAGCTGTTGTGCACCCACTCGTCCAGGACAAACGGGCCGCAGCAGACGAGGGTTTCGGCCTCGGTGCCGAAGCGGTCGCCCCACTTTTCCACGACATCCTGGCGCAGCGGGGTAAAGCGGATGGTGCTCAGAAGGGCGGGGCAGACGTATTCGAGGGAAACTTCCAGCGTGAGGTCGTCAATGACCTTGACGCCCAGCTCGGAAACGTCCATTTCGCCGGAGTTGACGGCTTCGCCGTTTTTAATGACATACATGTCGGCGGCGTAGGGATAGCCGGTCTCGGGCAGCAGGCGCATGCGGATGGTGTAGGCGTAGTGCTCGGCGGTGACCTGCACGCCGTCATTCCAGTAGTTTTCACGCAGATGGAACGTGTAGGTCAGGCCGTCCTCCGAAACCTCGTATTCGCTGCAGCCGGCGGGTACGATGGCGCCGTACTCGTTGCGGACCAGCGGCTCAACGATGTTTCCGATGATGGTGTTGCAGTACACCGAGGTGTCCAGAAGCTCGTTGAGGGAGGGCGGTTCGGAACCGAGCGTGGTGTTGAAGTACTGCACTTCGTCAATTTCAATGGTGTCGGGGTCTTCGGGCGGCTTGCCGGTTTGCGGCGTGGGGTCGACTTCCTCCTGGGGGCCGGAAGGAGGTGTGTCCTCGGCACCGTCAGAGCAGGCAGCCAAAAGGCCAAACGCCATCAGCATCGCCAGAAGCAGACAGAACAGTTTTTTCATGTGTGGTTTGCTCCTTTCATGTTTGGCATATTTTTATTTGCGGAGAACCTTGGAACGCAACAGAATCACAGCGGCCGCGGCTCGCGTTCGAGCCAGGCCTGGGCGTGGGCGGGAAGGTGCCTGCGCCGCACGGTGGCGCTGACGACATACGGCTCAAACCAGCTGTCGTCCATGACATAGTGGCCTTCAATGCCCATGTCCGGGCCGTAGCTGTTTTGCACCTTCCAGCGTTCGGGCGTGCCGTCGGCGCGCAGGTTGACGCCGTCAAAGCACATGATGTGGGTGCCGGCAGTCCAGCGGTAATCCCGCGAATCGGGGGTGTGCATCATCAGGGGGGTGCCGAAGAAGTCCTCATAAAGGAACAGGTCTGCGGCCATGTATCCGAGGGTCTTGGAAGAAAACTTGGCCACGTCGCTGCCGAAGGTCACCTGTTCCCCGGAGCGGAGCTGGGAGATGACGGCGGCCTTGATGTCGTCGATGCACAGGTTGAGCGTGGGGCGGGATTCCTCGGTCATGGGGGCGCCGGGGTATTCCGGGCGGTAGTAGCGTTCGCCGAACGGCGTCTGCTCGCCGGGCATGTAGGACAGCTCGACAAAATCATCGGGGTCTATGCCGCAGAAACGGCGGAAAAACTCCAGCGGGGTGAGGTTATCCATGCGGTGGAAACGGCCGGCCGTGTCGCGGTACTCAAAGGTAAAGGAACGCGGGGGCTCGCCGAGGAAGCGGCACAGGATGCGGTATATGTCGCACAGCATGTCTTTCATGGCCTGCTCAAGCTGCCCGGCCGAATGTCCGGCGGCGTGCATGGCGCGCAGCTCGCGGGCGCACCAGCGCAGCTTCATGCTGAGGATGCGGGTGACGGGCCGGGTGTCGGGCAGGCAGTATGTATCCGGCATGACGTATTTGGGCACCACGCCGTACTTGCCGGCCAGCGCGAGAAAGCTGAGGTAGCCGTAATCGCTGATGGGATCGCGCAGGGCGGAGGACACGGCGGGATCGGTGAGCGGCCGGTCGGCGCAGCGGATCATGCGCTGCAAAAACTGGCGGCATTTTTCCATCTGGTCGTAGAAATAAATGTAGCACTGCGACAGCTCAAAATCGCGCTGCTGCAAATCCAGCGCCTGGACGACATTCCAGCGGGCGAGATTGAGAAAGGAAAAGGCCCAGCAGCGCAGGCTCGTGCCCTGATCGGTAATGCCCTGGGGCGCAAGGTCGATGGAAAACTCAAAGGGCAGGCGGCCCTTGAGGCTGTGGTTGAGCACGGCATCGTGGAGCGAGCAGTGGGCCAGCGTGCTGGCGGCGCGGTGCCCGGCGCTGTCGTTTTTCCACTGCTCGGCGCAGCGGCTCAAAAGCGCATCGTTGATGATATCGGGAAATTTCATAGGCATCTCCTCCCGGCAAA
>CANUCM010000164.1 GCA_947856675.1 uncultured Clostridia bacterium | reverse complement strand
GAATCTGCGACCTTTGGAGTCGGAGTCCAACGCTCTATCCAGCTGAGCTACGGGCGCATTTAACTTAGACAGTATACCACAAGCTTTCCGGTTTGTAAACCTCAAACGTGCAACCTTTTCAGGGGAAAAACTTTGTGTTTGCTTTTAATGAGCTTTCCTGCTATAATAGAACAGATTTCTTGCACAAAAAAATTACAAAATGCGAAGTGAGTAATTCATGGCCCTGCAAAAACTGCAAGCGCTGGACAGTGAGGCGTTCCAGAGCAGAATTATTGAGCGGCGTGAAAGCGCGCTGGTGTTTTTTGCGTCGGATTGGTCTGCTCCCTGCCGGGAAATGGAAACGGCGGTGCTGCAGGCTGCCGACCATTTTTATGGAACCGTGCCGTTTTATCAGGTGGATCCTGACAATGAGCCGCTCATCGCTGCAAAGCACGAGGTGGTAGCCATTCCTACACTGATATTTTTTGCACGCGGCGAGGAGCGCGAACGCATTGTAGGCGTGCGGAAATGCAAGGATTTGGAAGAGGAGATTCAGCGGCTTCTGTAGCCGGAAAGGAGAGGCCTGATGGGAAAGGCTTTCAGGACGTCGGTGTTCGGGGGATTCCGAAAAAAAGACGTGATAGCATATCTGGAAACCCTGGGCGGGCCGGCCGGATTTGACGGGACGCTGCAGGAAGAAGGCCGCCGGGAGGATGAGCAGGCCCGCGCCGCGGAACTGGAACGCCGTCTCGGCGAAAGCGAGCAGGCGCTTGCGCGCGCCGATGAGCAGGTGGAGAAGCTCAGCGGCGAAGCCTTTCAGAACGCGGAGCGTATCCGCGCGCTGGAAGCCGAGCTCGCCGAAGCCCGCACGCAGGACAGCGAGGTGGCGGAGCTGCGCCGCGCAGCGCGTCAGGCCGAAGCGCAGCGGGCCGCGGCGGAAGAACGGGCCGCGGCACAAAAGCAGGAGTTTGAGCGCTGCGAAGCGGAGCTGCGGCGCGCCATGGCCGAACAGCGCCTGAGCAACATGGAAAAGCAGTGGCAGGAAAGCTGCCGCACGCTGCACGAAACCGATCGCCGCGCACAGGAGCTGACGCTTGCCATTCGGTGTGAGGGGACGCAGCGGCCGGACTATGAGGATTCCATCCGCCGGGCCGAGCGGCTGCTCGCGGAATTTCGTCAGGAGCTGGACCGCATTTCGGCCAAGGTGGAACATCTGGCACATTCGGTGGGTGGGCAGGCGCCCGAACAGCCTTCCGGCAAGGAAAAGCTGACTTCGCCGGATGAGATTTTACATCGGGTCTCCGGTTTGAGAGGGCCGGGCCGCGATTAAAACACGGGGGAATAAGGGGGTATCTGGGTGTTTTCCAAACGTGCAGACGGACGGATGCTGCGCAGCCTGGATCCGTATGACAAAGCGCTGTGCTATGTCATGCCGAGAAGGAGTGACGCACAGGTTTATTTTACACAGGAAATCGATTGCAAATACTTTGACGAATACATTGCGAGAAAACAGCAGCAGGGGCTTGAGCTGACGTACCTGCATATTTTGATGGCGGCCATGGTGCGCGTGCACGCGCAGCGGCCGTGGCTCAACCGCTTTATCATGAACGGGCGTGTGTTCGCACGCAATGAGCTGACCGTGTCCATGGCCATCAAAAAAAGCCTGCGCGATGAGGCGGGCTCCACGACGGTGAAGCTTTCCTTTACCGGCCACGAAAATATTTTTGACGTGGCGGAAAAAATCAATCAGTGCATTCACGAAACCAAGGAGGTCGGTTCGGTCAACAACACCGACAAGCTGGCGGCAGCCGTGATGAATGCGCCGCCGCTGCTCATCAAGCTGATGGTGTGGGCCATCAAGCTGATGGATCGGTGGAATATGCTGCCCAAGGCCATCATCGACGCCAGCCCGTTCCATACCAGCGTGTTTATTACATACCTCAAGTCGGTGGGGATCAACAGCATCTATCACCACATTTACGACTTCGGAACGACCGGCATGTTCCTGGGCATAGGAAAAGAGGTTGACAAGCCTGTGGTGGACGAAGAAACGGGCGAGGTGCGCCCCGGAAAGGTGCTTGAACTGAAAATCGTGGCAGACGAGCGGTTTTGCGACGGGCTGTATCACTCCCGCTCCATGCGTCTTGTGCGCAAATACCTCAAAAGCCCGGAGCTTTTGGAGGAGCGGCTGGAAACAGTGGAGCGCGACATCGACTGAATTGCAAAAAAAGGAGAGAACGGCGCAATGGAGCTACTGAAGCAGGTGATCCGTCAGAAAGCCGTGGTCCGTCCGGGCGACGTGCTGAAAGTGGACAGCTTTTTGAACCATCAGCTGGATATTGGCCTTTTAAACGAAATAGGCAAAGAGTTTTATTGCAGGTTCCGGAACAAGGGCATCACAAAAATCCTGACCATCGAGGCGTCGGGAATTGCCATTGCAGCCATTACCGCGCAGTATTTCGGGGTGCCCGTTGTATTTGCCAAGAAAAACCACACAAAGAACCTGGACGGGGAGCTGCTGTGCGCGCCGGTGACGTCGTTTACCCATGGACGCACCTATGATGTGACGGTGGAAAAAAAGTTTCTCGGTCCCGGAGAAAACGTTCTCATCCTGGATGACTTTCTGGCCAAGGGAAGCGCGCTGACCGGCCTGTGTGACATTGTGGAGCACTCCGGCGCGAGCCTGGGCGGGATAGGCATCGTGATTGAAAAAGGGTTTGATGTGGGGGGAGACCTCATTCGTGCGCGCGGCGCGGATTTGTATTCGCTGGTGCGCATTCGGAGCATGACGGAAAATGCGATTGTCTTTGATGACGAGGTTTAAGTCATTTTTGTAAATAATTTATATATCCGATGTCAAAACCACGGTGTTTTGACATCGGATATTTTTTTTGAAGTCTTTTTTGAAAAACTGCTTGATTTCTGCCGCGGCTTGCTATATCATGCTTTCATCATAAAAGAAAGGGTGTTCCGCACAATGAGCGACAAAGCAGAACTGATTGTTGACATGTATGCGTCCAAGGCTTTTAATGACGCGGCGATGAGAAAGTATTTGCCGGGGGACACCTACAAGCAACTGAAAAAAACCATCGATCTTGGGCGTCCGCTGGAGCCCAGCCTGGCTGATATCGTGGCCAACGGCATGAAGCGCTGGGCGCTGGACATGGGGGCCACGCATTATACGCACTGGTTCCAGCCGATGAACGGTTTTACGGCCGAAAAGCATGATTCGTTTATCAACCCCGTGGCCGACGGCGGGATTATCATGACGTTTTCCGGCAAGGAGCTGGTGCGCGGCGAATCCGACGCGTCCTCCTTTCCGTCGGGCGGGCTGCGCGCGACGTTTGAGGCGCGCGGCTACACGGCGTGGGACTGCACCTCGCCTGCGTTTGTCAAGGACAGCACGCTGTACATTCCGACCTGCTTCTGTTCGTTTACGGGCGAAGTTCTCGACAAAAAGACGCCGCTTTTGCGCTCAATGGAAGCATTGAGCACGCAGTCGCTGAGAGTGCTGCGGCTGATGGGCGATCATGAAGCGCGGCGCGTGGTGGCCATGGCGGGAGCGGAGCAGGAGTATTTTCTGATTGACCGCGACCTGTTCAACCGCCGCAGGGATCTTGTGCTGTGCGGGCGTACGCTGTTTGGGGCAAAGCCTTCCAAAGGGCAGGAGCTGGACGATCATTATTACGGCAACATCAAGGAAAGCGTCATGGATTTCATGCGCGAAGTGGACCACGAGCTGTGGGCGCTGGGCGTGCCGGCCAAGACCGAACACAACGAGGCGGCGCCGTCGCAGCACGAGCTGGCGCCGGTTTACGGGACGGTCAACATCGCAAGCGATCAGAACCAGCTCGTCATGGAAACGCTGAAAAAGGTGGCGCAGCGCAAAAATATGGTGTGTCTTCTGCATGAAAAGCCGTTTGCAGGGGTCAACGGTTCGGGCAAGCACAATAACTGGTCGCTCAATGTCGACGGGCAGAAGAGCCTGCTCAGCCAGGGCAAGACGCCGGCCGACGATGCGCGGTTTCTGCTGTTCCTTTCGGCGGTCATCTGGGCGGTGGACGAATATGCCGATTTGCTGCGGGCGAGCATTGCCGGCCCGGGCAACGACCACCGCCTGGGCGGCAATGAGGCGCCGCCGGCCATCGTGTCCATTTTCCTCGGGGATCTTCTGACCGACATTTTGACTGAGATCGAAACGGCGGGAAAATCCAACCTGCGTCAGGGCGGCAACATTGAGATTGGCGTGACCACTATCCCAAACCTTCCCAAGGATATCTCCGATCGCAACCGCACCTCTCCGTTTGCCTTTACGGGCAACAAGTTTGAGTTCCGCATGCTGGGGGCGTCCATGAGCATTGCGGACTGCAATACGGTGCTCAACGTCATTGTGGCGGAGATCCTGAGCCGTATGGCGGATCGCATGGAAAAGGCGCCCGACGTCAACGCAGAGGTGCAGGCCATCATCCGTGATGTCATGCGCGAACACAAGCGCATTATTTTCAACGGCAACAACTATTCCGAACAGTGGCGGCAGGAGGCGGAACGCCGCGGCTTGCCCTGCATCGAGTCTTCGGTGGAGGCGGCGGGGGCACTGATTGCGCCCAAAAACGTCGAAGTGTTTGAAAAGTTCGGTGTTTTGTCCAAGAAAGAGCTTGAGGCGCGGTGCGAGATCCATTACGAGGGCTACGCCAAGGCCATCAACATTGAGGCCCAGGCCATGCTGGAAATGGCAAAGCGTGAAATTACCCCGGCAGTTGTGCGGTACATCGGATTTGTTGCAGATTCGGTGAACAGCGTTCGTGAAACGGGGCTTGCGGTGGACATTACGGCGCAGTCGGGGCTTTTGAAGGAGCTTTCGGCCGCGGCCGGGCAGTTCCGGGCGGCGGTGAGCAAGCTGGAAAAGGCGCTGGAAAAAAGCTCATGTGTGGAATGCACGAAGGAGCGCGCGTTCTGTTACTGTGAAAAAGTGGTGCCCGCGATGGAATCGCTGCGGGCAGCGGGTGACAGGCTTGAGGTGATGACGGGAGAAGGGTTCTGGCCCATGCCCACATATGCCG
>CANUCM010000163.1 GCA_947856675.1 uncultured Clostridia bacterium | reverse complement strand
AGCAGCCCGTCAAGCACCGGGATGTCCTCAGGCCGCGCCCCTTTCTGCGGTCCGAACACCGCCGAAGCGCCGCGCGGCCCGCACAGCGGGGCGTCAACGTCGCACGCCACGACAAACCGGCACTGCGCAAGGCGCGGATCGGCGCTTCCGGTTTCCAGGCGCTCAAGCTGCGCAAGCCCCTGCGCGCCGCGCGCAATGGGCGTACCGTCGCCGCGCAGCAGCCCGAACCCCAGCGCCTGCAGCATACCGGCGCCGCCGTCATTTGTGGCGCTGCCGCCAATGCCGAGGATAATGTGCCGGCAGCCCTCGTCCAGCGCGGCGCAAATCAAATCGCCCGTGCCCTCGGTCCCCGTGCAGAACACGTCGCGCTGCGCGCGCGGCACCAGCGGAAGCCCAGAGGCCGCCGCCATTTCAATCACGGCGGTCTGCCCGTCGCCCAAAACGCCGAAAACCGCCTGCACGGCGTTTCCCAGCGGAGCGCGCACGGTGCGCGTGCACAGCCGCCCGCCGCTGGATGAAACGAGCGCCTCCACCGTGCCCTCGCCGCCGTCCGCCATGGGCAGCGTGACGATGCACGCCTGCGGCAGGCGGCGGCGCAGCGCAGCGGCTATCATATCACAGATTTCACGCGACGAGGCGCTGCCCTTAAAAGAATCGGGTGCCACAAGGATTTTCATGCGCAGCGCTCCTTTCTTCTGTTTATCAAATCTCGTCCAGCGGATACATGGGACGGCGGAGGTTTTTGTAGGTCATGGCGCGGGGATTTTGCGGCATCAGGCCGGGGCACTCGATGTCGTACACCTTTTTGGCCAGCGGCTCAAAGGCGGCGCGGAAATGCACCGAAGATTTGACCACCACAATGCTGCGGCGCAGCGGCTCAATACCGTGCGCGCGGAAAATCTGCACGTCGTACGGCTGGGTGACGTTGCGCACCACAATGACTTCAATCCCGTCAACCACCACTACGGCAGAGCCCTGCAAATCGACCGCCAGGCCGCCCGACATGGGGCCGTCATTGACATACCGCCCGTCGTGCAGCGATTTGACGTACGCCTGGCATTCGATGGGCTCTCCCAGCACCTCAGGGCACTGCTTTCCGCCCAGACGCAGGCTGACCGTGCTGCCCGCTCCGGCCGCAAAGGCCGCGTCCACCGATTCGGGGTCGCAGATGAGCGCCACGGCCGCGTCGCGCACGCCCGCTTTGAGCATGGCGCGCAGCAGGTGGGTTCCGTCGCCCGTCGAGCCGCCGCCGGGGTTGTCGGCCACGTCGGCAAACACCACGGGGCGCAGGTTTTCTTCCCTGGCCTGCGCAATGGCCTGCTCAGGCGTATAGAACGTGCGCTGCAGCGCGGCGCGGTCCTGCCAGATGCCCTCGGCCAGCTGTTCGGCGATGTCCTGCGCGCGGTCTGCGTCGCCGTTTGTGACGCACAGCGTGGTCAGGCCGGCTTCCTTGATGTCGGCACAGAAAAAGCCGTGGCCGATGGACACCGACAAAACACCGCTTTGCCCCTCAAACTCCGCCGCACGCTGCACATGCTTGTGCATGGCCGGCATGGCCGTGGGAATGGCCGCCAGCAAAAACGGACGCTTGGCATAGCGCATGACCGGTCTAATCTCGCCGCGCAGCGTGCGCAGCATCAGCCCCGCAGCCTCGATACCGCGCTCACGCTGGTCTGAATGCGGATAGGCGCGGTAGGGGCACAGCACCGTGGCGCAGCGCAGCATTTTTTCCGTGATGTTGGCGTGCAGGTCCAGCGTTGCCATAATGGGCACTTCGGGCCCCACGAGCGCGCGGACTTCCTCCAGCAAATCGCCCTCGCCGTCCTCGCTCAGCTCGGTGACCATCGCGCCGTGCAGGCACAAAAGCACGCCGTCAACCTTCCCGGCCTTTGCAATGGTGGCCGCAAGAACGTCGCGCACGCGGCGCCACATGTCGGCCGTCACCGGCCCGGCGGGGATGGCGTCTGCCGCAACCGAAGGCCAGAGCCTGATGTCTTTTTGCCCGGAAAGGGTGTCCACAACGCCGCCCATTTCGCTGTTTGTGCCTTTGTAGTAGCTCAGGATGCTGTCGCCCTCCATGTACTCACGGCCGCAAAAGCAGGCGTAATCGGTCTTTTTGCTGGAAAACGTGTTGGTTTCGTGCTCAAACTCGCCAATAACAACATGAAACATGGTTTTTCTCCCTCTCTTTTCTCAATGTAATATGGCATCGAGCGCCGCCGCAACGGCGTCGCCCACCTGAGCGGTTGACGCACTGCCGCCCAGGTCAGGCGTCAGTGTCTTTTGTTCGCACAGGACCTGCTCCATGGCGCGCAGCACACCCGCGCCCAGGTCCTCATGGCCAAAAAAGTCCAGAATCTGGCTGGCCGACCAGATGGCCGCCATCGGATTGGCAATGCCTTGTCCGGCAATGTCGGGCGCCGAGCCGTGGATGGGCTCAAACATGGAGGGATAGAGGCGCTCGGGGTTTAAATTGGCCCCCGCGGCAAGCCCGATTCCGCCCGCAATGGCCGCGCCCAGATCGGTGAGGATGTCCCCAAACAGGTTGGACGCCACCACCACCTCAAAGCGCTCGGGGTGGGTCACCATCATCATGGCCGCGGCGTCGACCAGCATGCTGTGTGCCGCGACATCAGGGTACTGCGCCGCAACCCCGCGGAACACCTCGTCCCAGAACACCATGGAATGGTTGAGCGCATTGCCCTTGCTGATGCTGGTTACGCTCTGCCCGCGCCGGCGCGCCAGCTCAAAGGCATAGCGGATGATGCGCTCGGTGCCCCGGCGGGAAAACACGCCGGTCTGCATGGCAAACTCCTCCGGCCGGCCGGCATACATGCGCCCGCCGACGCCGGCGTATTCTCCCTCGCTGTTTTCCCGCACGAAGGTCATGTTGATATCCTCGCGGCGCGCATTGCGCAGCGGCGTCTGCGCCCCGCGCAAAAGAGTGATGGGACGCAGGTTGACATACTGGTCAAACCCCCGGCGGATGGCAAGCAGAAGCCCGTGCAGCGACACGTTGTCCGGCACGCGCGGATCGCCGACCGCCCCGAGCAGTATGGCGTCAAAGCCGCACAGCTGCAAAAGCCCGTCCTCCGGCATCATGCGCCCCGTTTTTAAAAAATACGTACAGCCCCACGGCAGCTCGGTAAACTCAAAATCCAGCTGTCCGCTGGAAAGCGCCGCGCGCCGAAGGATTTTCATAGCCTCCCGGGTGACCTCGGGGCCGATCCCGTCGCCGCCGATAACGGCAATGCGGTAAGTTTTCATACGCATCTCCCTCCACGCTGTTTCTACGTCACCATTTTACCATGCTTTCCCGAAAAAAAACAATCGTGCAGCCTGTTACGGCTGCACGATTTTCTTGTCGTATCCTGCAATTTTTACTGCCAGCGGCCGTCGTGCATCAGCACGACCTCCCCCGCGGCCAGGGACTTTTGCACATCGACAATGCGCTGGTTGCGCGAGCCGCGGAAACGCAGCGACAAACTGCGCTCGGCCAGCACAAAGCGCCCGTCGACCAGGACATTGCACAGGGAAAGCAGCGCAAGCGCGTCCCCGCCCTGCTGCACCAGCTCCTCAAACGTCCAGCCGCTGTAAGCCGCAAGCTCCAGCCCCCGCGCGCGCACCCCATCGGCCAGCGGCAGCAGCGCCCCGGCCTGGCTGAACGGCTCGCCGCCCGAAAGCGTCACGCCCGAAAGCAGCGGGTTTTTGTCCAGCTTTTCCAAAAGCTCCTGCGGCGTGTACGGCTTTCCGCCCTCAAAAGGATGGGTTTCTGGGTTGTGGCAGCCCTCACAGTGGTGGGGACAGCCCTGCACAAACACCGTCATGCGGATGCCGGGCCCGTCGGTGATGGAGTCGCCGACGATGCCGGCCACAAGCACCGGCTTACACATGGTGCTTGACGCGGTCGCGCTCTTCGGCGCGCTTTGCGTCGTTAAACCGGTCGAGCGTGCCTACGAGATACCCCGTAATGCGGCGGATGCGCTCGATCCTGGGGCCCTGCTCGTTCTCGCGGCGGCCGCAGCAGGGGCACTCGTCCCCGATAATGCCGGTGTAGCCGCACACCGGGTCGCGGTCGACCGGGTGGTTGATGGAGCCGTAGCCCACGCCCGCGTCGTGCATGCACCGCACAACCCGCTCAAAGGCCTCGAGGTTCTGGGTCGGATCGCCGTCGAGCTCGACATAGGTGATGTGCCCCGCGTTGGTCAGCGCATGGTAGGGCGCTTCAATCTGGATTTTTTCAAAGGCCGAAATGGGGTAATACACCGGCACGTGGAAGCTGTTTGTATAGTACTCCCGGTCGGTTACGCCGGGGATAATGCCGAATTTCTTCTTGTCCATGCGGATAAAGCGGCCCGAAAGGCCCTCAGCCGGCGTCGCAAGCAGCGTGAAGTTGAGCTTTTCCTGCTGGCTGAGCCTGTCGAGATAATCGCGCATAAAGCCGACAATGTCAAGGCCGAGGTTGCGCGACTCCTGCGATTCGCCGTGGTGCTTGCCCGTCAGGGCAACCAGCGTTTCGGCCAGGCCGATAAAGCCGATGGAGAACGTTCCGTGCTTGAGCACTTCGCCCACCGTGTCGTCCGGCCCGAGCTTTTCGGAATCGATCCACACGCCCTGCCCCATCAGGAAGGGGAAGTTGCGCACCTTTTTGCGCGCGATGATGTGATAGCGGTCCAGCAGCTGCTTGGAAACCAGGTCCATCTTGCGCTCGAGCTCTTCAAAGAACCAGTCGATGTTGCCGCGGCTCTTGATGGCAATGCGCGGCAGGTTGATAGAGGTAAAGGACAGGTTGCCGCGGCCAAAGCTGATTTCACGCGAGGGGTCGTACACGTTGCCCATGACGCGGGTGCGGCAGCCCATGTAGGAAATCTCGGTCTCGGGATGGCCGGGCTTGTAGTACTGCAGGTTAAACGGCGCATCGATAAAGGAGAAGTTGGGGAACAGGCGCTTGGCGCTGACACGGCAGGCCAGCTTGAACAAGTCGTAGTTGGGATCCTCGGGGTTGTAGCTGATGCCCTCCTTGATGCGGAAAATCTGAATGGGGAAAATGGGCGTTTCGCC
>CANUCM010000162.1 GCA_947856675.1 uncultured Clostridia bacterium | reverse complement strand
GTTCCTTGTCTTGCTTGGTGTTGTTTAATTTACAAAGTGCTTTTGCCGATACCCGCTCCCCCTCATCTGACGCATCATCGGCCCTTCGGTCGACTGCTCTCATCAGCGGAGCTTTATTATCATATCACAGCCGCAAGCTCTTGTCAACAAGTTTTTTTAACTTTTTTCGAAGTTCTTGCGGCTTTCCGGGCTGTCTGCTATAATCTATAATATATTACAGCTTTGAGCCCCGTTTTTTTGCCGTGCCTCTCAGCGACAGCTTTGTCAGTATAGTCTTTTTTTCCCTGTTTGTCAATACTTTTTTACATTTTTTTGGGGAGGTTTTTACACATGTCAAAAGCTCAGGAAATCCTTGCGCGATCCACCGTCATCGACTGCCACCTCGACCTTTTGCCCGATCTTGAGGCCAAGCACCGCCAGGGCCGCAAAAACGTCCTGCTGGAAGACTATATGGAAGGCTTCAAAAAAGGCGGCGTCGATGTCATCGTATCCTCCATTTTTGTCGATTCCGATCTTCTTCCCGAAATGGCGCAGAAAAAAGCCCTTGCGCAAATCGCTGCTTTTTATGAGGAGCTCGATACCTGCGGCGGCCAGTTCGTGCTGGCCACCTGCGCAGAGGACATTGAAAAAGCCCGCCGTGAAAACAAGCTCGCCATCATGCTCGCCTTTGAAGGCGCCGAACCTCTGAGCGGCGATCCTTCTCTGCTGCGCGTTTTCTATGCTTTGGGCGTACGGATTCTGGGCCTGTGCTGGAGCCGTTCCAACTGGGCCGCCGACGGCAGCCGCTTCTTTGATTTCGACTATCAGGGCTACGGCCTGACCGAGGGCGGCCGTGAGCTTGTGCGCCAGGCCGAGCAGCTGGGCATGGTCATTGATATTTCGCACACCAACGAGAAAACGTTCTGGGATGTGGTCGAGGCTTCCCATCAGCCCATTATCGCAACCCACTCCTGCGCGCGCGCCCTTTCCGACACGCCCCGCAACCTCTCCGACGATCAGATTCGCGCCATCGCAAAGCTTGGCGGCGTCATCGGCATCAACGGAGCCAGCCTCGTTGCCCGCTTTGCCGATCCCGCCGGTGCCACGGTTTCCGATCTTGCCGCGCACATGGAATATGAAAGCCGCCTGACTTCGCCGGACATTCTGGCCGTCGGACTGGATCAGTGCGACCGCCTCGAGTCCAGCAGCACCATGCAGAAAGAGGAGTTCCGCTGCGTTTTCGACGTCATTCCCACGCATGAGGGGCTGGAAGGCCTGGTCAGCGCGCTGCTTGAAAAAGGAATGAGCGAAGACCAGATTTCCGGCGCGCTGGGCGGAAACCTCATGCGCGTGCTGCGCAGGGTGCTCGGTTAATCAGCTCAGCCATTCCCGCAGCCTGCCCCACGCTTCCGCCAGCCGGAAACGCACAATATATCCCGTGCCGTCTTCGCGGATCAGGGCAATGTCTTCGTCGCTCAGCCCCGCCTGCTGCGCCACCTGCGACACATCCTGCTCCGCCGCGCCCAGACACAGCGGCGGAAACAGTACGCACCACCAGTTTTGGCCCGCGCCCTCACCGATGATGACGCGCACTGCGTCATACTGGCCGGCCGGCAGCGAAAACCCTTCGTAGTGCCGCGTGTCAAAATACATGGTCTGGCGCGACACCGACACCGGATACCGGTATCCCTGGCGGTAAACTTCGTCCTGTGCCGCGCTGCGCAGCCTCTCCAGCAGCTGCTCGTCGATTTGGCCCGTAAAGCTGCCGTATTCGTACCCGGCCTCCCGGAGAATGCGATCGCGCACCTTAAGCTTAAGGCTCTGATCCTCCGCCGAGTCGGAGTTTGCCAAAACGTGCAGCCGCGTCATCTTCCCGGCAAGGCTGTTTTGTGCCCGCACCGGTACCACATAGGCTGCGACAGCAGCCACCAGCCCTATGCACAGGGCGATTTCGCCGAGAAAGCGGCGCCATTTCATTTTTTTCATTATAAAACACCTGCCCAAATGGAATACTTCCATTTTGGACAGGTGTTTTGTTTTTTATACCGTTTTTCAGCCGATACGCGCCACCGGCTGTGCCAGGTGCGTATCCCTGTACCGGCCCGAAAGCCTGCGTGCCGCTTCCCGCGCCGCGGCCTGGTCTTCAAAAATGCCGAACACCGCAGATCCCGAGCCGCTCATGAGCGCGCCCTGCGCGCCGCTGCGCAGCAGTTCCTGCCGGATTTTTAAAATGATCGGCTTTTCTTTTTCTATCGGCTGCTGAAAGCTGTTGCCCAGCGCCTTGCACAGCCCGCGCAAATCGCCCCGTTCCAAAGCGTCCACAGCGGGCGCCGCCGCGGGGTGTTCCAGCTCGCCCCAGCCGTCCAGCAATGCATACGCCGCGCGCGTGGACACGGAAACCGGCGGCTTGCACAGCACAATCCAGCATTCCGGCAGCGCAGGCGCATCCTGCAAAAGCTCTCCGATTCCGCGCGCCACCGCGGCGCCGCCTTTCATGCAGAACGGAACGTCGGCCCCCAGCGAAAGCGCAAGCTCGAGCAGGTCAGGGTACGGGATTGGCGAACCGTACATCCGGTCCAAAACCCGCAGCACCGCCGCAGCATCCGTGCTTCCGCCCGCCAGCCCGGCTCCCACCGGAATCCGTTTTTTGATGCAGATGTCCAGGCCCTGCCCGCCAAGTCCCGCCGCAAGCAAAAACGCCTGCGCCGCGCGCACCGCAAGGTTGCGCCCGTCCCGCGGCAGATACGGCAGGTTGCAGCTCAGCACAATGCCCGGCTCTTCCCTTCGCCGCACCAGCACCCTGTCATACAGGGATACCGTGTGCATTACAGTTTCGATCGTATGGTATCCGTCGCCGCGCTGCCCCGTGACATCGAGGGTCAGGTTGATTTTTGCATAGGCTTTTTCCGAAAACGTATGTCGCATGGCGGCTCCTTTTATATTTCAATGGCCCGCACCGGGCACAGCTCATGGCAGCAATAACAGCGGATGCACCCGCCCGGCTGTACGCGGGCTTTTCCGTTTTGCACCACAATGGCGTGCGCCGGACAGGCCCGGGCACACCGGCCGCAGCCGATGCAGCGCTCCGATACGCGCGGCGGCGCAATGAATACCCGCCGCAGCGGCTGACGCAGCCCGCCCGGCAGCCGGTTGATCACGCTTTCGCTGCGGCGGCTGCGCCCTGCCGCCGGCACAAACGGCTCTGCCAACGGCACAACAGGATCGCCCAGCCATTCCAGGCGTTTCGCTTCTGCCGGCACAAAGCCCTGCGCCGATGCAAAAGTGTGCACCGGGGAGCGTTCCGGATTGAGCCCGCACAGGTGCATGGCCGCAAGATCGGCGGCAAACGGACTTTCGGAGGCAAGCAAAAACCCCGCTTTGCGCACACGTCCGCCCGAAGGGCCGCGGCCGTCCATCCCCTCCACGCCGTCGATCAGCGAAAAATCAGGATGAACACAGCGGCACAAATCGACCAGCATACGGCAAAACTCCTGCTGCCCCGGCATGTGTGAGTGGTACGCCGCCTTTTGCAGCCCGGGCACCGTCCCATACAGATTTTTCACGGCACCGGTAAAATAGGTCAGCATGTGGGTTTTCATTTTTGCAATATTGATAACGACGTCGGCCTGCAGCACCGGGCGTATAATTTCAAAATCACGCGGCTTATAGCCGTCAAAGTGCACGGGCGAGGACGAGCAGTCGCGGTTGAGCCGCGCCCCCGCACGGCGTGCGGCCTGTTCCATGCCGCACTGGCGGTATACCCTTGACAGCATCAGCGGATTATACGGCCCCCCGGGGCTGTCAGCGATGGTCACCGCCGCACCCTGCGCGGCAAACAGCTCTGCCACCGCCTCCACGATTTCCGGATGGGTTGTTGTCGCCGCTTCAGGTTCTCTTGCCAGCAGCAGGTTGGGCTTTATCAGAACACGCCGGCCTTTTTTCAAAAAGCGACCGGCCCCGCCGCAGGCCTCGAATATACGCGCAACCGCCTGTCTGACCTCCTCCGGCCGGTAATCCGGGCAAGACGCAGCAAACACTCTGTTTTCCATTCTTTTCCCCCTACGCAGGCGCACTGCACAGCCTTTATGCCTGTTATTGTGCATTGTAACACAATTTTTGACACATGAAAAGCGGCTTCCGTATGTTTCCCGTGCTTCGGGGCATCCTAACTCATACCGCCTGTTCGGCCGCATCCCGTGCGGCGCGGCCAACCGGTTCCCTTTTTACTTTCGCACGGAGAAACGGAGCAGAAGCATGATTCACAAAATTGCCCTTGCGCTCGTCATCATCGGCGCTCTTAACTGGGGCAGCATCGGCATTTTCGGCTTTGACCTTGTCGCCGCGCTGTTCGGCGGCCAGGCCGCCATCGGCAGCCGTGTTGTCTACACCCTGGTCGGCGTGGCCGGTCTGTGGTGCATTTCTCTGCTTTTCCGCCGGCTGGACGACGTGGAATAAGGCACGCCCCGCGGCAGGCCCGGTGTAAAGCCGGGCTTTTTTCCTGCCTTTTTTTATGGTACACTGGAAAAAAACACACGGGGGAACCAGATTATGAAAACCGCTCTTGTCACCGGCAGCTCGCGCGGCATCGGGCGCGCCGCCGCCCTGCGTCTTGCCCGCGACGGATGGCGCCTTGCCCTGCATTACGGGCAGAGCCGTGAAGAAGCCCTGGCCCTGCGCGGCGAGCTGCGCAGCATGGGCTGTGATGCCGAGGTGTTCCAGGCGGATATGGCAGACCGGGCCCGGATTTTTGAAATGCGCGATGAAATCAAGGCTTTCGGCGAGCCCTCTCTCATTGTCTGCAACGCGGGCATTGCGCACCAGGGGCTGTTCACCGACATCAGTGAACCGCTGTGGCACCGGCTGCTGGACGTCAACCTGAGCGGCGTTTTTTACTGCTGCCAGGCCTTCGCCCCCGCCATGATCCGGCGCAGGCAGGGGTGCATCGTCACCGTTTCCTCCATCTGGGGACTGTGCGGCGCATCCTGCGAAGCGGCTTATTCCGCAGCAAAGGCCGGCGTCATCGGCCTGACACGCGCACTGGCACAGGAGCTCGGGCCGTCCGGCATCACCGTCAACTGCGTGGCCCCCGGCGTCATCGGCACCGACATGTGCGCCCACCTTGACCAGGCCGCGCGCCGGGACCTGTGCAGCCAGATTCCCCTGGGCCGGCTGGGGACGCCCGAAGATGTGGCCGGCGTCATCGCCTTTCTCGCTTCGCCTGAAGCGTCTTACCTGACCGGGCAGGTCATCAGCCCCGGCGGCGGAATTGTTTTATAGCACAGGCATATTTCCCTCTGCTCCCCATATACTGTGAAGCAGAGGTGATATCTTCTGAACCGGAAACGCCTGTATATTATCGGCGCAAGCATCGGCATTGCCCTGGCTGTCGGCGGTCTTTCCGCCCTGCTGACGCACGACGCCATGGATCATTTCGCCCGTTTAAATCAGCCCCCGCTGTCGCCTCCCGGCTGGGTTTTCCCTGTGGTTTGGACCATTCTGTTTGCCCTGATGGGGCTTTCGGCCGGACTCATTGCCGTCAGCGGAGCAAGCCGCTCTGTCATCCGCACTGCCCTGGGCGTTTATGCCCTGCAGCTGGCGGTCAATTTTTTCTGGAGCATCCTGTTTTTCAACCTGCAGCTGTATTTTCTCTCCTTTCTCTGGCTCGTGCTGCTGTGGGTGCTCATCGCTTTGACCATACTTTTGTTTTCCCGCATTTCCCGCCCGGCCGCCGCATTGCTGGTCCCTTATCTGCTGTGGGTCACCTTTGCCGGCTATCTCAATTTCGGTATCTTTCTCCTCAACAAATAAATCAGGCCGGCAGCCTTTCACGGGCTGCCGGCCTCTTTCTTTTGTCAGCTGCGGATGCCAAACAGCAGCTCGGCATATGTGGGCATGGGCCAGAACCCTTCTCCCGTCATCACCTCAAGCCTGTCACC
>CANUCM010000161.1 GCA_947856675.1 uncultured Clostridia bacterium | reverse complement strand
TCGCTACCTCCACCTTGGCAAGGTGGCGCTCTACCAGATGAGCTACATCCGCAAGTGCTTTATCAGTATACTGAAAAGCACTGCATTTGTCAAGCCTTTTTATGCGCAATTTTTCCGTCAGCTGAAATCATACACCTCTTCGTCCCACGAAAAACGGCTCTCCGCTTCCTGATGTGTAAAAACGCGTTTTGGCACGACATTTTGCTCCTGTCCGGCCGCCATCTGCATTTCCTGCGACAGCACGTCAAGGTGCATCCAGCCTTCGTCGGTTTGCACCGCGAGCCACCAGTACACGCTGCCGTCCATTTGCCCGATGACCGCCTGGCACTGAAACCCGAGCTGCCGGCACAGCGCTTCCGCAGCCAGCACGATGCCGGTCTGGGCTGCCGTTCCCTCCACCATGGCACCGTAGGCCGTGTATACCGATGTTTTCTTCTGAAGGCCTTCCGTTTCCCGTACGACGCGCGTTGCTTCCTCATCGGGCACCACGCTGGCAGCCAGCCACGCGCCCACTTCCTCCAGCCGTTCCCTCTCACCGGTTACCTGCGGCATCTGCTGCTGGGCTTCCAGCACCGCCGCCCGCACCTCCTGAACCTGACGCAGCAGCTGCTGGGCGTCGTCCAGATATTTGATCTCCACTTCCACAATGCGCCGGTACCCCTGCTCGGGGTAAAAGGTAAACGAAATGTCACGCAGGCCCACGGCGTATTCCGCCGCCGCCATCCAGCTTTTCATGATGCGCTGCATAAACTGCTCGTCTGAATCGGTAAACCAGTTGAAGGAAAACACTTTGTGTTCTTCAAAGCCTCTGAAGCACTCGGTCATGTACCGTTCGAACTCCGCCGTCCCCGCGATTTCCACCACGCTCCGGATTTCTTCCGCGGTCCGTCGGTACTGCACCGTCACGCTGATTTCCGTTTCAGACAAAACCCGGCTTTTATCATATCCGATCCCCTGTACGGCATACACGCCCAGCGGGTACACAGTGGTAAAATACTCCCGGATTTCCTCCAGATCCTCGTCGAGGTCTCCCTGGTAGCCGCTCATGCGAATTTTATCGCTCATTCGGCCCGAGCGTATCATATTCTGCAGCGACGTCTGCAGCGTATAATAATTTCCTATCGCGTTGGAACTGAGCCCCGCCTGTCCGTCCAGCTGACCGGCGTGCTCTTTTTCCACATAATATTCGCCGCTTGACCTGCAGCCGCCCGGCAAAACCAGTACAAGACACAGCAGCGCTGCCAGCTTTTTTCTGACCGTCACGGTGCAGGCCTCCTTTTATGTATCAATACCCCAAAGGCTGCCCCACCAGCAACACCTTGCAGCGGCCCACACCGCCGGGTTTTCCCATTGTCACGCTGAGAACATTGCAAATTCTCTGTCCGCTCCGGCAGTCGCGGCATTTGCCGTCCACCGTGCACGGTGTGCTGAGACCCAGGCGTTTGGCGTTGAGCGGAGCCGCCGTATGCCGCGCGCGCTCGATTGCCGAAGGCAGATCCGGTGTGATTTTGTTGACGCCCACCACATAATACACGCATTCCACGCCATACATGGTCCCGGAAACGCGGTTGCCGGTTCCGTCGATGTTGACAATCTCGCCGGTTTCGGCCAGCGCATTGGCCGAGGCCATGTAAACCTGCGCCCGGCATTCAATCTGCCGCTGTTCCGGGCTGCGCTCCACCCAATGCCAGTATACATCATTATGTTCTTTCAGCGCCTCAAAAACGCCCATGTCCCGCAGCGTCACCGAACCGCCCATCACAACCCGTTTTCCGCAAATTTCAGCGCACAGCGCGTCCAGCGCCTGCTGCGGTGACTCATAATATTCCGCTTCTATTCCTCTGGCGCGAAGATTTTCAATCACTTTTTCGGTGTTCATCCTGTTTCTGCTCCTTTCACAGCTGCTGGTGATGATGATCTTTAAAGCCTTCTCCGAAGATCTCGGTGGCCGATGTGACAATCATAAAAGCATTTGGATCTTCCTGACGCACAATCTCCCGCGCTTTGGGGAAAATCTGCTTGTGCATGGCGCACAGAATCACTTTTTTCGGATGCTGGGTGTAACCGCCTATTCCCTTCAGGTACGTCACTCCCACATCCAGCTCAAGCAGCCTCGCCGCAATGGGCTGATCTGCTTCTGTAATGATATACAGAAGCTTGGCCCCGTCGGCGCCATACAGCACCGTATCCAGCACATAGGTGAAAACCACCATGGCAATGGTGGCATACAGCGCCCTGTCAATATTCAGGAAAATAAAGCCTGAGGCTGCGACAATCACGGAGTCTGTCAGCAAAAACAGCTTCCCGGTCTTGACATACGGATAGCGCAGCTTGATAAGCCGGACGATAATGTCGCTTCCTCCCGTCGTGCCGCCCGCCCGAAATACCAGACCCATGCCGAGCGCCAGCAGCGCCCCGCCGGCAATCGCCGCAAGCAGCGGATCTGTCGTCAGCGCACCCCACCGGGCAATGACATCGATGGCAAACGAAGAAAGCACGGTGCAAAACACCGTGGAAAGCATCACGCGCACACCCAGTTTCCACAGCCCGAGCAGCATCAGCGGGATGTTGATACACAGAACCACCATGCCGGTCGGCAAGTCGGTAAGATAGTTGATGATGATGGCCGTTCCGCTCACACCGCCCGGTGCCAGCTGATTGGGATCCAGAAACAACGCTATCGCCGCCGCATAGAGAACGCTTCCCAGCGTCAGTGAAAGCACGTTTATCAACGGCAGCTTATTGATTCGATGCGTCAAAATCCTGTCCTCCCGCTCTGCGCCCGTTGTGCGCCGCTTTTTCATATTTTACCCCACCGTACCGAGGCAAGTCAAGCAAACGGCGCTTTTCCCTCTTGCCTGCGCCGCTTTTTCCCGATATAATAGTGCTCCGGAACATACATTTATTTGTTGTTGAGGTCTTCTATATGAGAATGCGCAAAAAGAAAAATCTTATTCCCCGCATGCAGGCCTGTGCCGATCTTCTCATTTCACAGCCTGCTGAACTAAAAGGGCACTGGTGCCAGCAGTTTGGGCTTTCCGGTGATTTGTTTTTGGAAATCGGGTGCGGGAAAGGACAGTTTGCCGCCGGCACTGCGCAGGCAAACCCGGACTGCCTGTTTATCGCCGTGGAAAAGTGCGACAACGTTCTGCTGCTGGCGCTTGAAAGAGCAAAAAGAGCCGGCCTGCGCAACCTTTTGTTTATCGGCACCGACGCCGCCATGCTCGGCGAGGCTTTTGCCCCCGGCGAAGTCAGCCGCATCTACCTCAATTTTTCCGATCCCTGGCCGCCCAAAAACCGCGCCAAACGCAGGCTGACCCACCCGAATTTCCTCCGCGTATACGACTCCATCCTGCGCCCCGGCGGGCAGATCCGCATGAAAACCGACAACCGCGCACTGTTTGAGTTTTCGCTGTGCCAGCTTTCTCAGTTTGGTTACCCGCTTTTGGACGTCAGTCTGGATCTCCACTCCCGCCAGGATGCAGACAACGTTATGACCGAATATGAAGAGCGCTTTTCCTCGCAGGGAATGCCCATATATTTTCTCTGCGCGCAAAAGCCCTGACTGCATAAAAACCGCCGCCCTGCCAAACGCAGGACAGCGGTTTTTTGATTCGCAGCAATCCGGCGGTCTTATCCCGTCAATCCTGATTTGGAACGGGGATTTCTGCCGGGATGGGGCAGACATACGGCTTGCCCGCCGTCTTTTCCTCAAATTCTTTTTTGGCCTTTTCCAAAATCTCCGGGTTCTCCATCACATTCAGTCCGAAAAGCGCCATGGCTTTGGCTGCATAGATGGTGCCCTTAAGGCCCAGAGAATGCCCGGAGCACGCCGTTATCTGCCAGTGGTGACCCGGCGCCCCCATATTGCAGCAGGCAGTGTCAAACGCAATGCCCGGCGCAATATGCTGTACGTCGCCCACATCGGTGGAGCCGAAGGTGTCGCTCTCGAACTTAACCACCCCGGTGTGCAGCGGCTCGGGCAGGTCCTTGTTTCCGTTGAGCTGCGCTGCAAACTCCAGCTCTTCCTTGCTCCACGGCTCGCGCGGGGCCTTGCACAAAGCATCGTACATGACCTCGCCCAGCACTCTGTTGTTCAGCGTCGGGTAGCAGCCGCCCAAAAACTCCACTTCGAGCTCGGTACCGGTCATCTGCGCCGCGCCGCGCGCAATGTCCAGCACCCGGGCATACACCTCGTCAATCAGCTCCCGGGTCAGCGCACGCACAAAATACCATGCGCATGCCTTGTCCGGCACAATGTTGGGAGCCACGCCGCCCTCGGTAATCACATAATGCATGCGCACGGTCGTCGGCACGTGCTCACGCAGATAGTTGATTCCCACATTGGTCAGCTCCACGGCATCCAGTGCGCTGCGCCCGTTGTGCGGATCGCCTCCCGCATGCGCTGTACGTCCTTTGAAGTGCAGCTTAAAGGAATTAAGGCCTGTCGCCGTTCCGAAGTTTACATCGTTCATCGAACCGGGATGGAAGGCCGCGCAAAAGTCAATGCCGTCAAACACGTGAGCGCGCGCCATGAAGGCTTTGCCCGTCAGCACTTCCTCTGCCGGACAGCCGAAATACACGACAGTGCCTTCGCATCCGCTCTGCTCGAGAGCTTTTTTCAGGCCAATGGCCGCCCCGACGTGCGCTACACCCAAGAGGTTATGTCCGCAGGCCTGGCCCCAGCCGCCTTCCTGCACGGCTTCCTTATGTGTGCACACCTTCTGGCTCATTCCGGGCAGCGCGTCGTACTCGCCCAAAAGGCCGTACACCGGCTTGCCCTTACCCCAGCTTGCGCGAATTGCCGTGCGGATTCCGCCTACGCCGGTCTCCACCGAAAACCCCGCTTCGCGCAAAAGCTGCGCCGTCCATTCACAGGCCTTCTCCTCGCGGTACGGGCCTTCAGGATGCTCCCAAATAGCAAGAGCCAGCTTTTCAAGTTTCTCTCTCCAGCTGTCAATTTCGGCATATGCGATTTGTTCATGCATAATACTGTTCCCTCCTGCTTAGTTATTGTTTCCAGTATAGCATATTCCCGCCATAAAATAAACCGGTACAATGCTTGACATCTACCGCAGTTTGTGAGAAACTATCTGCGACAGAGTAGGAACCGCGCGTTAAGTGCCGGCGGATGGGAGGTCGCCGCCGGACGAAGAAAGCTTGTCTTTCGCGGTGCCGTTCCGCATCCGCTGCCACAAAACCGGATTTTTCTCACTCCTCTTTTGTGGTATGCCACAAAAAAAGGAGGTTTTTTTATGTCAAAAATTTCTGTCAAAATGCTGACCCAAGTCGCCGTGCTCATCGCCGCCGAAATCCTTTTGTCCCGCGTTTTCTCCATCTCCACCTGGTCGCTCAAAATCGGCTTCGCGTTTGTGCCGCTAGCCATCTGTGCCTCGCTGTACGGACCCCTGTGGGGCGCCGTCGCCGGCGGACTCTCGGATTTCATCGGCGCCATACTGCTGCCCATCGGCCCGTACTTCCCCGGCTTTACCCTGACCAACGCCCTGACAGGTATGGTCTTCGGCCTGTTCCTTCGCCGCCGCCCGGCCAGCATTGTCGGTATTTGCGCCGCAACGGCCATCAACTGCCTTGTCCTCAGCCTGCTCCTCAACAGCTTTTGGGTTTCCATCCTGTATGAAAGCCCGCTGCCCGCCGTTCTGCCCACGCGCCTTTTGCAGAACGCCGTCATGATCCCCGTGGAAATTGCCGTGCTGACCGCCCTGCGCCGTCCCGTCGCGCGGCTTGCCCATTCACTGTAAACGTTTACGCAAACGGCACGGCCTGCGCCGTGCCGTTTCATTATAAAAAGCAAAGAAAAAAGGCATCCGCTTGGATGCCTTTTTTGGTGGAGACAACTGGGCTCGAACCAGTGACCTCTCGCGTGTGAGGCGAGCGCTCTA
>CANUCM010000160.1 GCA_947856675.1 uncultured Clostridia bacterium | reverse complement strand
GTGCTGGGCGATTTCCTGCCCCAAAAGCTGGGGATGGACGAAGGAGAGGCTCCGGTATTTGCCTACCTGCCCGGCGATTTTCTCGGAAACCTCGTCTATATCTTTGAAAACGGCAAGGCCGCCAAGGTCGAAAGCGCCGTCTTCCGCACCAAGTCCAACCGCCGCAAGCTGACCGGCGCTTTTTCCGCCTTGAGCCCGCTGGTCTCGGTTTTCCACCTGCGCGAGGACACCGAGCTGGTCCTGTCGACCGGCGTGCGCGCACTTGTTTTCAGCACGGCCCTCCTCTCACCCAAAACCACACGCGCCACACAGGGCGTTGCCGTCATGTCGCTCAAGCGCGGCCAGAAGGTCATTTCGGCCGGGCCGGTGGACGCTTCACCGCTCTCCAACCCCGCGCGCTACCGCGCACGCACGCTGCCCGCCGCCGGCGCTCTGCTGCGGCAGGAGGATTTGCCCGAAAAACAGCTGACGCTGTAAAAAAACTGCCCGGCCTCAGGCCGGGCAGTTTTTCATATTCCGTAAAACCTGCGTCCGTTTTCCAGCGTGACGCGCGCTGTATGCTCTGCCTCGCACCCTCTCAGCTGTGCGACGGTTTCGCACACGCGGTACAAATACCCCGAGTCGCACCGGCGTCCCCGAAACGGCTCCGGCGCCATATACGGGCAGTCGGTTTCCAGCATAATGCGATCTTCCGGCAGCCAGCGGATCACCTCGTGCGACCGCCGGGCGTTTTTAAAGGTGATGTTGCCCGTAAAGGAAATCATATAGCCCATGCGGCACAGCTCGCGCGCGGTCTCCACGCTGCCGGAAAAACAGTGGCACACGCCGCGCACCGCGGGAAACTGCCTGAGAATATTCAGCACGTCGGCGCACGCTTCGCGCTCGTGGATGACCACCGGCACATCCAGCGCACGCGCCAGCTCCATCTGCCGGGCAAATACCTCCCGCTGCACATCGCGCTCGGAAAAGTCGTAATGGTAATCCAGGCCGATTTCGCCCAGCGCACGCACTTTTTCCTGCGAGAGCAGCTGGCTCAGTTCATCCAAATCGCCGGTTTTAAAGTTTTTCGCGTCGTGCGGGTGTACGCCCACGGCCGCCCACACAAAGGGATACTGCTGTGCAAGCGCCGCACTCTGCCTCGAGCTTTCCATGTCCGAGCCGATATTTGCCACATATGCAACGCCCCGCTCCGGCAAAGAGCGCAGAACCTCATCGCGATCCTGGGAAAAGCGGTCGTTTTCGTAATGGGCGTGGGTGTCAAACAGCTTCATATCAGCACAGCTTGGCGCCCGCCGGGATGGCATCGGACACCATGAGAAGATTGAGCTTTTCCTCGCCTTTTTCACGGTGCACCGCCGAAATGAGCATGCCGCAGCTCATAAGCCCCATCATTTTGCGCGGCGGCAGGTTGACAATGGCCACCAGCGTCTTGCCCACGAGCTCCTCGGGCTTGTACCACTTGGCAATGCCGGAAAGGATCTGACGGTCGGTGCCCGTTCCGTCATCCAGCGTAAAGCGCAGAAGCTTATCCGATTTTTTGACCGCTTCACATGCTTTGACCTTAACGGCACGGAAATCGCTTCTGCAGAACGTGTCAAAATCCACGCTCTCCGTGCTCTGCGGCTCTATCTCAAGCGCCGGCACCTCGGGCGGGTATTTTTCCGCGTAAAAGGCCTCGATTTCAGCCAGCTTCTTATCCATGTCAAGGCGGGCAAACAAAATCTCCGGCTCGCCGATGACATGGCCCGCAGGCAGGGCGCCGAATGTGCTCAGGCTGTCCCAGTCGCCCGGCTCTATGTTGAGCTGCGCAAAAATACGCTGTGCCGTTTCGGGAAGGAAGGGCGCGAGCATCACGGCCGAAAAGCGGATGCACTCGAGCAGGTTGTACAGCACGGTGTCAAGCCGCGCCTTGCTTGCGGGGTCCTTGCCCAAAACCCACGGCATGGTTTCGTCAATATACTTGTTGGCGCGGCGCAGCAGAGTGAAGATCTCGGTCAGCGCATCGGCCACGCGCAGCTCGTCCATGCGCGCTTCCACCGCGCCCGGTGTTTTAAGGCACAGCGAAATGAGCTCCTCGTCAAAGGGGCCGGCCGCGCTGTGATCCGACAGCACGCCGCCGGAGTATTTGCGGCACATGGTGACCGTGCGGTTGACAAGGTTTCCGAGAATGTTGGCAAGGTCCGAGTTGACGCGCTCGATCAGCAGCTCGTTGGTCAGCGTTCCGTCGCTGGCAAAGGGCATTTCATGCAGCAGATAATAGCGCACCGCATCGACCGAAAACAGCTCGACCAAATCGTCGGCGTAAACGACATTGCCCTTCGACTTGCTCATCTTGCCGTCGCCCACGAGCAGCCACGGATGCCCGAACACCTGCCGCGGCAGCGGTTCGCCCAGCGCCATGAGCATGATGGGCCAGTAAATGGTGTGAAAGCGCAGAATGTCCTTGCCTATCAGGTGCACGTCGGCCGGCCAGTATTTTTTATACTGCTCCCCATGGTTTCCATCGACATCATAACCGGGGAAGGTGATATAGTTGCTCAGCGCATCAATCCAAACATATACCACATGGCCCGGATCAAAATCCACGGGCACGCCCCAGGTAAAGCTGGTACGCGACACGCACAGATCCTGAAGCCCGGGTTTTAAGAAGTTGTTGATCATCTCGTTTTTGCGCGCTTCCGGCTGGATAAACGACGGGTGCTTTTCGATATAGTCAATCAGCCTGTCGGCGTATTTGGAAAGGCGGAAGAAATAGGCTTCCTCCCGTGCGCGCGACACTTCGCGCCCGCAGTCGGGGCATTTCCCGTCGACCAGCTGGCTCTCGGTCCAGAAGCTCTCGCAGGGGGTGCAGTACCAGCCCTCGTACTGGCCTTTGTAAATGTCGCCCTGCTCATACAGCTTTTTGAAAATCTGCTGCACCTTACGCTCGTGTTCTTTGTCGGTTGTGCGCACAAAGCGGTCATATGACGTGTTCATCACGTCCCAGATGCGCCGGATTTCACCCGCCACATCATCGACAAACTGCTGCGGCGTCACCCCCAGAGCCTCGGCCTTCTGCTGGATCTTCTGGCCGTGTTCGTCCGTCCCCGTCTGGAAGTACACATCGTAGCCGACGGCGCGCTTAAAACGGCAGATGGCATCGGCCAGCACGATTTCATATGTGTTGCCGATATGGGGCTTGCCCGAGGTATATGCGATAGCGGTGCTGAGATAAAACGGTCCCTTGCTTGCATTCATACGGTTTTTCACCTCTGTTTTATCAAAACAATGCTTAAAGTGTGCCAAAAAGCGGCAGTAATGTTAGTATATCACGTCCCGCGGCGTATTGCAAAGGCTAGTCCTGCGCATCCTGCTCAAACACGGCCCGCCAGTACAAAATGCCGCCCGTGTACAGCCGCGGCGCAACCCACAGCATGGCCAGCGAGGCCGTAACCAGCAGCACGGTAAAATACGCGTCACGCAGCGCTTCGCCGCCCAGGTAAACAACCGCCAGCGTCAGCGGAACGACGCAGGCGACAACCTGCAGAGCATACACTATATAAACACCGAAAAACTTCCACCTAAAGGGCTTCATCCCGCGCCGCGACTCGGAAAACGTGGAGATGATTGGCCGGGACGGCTGTTCTGCCAGCATGAACATACCGGGCAGGTACAAAATGACCTCCGTCATCAAAAGCAGCACAAGTGCCAGCACAAGCCATGTCTGCGCAAAGATCAGCTGCGGCATACGCAAAAGCAGCAGTCCGTACACCATGGCAAACGGCACGGTATACAAAAGCAGCCACAACGTGGTCAAAAGATTGAACCATAAGCTGCCGAGCAGCGAGGTCCGCAGGCGCTCACCATCGGAAAACCATGCGCCGATGTCCCGTATTCTTCCCGGCTGCCCGCGGGAAATCCGGATAAACATCTCAAAAACCCCATACTGCAGGGGCGCCGAAACCAGCAGCGTCACAAAGTTTGACAGCAGCGTGACGAGCGCCGGCTCATCCTCTCCGCCCGTGACCCCCATCAGCATCAAACATGCCTGCAGCAG
>CANUCM010000159.1 GCA_947856675.1 uncultured Clostridia bacterium | reverse complement strand
AATACACTGACAAAGGAGAACTTCACCATGTGTGGAATCGTTGGATACACCGGCCGCCGGCAGGCGCTGGATGTTTTGCTCAAAGGCCTGTATACCCTGGAATACCGCGGCTATGACTCGGCGGGTGTCGCTGTGCAGACGCCGCAGGGGCTGCGTGTTGTCAAAACGCAGGGCCGCATGAAAACGCTGGACGAAAAAGTGCATGCGCTGGGCGGGCTGGAAGGCAGCTGCGGCATCGGCCATACGCGCTGGGCGACCCACGGCGCGCCGTCGGACGTCAATGCGCACCCGCACGTCAGTGCGGACGGGCGCTTTGCGCTGGTGCACAACGGCATCATTGAAAACTACCTTGAGCTTCGCGAGGAGCTGCAGCGCGACGGCTTTGTGTTTCAGAGCGAAACCGACACCGAAACGGTCGTGCACCTGTTTCAAAAGCTGTATTGCGGCGACATGGTCAAAACGCTGACGCAGGTGGTTGCGCGTCTGCGCGGCGGGTTTGCCCTGGGCGTCATCTCGTCGGAAAAACCGGGCGAGCTGGTGTGCGTGCGCCGCGACAACCCGCTCATTGTCGGCTTTGGCGAGGGCGAGAACATGATAGCCTCGGACATCCCTGCCATTTTGCCGGTGACGCGCCGTTATGTCGTGCCGGGCGACGAGGAGATTGTCCATGTGACGCCGCAGGGCGTGGAGTTTTACAGCCTGAGCGGCGAACGCCTGACCCACACGCCGCAGACCGTTGACTGGGATGTCAGCTCGGCAGAAAAGGGCGGGTATGACCACTTCATGCTCAAGGAGATTTTTGAACAGCCGCGCGCTGTGCGCGATACGGTATCCTCGCGCATCCGCGGCGGGTTGCCGGCGCTGGAGGAATACGGCCTGAGCGATGAAATGCTGCGCGGCGTGCGCAATATTCACATTGTGGCCTGCGGATCGGCACTGCATGCGGGACTGGTGGGAAAGGCGGCCATTGAAAAGCTGGCGCGCATTCCCGTGCTGGCGCAGGTTGCAAGCGAGTTCCGCTACAGCGATCCCATCATCGGCGAGGGAGACTTGTGCATTGTTATCAGCCAGTCGGGAGAAACGGCCGACACGCTGGCCGCTTTGCGCGAGGCCAAAAAGCGCGGCGCGCGCACGCTGGCCATATGCAACGTCGTATCGTCTTCGGCTGCGCGCGAGGCCGACAGCGTGCTGTACACCTGGGCGGGCCCGGAAATTGCCGTGGCCACGACCAAGGCCTATTCGGCGCAGCTGGCCGCTTTGTACCTGATCGCTGTGCGCGCGGCGCTGGCCCGCGGCACGATGGATGAGCAGACGGCGCGCCGCTACTGCGACGACATTTCCTCGCTGCCGGATAAAATCGAAACGCTGCTCAAAACACGGGAGCAGATGAGTGAGCTGGCCCGGCTGTACAGCGACAGGGAAGACACCTTCTTCCTCGGCCGCGGTGTCGATTATGCCGCAGCACAGGAGGCGTCGCTCAAGCTCAAGGAGATAAGCTATGTCCATTCCGAGGCCTATGCGGGCGGAGAGCTTAAGCACGGCACCATTTCGCTGATTGAGGAAGGGACGCTGGTGGCAGCGCTGGCCTGCGATCCGGCGCTGTATGAAAAAATCATTTCCAACATCAAATCGGTCAAGGCGCGCGGGGCGTCCGTCGTGCTTGTGACCAACGGAAACTACGAGGCCGACGGCGAAATGTGCGATCATGTCGTGCATTTGCCGCAGTGTCTGCCGGAGCTGAGCGCATCCCTGTCCATTATCCCGCTGCAGCTTTTCGCGTATTACATCGGCGTGTACCGCGGCTGTGACATTGACAAGCCGCGCAATCTTGCAAAATCCGTGACCGTCGAATAAACGGCTGAAAAGGGCGGCGCATGAGCGCCGCCCTTTTTCTCACAAAAGGGGGAAAATCGATGGAACGCATGTACCATATCGGACTTGACGCGTCGCTGGGCGCGCGGTATGCAATTCTGCCGGGCGATCCGGGGCGGGTGAAGGCCATTGCATCGCGCCTGGACGGCGCGCGCTTTGTGGGCACCAACCGGGAATATGAAAGCTGGCTTGGTTTTTTGGAGGGTGAGCCGGTGCTCGTCATGTCGACGGGCATGGGCGGTCCGTCGACGGCCATTGCCGTGGAGGAGCTGCACCGCATCGGGCTTCACACGCTGATCCGCGTCGGGTCGTGCGGCGGCATGGCGCAGCAGGTCAAGGGCGGGGATCTGGTCGTGGCCCAGGCGTCCGTGCGCATGGAGGGTACGACGCGCGAATATGTCGATGTGGAATACCCCGCCTGTGCCGACTGGGAAGTGACGGGCCATCTGGTGCGCGCTGCGCGCGCCACGGGGAAAGCCGTGCACATCGGCGTGGTGCAGAGCAAGGATTCCTATTACGGCCAGCACGAGCCGCAGCGGATGCCGGCAGGCACGGAGCTGATGAGGCGCTGGGAGCAGTGGGTGGCCGCGGGCTGCCTTGCCTCGGAAATGGAGAGCGCAGCGCTGTTTATTGTGTCGTCGGTGCTTCGCATGCGGGCGGGCTGCGTGCTCAGTGTGTTCTGGAACCAGGAGCGCGAAAAAAAGGGGCTGCCCAATCCCCGCTGCCAGGATACCTCGGCGGCCATCGATGCTGCGGTGGAAGCCGTTCGCGCCATGATACTTGACGAAAAATAAAACCTTTTCAGCTTTTTGGCAAAGATTATGCAGCAAATAAGCAAAAATGCTTGAAAATCTTCGGAAAACCGGTATAATGAAAACAAAAGAAACAAACGGAGGGTCACACGGAATGGACGAAATTGACGTCAGAATCCTGAAATGCCTGAAGGCCAACGCCAGAGAAAACGCCTCTGTCATCTCCGATCGCGTGGGCATGTCGGTTTCAGCAGTCATCGAACGCATCCGCAAGCTGGAGTCATCGGGCCTTATCAGCCAGCACACCACGATTATCGACAATAAAAAGGCGGGCAAGGACGTAACGGCCTTTATGTTCATCAGTCTGGAGCATCCCAAATACATCGAACGCATCAACGCGTTTGTATGCGACAACCGTGAAATCCTGGAGTGTCACTATATCACGGGCGACTCCGACTTTATCCTCAAGGTGGTGACGGACAACACGCAGTCGCTGGAGCATCTGCTCAACGCGGTCAAGAGCGTGACGGGCGTCAAGGCCACGCGGACGATCGTCATTTTATCGACCATTAAAAACGAGTTTTCTGTCGACCCGGATGAGCTTATCAAATAGCCTGTCGACATTCAACAAAAATACGCACTTTTCAAGATAACTCTTGACAGAAGATGCACAAACGGCTATACTATCAATCAAGATAGCGTACATTCTCAGTAATTCCCTATTGACAGGCGGGCAAGTATATTGATGAATGCCTCTTTCCATCCGTTTGACGGGCAAAGCGAGGAAGAAGTGGTTTCCCGGTATGCCCGGCTCGTGCGGACGGTCGTCCGCCCGTATTTCCTCAGCGGCGGCAGCGGAGAAGACCTTTACCAGGAAGGGATGATTGGTCTGCTCAAGGCTGTCCGTACATACGATCCCAGCCGATCCCCCAGGTTTGAACCGTATGCCGCGGCCTGCATCCGGCACCGCATCTTCGATGCGCTGCGCCGGCAGCAGCAGGAGTGGGAAAAGCGGCTTTGCCGGGCGGACAGCCCGGTTCCCCTGTGTGATTGTTCAGCAGATGATATACTTTCTGATCCAGAGACCGAAGTTCTGGCAAGCGAGTCAGCCCAAGAGATCAAAACAGCCCTCTCCGGCCTGTTGTCTGCTTTTGAAGCGTCTGTCCTCGAGCCGTATCTTCGTGGCTGCAGTGTGGCGGAAATTGCCGCGCAGCTGAACCGACCGGCCAAGTCTGTGGACAACGCAGTCCAGCGCATTCGGCGCAAGTTCGCCCAGTATCTGTCGCAAGGCGACAACAGGAGTTACCCTGTTCGCATAAATCCAAGCCCGGAAAAGGGAACAAAAGAGAGGTAAAAGCACATGTACGAAGACAAGACTTTGGTTTGCAAGGAATGCGGCAAGGAATTCGTGTTCACCGCCGGCGAGCAGGAGTTTTACGCAGAGCGCGGCTTCCAGAATGAGCCCCAGCGCTGCAAGGC
>CANUCM010000158.1 GCA_947856675.1 uncultured Clostridia bacterium | reverse complement strand
CGTAGCCGCCGGTGACCGGCGCGTCGGGGGCGGGAAGGGTGAATTCCGTCAGGGACAGTGCGGCGGACAGCTCTTTGACAGTCATGGGAACAACCTCGCTTCCTGGCATAGAATAGGTGAGGGGTTATTTCTTGTGTCCATGGGGCGGCAGATCCTTCTTGTGGCGGAAGGGGGCGGGCAGGTACTCGTCGGCGTCGGAGGAGCCGGCCATGTACTGCATCCGCTCCCGCATCTTGAAGATGCAGTCCTCCTCGCTGGCACGGCCCAGCACCACGTCCTCGGCAAAGGCCCGGCAGGAGGGAGCGCCGCAGGAACCGCAGTGGAGCCCGGGGAGCTGCTGCTCCAGGGCCTCGATTTTGGCCAGCTTCTCCATGGCTGCCGCCCGGTCCTCGTCCAGTACGAACACGGGGACATACTGCAATTCGTAGTCAAATTTCACCACGTCCCGGTCCTCGCCCTTAAAAGTAAAGCGGTTGCGGGACACGGGCAGGCCCTTCATCAGCTTTTTGATGCGCATGCGGGCGCCGTAGGGGTTTTCCACCGTCAGGCAGCCGCCCACACAGCCCTGCGTGCAGGCGTTCAGCTCGATAAAGGTCAAGTCGGGCAGCTTTTCGTCCTCCAGGTCCTCCAGAATCTGAATGACGTTTTCAATGCCGTCCACCGCCAGATAATTGCCGTTCAGCAGCGCGGCACCCTCGCCGCCCGACACCGACCAGCCAATGCCCATCAGCCCCGCCTGCGGCAGAACCTCCGGCTCGCGGATGGTCTTGAGCACGGGCAAAAGCCGGGTGTATACGTCGGTCATGGACAAAACGCCGTCCATGACGGGCTTTTCCAGCCCCACGGGCAGGCGGCTTGCCGTCACTTTGGCGGGGCAGGGCGAAATGAAAAACACCCCGATTTCCCCGGGCGACAGGCCGGTTTGCTCTGCCGCTTCCCGCCGCGCCAGCATGGCGGCCAGCTCCACGGGCGCCGCATGGGGCACCACATGGCGCATCAGCTCGGGAAACCGCTGCCGGATCAGCCGCACACAGGCCGGACAGGCCGACGATATGGCCGGGCGCGGCAGGTCGTGGGTTTTCAAATACTCGCTGCGCATATAATCCGACAGGTATTCCGCCGCCGCCGACACCTCATACACCTGGTCAAAGCCCAGGCGCAAAAGCCCCGTCAGCACAAGCCCCGCGTCGGTCAGGTTGTGAAACTGGCCGTACAGGCTGGGCGCGGGCAGCGCGATGTTGAAGCGAAAGTCCGACAGCGCGTCGAAGCTGTCGCACACGGCGCTTTTCGCGCGGTGCGGGCATACGCGGATGCACTGCCCGCAGTCGATGCAGCGTTCTTCGATGATGTATGCCTTTCCGAAGCGCACGCGGATGGCTTCCGTCGGGCAGTGCTTGATGCAGGTTGTGCAGCCCTTGCACTTGTCAAGGTTCAGCGTAACCGAATGGAACAGCTTTCTTTCCACCGCGGCTTTCTCTCCTTTCGGCGGCCGGATATCCGTCCCGCCCGTGCCGCCCTGTGCGGCGGGACGACTCTTTTACCGCGCCCGGATGACCATGCGCACCGTAGTGCCTTCCCCGGGCCGTGAATCAATGGTCATTTCGTCGGCATACCGCTTCATGTTGGGCAGGCCCATGCCCGCGCCGAAGCCCAGGTTGCGCGCCTGCTCGCTCGCCGTGGAATACCCTTCCTGCATGGCGAGCTCGACGTCGGCAATGCCCGGCCCGCGGTCGCACAGCTCAATTTCCACGCGGTCCGGGCGGATAGCCGCCATCGCCACACCTCCGTTTGCGTGGATGACCATGTTGATTTCCCCTTCGTACATACAGATGGCCGTGCGCTTGACCAGATCCGGCGGCATGCCCAGCTTCTTCAGCGCGCGCTTGACTTCGCTGGACGCCACGCCGGCTCCCGCGAAATCGTCGCCGTCGACGTCAAAGCGCATTCTGATGGCGTCGGGCATGCTTATTCCTCCCCCCTGAGGCCATGCTGATACAGAATTCCGCAGCTGTCAAACATCGACATCTTGCTCGACATGAGCACCATGTCGCGATCCCGCGCCAGCTCTATCATGCCCGCGTCCGGCATCTTGTCGCGCCCGAACACAATGCAGCGGATGTCCATCATTTCCGCCGTTCGGATGACCTGCGGGTTGATGAGACCGGTAATCAGCATCTGCCCGTTGGCAAAAGCCAGCACATCGCTCATCAAATCGGAGCCGCATACGGTGTGAATTTCCTCATCCAGCAAGTGTTCGCCGCACAGCAGCCGGGCGTTCAGAAGCTTTTGAATCTCCCCGATGCGCATACTTTCTCCCTTCTCCGCGGCAGCGCCGCGAAAGCCGCCTTTCCGGCAGACGGCACGCCGGCTTTTTGCACCCGCCTTTGCGGCCGGCGCTCTTTCTGATTTCCAGTATATGCTATTTGGAGAAAAAAAACAAATTTTTTCTAGATTTCAGCCGCACAATTGATTATAATGTTTTCAGAGGTGAATTGCCCATGACAAGCGCCCCGCGTGATGAGTACCTCCGCTGGCTTGAAAGCCCGCTGCTCAGCGACGGCGAGCGCGCCGAACTGGCCTCGCTCGGCCCCGCCGCTGCCGCGGAGCGCTTTGACCCGCCGCTGCACTTCGGCACGGCCGGCGTACGCGCCCCCGTCGGGCCCGGCAGCGCCTTTCTCAACCGCTTTACCGTCGCACGTCTCGCACGCGCCCTGGGCCAGTGCCTGCTGTCCCGCGGCGCGGACTTTGCCCGCGCCGGCGTGTGCATCGGCTTTGACAGCCGCACGCACAGCAGCCGGTTCGCCCGCACGGCCGCCGACGTGCTGTGCAGCATGTCCATCCCCGTGTTTCTGTTTCCGCAGCCCTGTCCCACACCCCAGCTGGCCTTTGCCGTGCGTTCGCTGCACGCCGCCGCCGGGCTGTGCGTCACCGCGAGCCATAACCCGCCCCGCTACAACGGCTGCAAGATTTACTGGCAGGGCGGCGCGCAGATTCCCGACAGCCTGGCAGCCGACATTGCGCAGCGCATGCACGCCCTTGACGCGCTGTGTCCGCCGCCCGCCCCCTGCGAAAAAGGCCTGACTCTGCTGGACGGCGCGATGGACGAGAGCTTTGTCCGTTCGGCCGTGCGCTGCGCCGATTTGCGCGACATCGCGCTGTTTCCGGCGCTGCGCATTGTGTACACGCCCTTTCACGGCGTGGGCGGCCGGCTTGCCACCCGCGCCTTTGCCCTTGCCGGGCTTTCCCGCGTTTTGTGCGTGCCCGAGCAGTTTCAGCCCGACGGCACCTTTCCCACAACCCCCGTCCCCAACCCCGAAGACCCCTCCGGGTTTGGGCCGGCGCTGCAGCTGGCCGGGCGCGAACACGCCGACCTCATTTTGGCAAACGACCCCGACGCCGACCGCATCGCCGTATGGGCCGCCGACCGCACCGGCGCCATGCGCCCGCTCAGCGGCAACCAGATCGGCGTTTTGCTGACCGACTACCTGCTGCGCGAGCCGTCCGACACGCCGCGCGCCATTGTCAAAACCCTGGTTTCGACCGATATGGCCCGGCTCGCGGCGCAAAGCCGGGGCGGCCTGTGCTTTGACGTGTTCACCGGCTTCAAGTTTCTCTCCGCGCAGGTGCAGCAGCTTGAAAGCCGCGGCATACGCACCGTTTTGGCCTTTGAAGAGGCCATCGGCTACATGCTCAACCCCGACGTGCCCGACAAGGACGGCATTTCAGCCGCGCTGGTCATCGCCGCCATGGCCTGCCGCCTGCGCGCCCGCGGCCTGACGCTGCACGATCGGCTGCTTGCGCTGAGCAGCCGGCTCGGCTTTCACGCCGAACGCACCGTCAGCCTCACGCTGCCCGGTGCGGAAGGCCGAAGCGCCATGCGCCGGTGCATGGAGTCGCTGCGCGCACAGCCGCCGGCCTGCGCCGCCGGCTGCCGCGTTGTCCGCTTTGACGACTTCCTCTGCGGCCGATCGGTGCAAAACGGCTGCAGCACAACCCTTTCCCCCTCCGGCAGCGACGTCGTGCGCCTGCACCTTGCAAACGGCTGCACGCTGATCATACGCCCTTCCGGCACCGAGCCAAAAATCAAGATGTACGTTCTGTCCCGCGCAGACACCGCACGGCAGGCCGCGTCACAGGCCGACGCCTGCGCACAGGACGCCCTGCGCATTGTCCGGCTCGAAAATTACACTGGTCAAAGGAGCATGAAAATTTTATGAGCAAAGCAAAAAAACCTTCCTCCGCCCGTTCCGGCGCATCTCAGCCCCAGCGCAGGCTTTCGCCCCTTGCTGCAGCCCTCATTGCCGCCGCCGTGCTCCTTGTGCTGTGTTTTATCGTGTTCCGCCTGGCCTTCGGAAGCGGCGGGGATGTGCGCGACGTGCTGCAGCAGTACTATGAAAACCTTTACAGCCGCGCCAGCATCGAACAGATGGCGCTGTG
>CANUCM010000157.1 GCA_947856675.1 uncultured Clostridia bacterium | reverse complement strand
AAAACCCGGGCCAAAAAGCGATCGGCCGACATCCGGCGGTATGTGGAAAACCTGGCGTTTCAGGTGGATGACGTATCCAAAAGCTCGCTGGTAAACTTTCCGCTGCCCACCATTATTCTGCGGCTGGACACCGGGGAGGTTGTCTGGTATAATGATGGCTTCCTTGAGATGACGGGTGCGCACGAAGGGCTGTTTGACATGCACATATCCGACGCGGTGCCGGGCTTCGACACGCGCTGGATCATGGAGGGCCGCACCGTGTGCCCCTATGATGTCGAGGTGTCGCAGCGCAAGTACACGGTATACGGCAACGTGGTGCGCTCATTGGTCAAGGGCGGCGGGCGCAGCCTGCTTGCCACCTTGTTCTGGGTGGACATTACGGAGTTTGCCGAGCTGCGTGAGCGGCATGAGCGGTCGCGGCCGGTGGTGGCGCTTGTGATGGTGGACAGCTACGAAGAGCTGTACAAAGGGATGAGCGAGTCGGAAAAATCCATTCTCACGGCGGCCATTGACAGCCAGCTGAGCGAATGGACGGCGCCGACCAACGGCATTATGCGCCGGCTCGAGCGCGACAAATACCTGTTTATTTTTGAAAACCACAACCTTTTGGACTTTGTGCAGGAGAAGTTCTCCATTATTGAAAAGATGCACCAGATCAAAAACAGCGAGGGCATTGCGGCCACGCTGTCCATCGGCATCGGCAAGGGGGAATACGAGCTTTTTGAGCTGTACCGGTTTGCATCGCTGGGCCTTGACATGGCGCTGTCGCGCGGCGGCGACCAGGTGGTCATCAAATCGAAAAACGCCTTTGAGTTTTACGGCGGCCGCAGCCGCGAGCTGGAAAAGCGCACCAAGGTTAAATCGCGCGTCATGGCAAACGCCCTGCGCCAGCTCATCCGCGACAGCTCGCAGGTTTTCATCATGGGCCACCGTTTTTCCGATCTCGACTGCATCGGCGCGGCGGCCGGCGTATGCGCCGCGGTGCGCAAGTGCGGCAAGCCGGCGTATATTCTGGTGGATGAGCGCATGACGTCGGCGCGCGAGCTGGTGGAGCGGCTGAAGGCGCAGCCGGAATACGAGGGCTGCTTTTTGCCCGAGGATGAAGCGATTGTGAGGGCCGACGGCAGCTCGCTGCTCATCGTGGTCGATACTTCGCGGCCCGACATTGTCGAGTCGAAGACCCTTTTGCAGACCGTGCAGCGCGTGGCGGTCATCGACCACCACCGGCGCGCGGCCAGCTACATTGAAAACAGCGCCATCAGCATGCACGAAACCTATGCCAGCTCGGCCAGCGAACTGGTGTCCGAGCTTTTGCAGTATATCGTGTCGCCGCAGGATGTGCTGCGCGTCGAGGCGGAAGCGCTTTTGGCCGGCATTGTGCTTGACACCAAGAGCTTTACCGTCAAAACCGGCGTGCGGACCTTTGAGGCGGCGGCTTATCTCAAGCAGCTGGGCGCCGACACCGTGGAAGTGCGCAAGCTGTTCTCCGGCGACCTGGAGAGCTTTGTCAAAAAATGCCAGCTGATTTCGGGCGCCGAGCAGGTGGCGCCCGGCGTGTCGCTGTCCGTGACCGACGATGAGGTCGAGCGGGCCGTGGCGTCGCAGGCGGCCGACGAGCTTATCAACATCACCGGTATCCGGGCGTCCTTTGTCGTGTACGGCGAGGGCCGGGGGACGTCGGTGTCGGCCCGGTCGTACGGGCAGGTCAACGTGCAGTTTGTCATGGAAAAGATCGGCGGCGGCGGCAGCATGACGATGGCGGGCGCGCAGTTTGCCGACAAAAAGCCCGCAGAGGTGTGCGAAATGACGCGCCGCGCCATTTTGGAATACCTTGAGGAAGCGGCTCAGCGCGACAAAAACGCGGGCACGAACGCGTAACGAAGAAAGGGAGAAGAGAATATGAAAGTGATATTGCTTCAGGACGTCAAGGGCCAGGGGAAAAAGGGCCAGCTCATCAATGTGTCGGACGGATATGCGCGCAACTTTTTGTTCCCGCGCAAGCTGGCCGCCGAGGCGACGGCCGACGCCATGAACACAAAGCGCCTTCAGGACGAAGCGGCGGCGCGCCGCGTCGAGCAGGAGAAGCAGGCGGCCCGCGAGCTTCAAAAGCAGCTGCAGGAGCTGACGGTGGTTATTCGCGCCAAGGCGGGCACGGGCGGCCGGCTGTTCGGCAGCGTGACGACCAAGGAGATTTCGGAGGAGCTTTTGCGCCAGCACGGCGTCGACATCCCCAAAGCGCGGCTGCAGCTGCCGGAGGCCATCAAGACCTTTGGCACCTATGAGGTCAAGGCCAAGCTGTACACGGAGATCTCCGGCGTGGTGCGCGTCAGCGTGGTTGAGGAATAAAGAAAAAAGCCATCCCCGGGAGGGAACGACATGGACGAGCTGTACTCGCGGCAGACCCCTTACAGCGTTGAGGCCGAGCAGGCCGTGCTGGGGGCCGTGCTCATTGACCCCAAAAGCGTGCCGCGCATCATTGAGCTTTTAACGGCCGACGATTTTTACATTGAAACCAACCGCCTGATTTTTGAAACCATTTCGCACATGTTCACGGCGGCCAAAATCATCGATCCGGTTACGGTGCTCGACGAAATGAAGGCGCTGGGCTATAAGGAGCAGGCAAACCGCGATTATTTTCTGCAGCTGATTGAAACGACGCCGTCGTCGGCCAACGTGGAAGAGTACGCGGCCATTGTGCGCGGAAAAAGCATGCTGCGCGAGCTGCAGGCTGCGGCGGCGGAGATCACCGAGCTGACGCGCAGCGAGCAGGATGACCCGCAGGCCATTGCCGAGCTGGCGGAGCAAAAAATTTACGCCATCCGGCAGGGGCGCGAAATTTCGGGCCTGACCAGCATCAAAACGGCCATCCGCCTTGTCTATGATCATCTGGACGAGCTGGCGGCCAACCCGGGCAAGCTGCCCGGCGTGCCGACGGGGTTTCGTGAGCTTGACAGCTACATCGGCGGCCTGAACAAATCAGAGCTTATTCTCATGGCGGCGCGGCCGGGCATGGGCAAGACCAGCATTGCGCTCAACATGGCGCTGACGGCGGCAAAGAGCAGTGAAAAGGCCGTGGTGATTTTCCAGCTGGAAATGTCGGCGCAGCAGCTGGCGATGCGTCTGATGTCCAGCGAGGCGCTGGTCGACGGCAAAAAAATCAGAATGGGCACGCTGAGCGACGACGACTGGCGCCGTCTGGCGGGCGCGTCGGGCCGGCTTTCGGAAATGGACATTGTCATCGACGACAACTCCAACATCACCGTGCCCGAAATGAAGGCCAAGTGCCGCCGTCTGGGCGACAGGCTGGGGCTTGTCATCATAGACTACCTGCAGCTGATGCACGGCAGCCGGCGTACGGAAAACCGCGTGCAGGAAGTCGGCGAGATTTCGCGTGCGCTCAAGGTCATGGCAAAGGAGCTGAACGTTCCGGTGCTGTGCCTTTCGCAGCTGTCGCGCGGCCCGGAAAGCCGCAGCGACAAACGTCCCATGCTGTCGGACCTGCGTGAATCGGGGTCTATCGAACAGGACGCCGACGTCGTCATGTTTATTTACCGTGATGACTATTACGATCAGGAAAGCGAAAACAAAAACGTGGCGGAAATCATCGTGGCCAAAAACCGCCATGGCGAAACGGGCAGCGTGAACCTGCAGTGGATGGGGCAGTTTACCACCTTTTCCAGCCAGGAGCGTCTGCACACAGGCGGATAACAGACAATATGGACGATTTTGTGCTCCAAACGGAGCGGACTTTTCAAAAATACTCCATGGCGGCACCCGGCCAAACGGTGGTGTGCGCGCTGTCGGGCGGCGTGGATTCGGTGTGCATGACCCATGTGCTGGCGCAGCTGCGTGACAGGCTGGGCATCGGGCTGTGCGCCGCCCATTTTTCCCACGGTATCCGGCCGCAGGCGGCGCAGGCCGAGCTTGCGCTTGTACAGGAGCTGTGTGAGCGGCTGGGCATTGCGCTGTACCACGGCACGGGCGACGCGCCGGCGGAGAGCGCGCGGCGCGGGGTGTCGCTGGAGCAGGCGGCGCGCGAGCTCCGGTACGCGTTTCTGCGGGAAACGGCGCAGCGGTATGAAGGCGCCGTGGTCGCCACGGCGCACCATCGTGACGACAGCTGCGAAACGCTGCTTTTGAACCTGGTGCGCGGTACGGGCACCGTGGGGCTGGGCGGCATCCCGCCGGTACGGGGGATATTTGTGCGCCCTTTGGCGGAGGCTTCGCGGCAGCAGATTGAGCAGTATGCCGTGCGCTGCGGCCTGCGCTGGGCGCAGGATGAAAGCAATTTTGACCAGAGCATCCCGCGCAACCTTGTGCGCTGCACCGTCATGCCGGCGCTGCGGAGCATCAACCCGCAGTGTGAACGCAATATGGTGCGCTGCATGGAAAACGCGCGCCGCGACGGGGAGTTCCTTTTGCAGTGCGCGCGTGCGCTGGCCGGCGAGGCGCGGGCGTGCCCGGACGGCATTGCCATGGACGCATCGCGGCTTAAAAAGGCACATCCGGCCGTTTCGGGGCGTGCCGTGCGGCTTTTGTATGTGCGTGCCGGCGGCCGTGAAGGGGTGTTTACCGAACGGCACGCGCAGGCGGTGCTGGCGCTGTGCACAGGGCAAAGCCCGTCGGCGCGCACCTGCCTGCCGGGGGGCATTGCCGCGTCGCGGTGCGGCGCGCAGCTTGTCATGGGCCCGGCGAGCGCTGCGCCGCAGCCCGCGCTGCAGCCCGTCCGGCTGCGCCCGGGCGAAACGGTTCGCTGGGGCGAGTGGCGGCTGTGCCTGTCGCCCGGGCGGCCGCAGGATTTTGCATACACGGCGTTTCTCGAGCGCCGGGGCACGGAGGACGGGCTGTTTGTGCGCGCCCGCCTGCCGGGGGATGTCATCCGCCTGCCGGGCGGAAGCCGCAGCGTAAAGAAGCTGATGATCGACCGGAAAATTCCGCAAAAATACCGTGACAGAATACCGGTTTTGTGCGATAATAATAAGATGGTGCGGGCCCTGTTTTGGGACAGGGTGTACACTGCAGAAAAAAAGAGCGCACAGGCGGTGATTGTGGCCGCCGGAAGGGATGAGACATGAACGGAGAATTGTCGCAGGACATCCGGGAGATACTGATTTCGCGCGAGCAGCTGCAAAAGACCGTTGCGGAGCTGGGCGCGTGCATTTCCCGCGATTATGCGGGGAAAAATCCCATTATGGTCAGCGTGCTCAAGGGAGCGTTTATCTTTATGGCCGATCTGGTGCGCGAGGTGACCGTGCCCTGCACCATGGATTTTATGGCGGTGTCGAGCTATGGCAAAGGGGCAAAAACTTCCGGCCAGGTGCAGATAATTAAAGATTTAGACACCAATATCGAAGGCAGGCATGTTATAGTAGTCGAGGACATTCTTGACAGCGGTACGACGCTGTCTTATCTGCTGGAGCTGCTGCGCGCGCGAAAGCCCGCTTCGGTGCGGCTATGCGCGCTGCTTGACAAGCCGGCGCGGCGCAAGGTGCCGGTGCATATCGACTACCGCGGCCTGGAGGTGCCGGACGAGTTTATCGTCGGCTACGGGCTTGATTATGCCGAGCAGTACCGCAACCTTCCCGAAATCGGCGTGCTCCGGCGTGAAGTGTACGAAAAATAACCGCATATTTTTTATGATTACAGGCCGGGAGATCCGGCGCGGGGGGGGCATCCCCGGAAAGGTGGGTACTAAGCCTTTGAACAACAAAGCGAGAGGCATCGGATTTTACATCATTTTGCTCATTGTGCTGATGGGGACCATCGCTGTGCTGCTCGACGGTGAGCCGGAGCCGCAGGCCAGCTGGTCGGACATTGTACAGCTGTTTGAACAGCAGCAGGTCAAGGCGGTCACCGTCGACGGTGACGAGCTTGTGCTTCAGCTGCGCGACGGGACGGTGCTGAGCCACGTCATCCCCAGCGAGGACATTTTCCTGTATGACCTGGGCGCCCTTATCAGCCAGCAGCGCTCGGAGGGCATTCTGGAAAGCCAGGAATATATCATTCAGACCATTCCCTGGTGGTACAGCCTGCTGCCGTGGGTGGTTATTATTGTCCTGTTTGCGATATTCTGGTATTACATGATGAGCAAGCAGGGCGGCGACGGCAAAAACGCGATGAACTTTGGAAAATCCAGAGCTCGCCTCGCAACGGATGAGAACAAAAAAGTCACGTTTAAGGACGTGGCAGGTGCTGACGAGGAAAAGGGCGAGCTCGAGGAGGTTGTCGACTTCCTCAAGTCGCCGCAGAAGTTTATCGAGCTGGGCGCGCGCATTCCCAAGGGCGTTTTGCTGGTCGGCCCTCCGGGCACGGGCAAAACGCTGATAGCCAAAGCCGTGGCGGGTGAGGCCGGGGGTCCGTTTTTCTCCATTTCCGGCTCGGATTTTGTCGAGCTGTACGTCGGCGTAGGCGCCTCGCGCGTGCGCGATCTGTTTGAACAGGCCAAGAAAAACGCGCCGGCCATCGTGTTTATCGACGAGATCGACGCCGTCGGGCGCCAGCGCGGCGCCGGCCTGGGCGGCGGGCACGACGAGCGCGAGCAGACGCTCAACCAGCTGCTCGTCGAAATGGACGGGTTCGGCGGGAACTCGGGCGTCATTGTCATCGCGGCGACCAACCGCGCCGACATCCTCGACCCCGCGCTTTTGCGCCCCGGCCGGTTTGACCGCCAGATTTATATCGGCGTGCCCGACATCAAGGGCCGCCTGGAGATCCTCAAGGTGCATTCGCGCCACAAACCCTTTGAGGAGAATGTCAGCTTCGACGCCATTGCGCGCACGACGGCGGGCTTTACCGGCGCCGACCTTGAGAACCTTCTCAACGAAGCGGCGCTTTTGGCGGCGCGGCGCAAAAAGGCGCGCATCGGGCTTGCGGAAATTGACGATGCCTTTTTGAAGGTCATCATGGGCAACGAAAAGAAGAGCCGCGTCATCACCGAGCAGGAGCGCCGCCTGACGGCTTACCACGAGGCGGGCCATGCGCTTGTGACAAAGCTTCTGCCCTCGCAGGACCCGGTATACCAGATTTCCATTATCCCGCGCGGGAGAGCGGGCGGCTTTACCATGTCGCCTCCCAGCACGGACAAATATTACGAGTCAAAGAGCGAGCTTCTGGACGAACTGGTCGTTCTGCTGGGCGGCCGCGTGGCAGAAAAGTTGGTGCTTGACGACGTTTCATCCGGCGCGTCGAACGACATCGAGCGCGCCAGCGCCATTGCGCGGCGCATGGTGACAAAATACGGCATGAGCGATACGCTGGGCCCCATTTCCTTTTCCAGCGCGCACGATGAAGTGTTCCTCGGCCGCGACTTTGCCACATCGCGCAACCTTTCGGACGAAACGGCGTCGCTGATTGACCGTGAAATCAAGGCCATGATCGACGGCGCATACGCGCGCTGCAAGAGCCTTATCGAGCAGCACATCGGCAAGCTGCACGAGATTGCCGAATACCTGCTCAAGCATGAAACCATGGACGGCGAGGAGTTTGAAAAGCTCTTTTCGGACGGCAATGCGCCCGAACCCGCGCCGGCCTGCTGATATGCGCGCCCCCTGAGGGCAGGTGCCGGAAAAGTCCAGCTGCGGCTGGACTTTTTGCGGCCAGACGGCAGGAAAGGAGGGACAGACGGATATGATGATGGGCAAACTGCCCGCGCCGGTGCGGACGGTTCTGCGCACGCTGGAGGAAGCGGGGTACGAAGCCTATGTGGTCGGCGGCTGTGTGCGCGACAGCCTGATGGGCCGCGAGCCGGCCGACTGGGACGTGGCCACCGCGGCGCAGCCGCACGAGGTGCGCCGGGTTATGGAGCGTTTCCGCGTGGCCGACACCGGCCTGCGCTACGGCACGGTGACGGCGGTGGTCGAAACCATGCCCATCGAAATTACCACCTTCCGGGAGGAAGGGGAGTATCTTGATTTCCGCCATCCCTCAAGCGTCGCCTTCACGGCCGACCTGCAAAGCGATTTGGCGCGGCGGGACTTTACCGTCAATGCGATGGCCTGGTCGGAAAAGCGCGGGCTGGTCGATCCGTTCGGCGGGGCCGCGGATTTGAGCCGCGGTATTCTGCGCGCGGTGGGCGATCCGTTTCAGCGGTTTCAGGAGGATGCGCTGCGCATTTTGCGGGCGCTGCGGTTTGCCTCGGTGCTCGGCTTTGACATCGAGCAGCAGACGTCGCGCGCCGCCATTGAAAGCCGCTCGCTGCTCAGCCGGGTGGCCAGCGAGCGGGTGCGCGACGAGTTTTCCGCGCTGCTGTGCGGGCCGGGCGTTGAGGGCGTGCTCATGGAGTATGTCGACATCATTGCCGCCATCATCCCGGAAATCGAGCCGTCTATCGGCTTTTGCCAAAACAATTACCACCATATCTACGACGTGTGGGAGCACACGGTGCGCAGCATTGCGGCGGTGGAGCCGGAGCTTGTGCCGCGCCTTGTCATGCTGCTGCACGATTTGGGAAAACCGCAGAGCTACACCGAGGATTCCGAGGGCATCGGGCATTTTTACGGCCACCCCATGATAAGCACGGGCATTGCCGGCGGCGTACTGCTGCGGCTGCGGTATGACCGGAGCCTGATCCGCCAGGTGTGTACGCTGGTCGAATACCACGACAGCCATCTGTTCCCCACGGAAAACAGCGTGCGGCGCTGGCTGATGCGCCTGGGCGAGGAAAACCTGCGGCTGCTCATCCGCATCAAGCGCGCCGACAACCTGGCGCAAAGCCCGGACTGGCGGGGGCGGCAGGAGGAGCTGCGCAAAGCGCAGGAAATCCTCGAGCAGGTGCTGCAGGAGAAAAAAGCCTTTTCGCGCGACATGCTGGCCGTCAAGGGCACGGACATGATAGCGCTGGGCGCCGACGGCCCGCAGATCGGCCGGCTGCTCGACGTGCTGCTCGAAGAAGTGATGAGCGGCCGCGTGCGCAACGAAAAAGGTCCGCTTCTGGCGCTGGCGCAGCGCATTATGGACAGCTGGAGCCTGTAACAAAAAAGTCCGCCCGAAGGCGGACTTTTTTTATTGCGCCCGGTGTCAGAGACCGGGATGGCTGCCGGGGTGCGGCTTGCTGTCGGACAGGGGAGAAGGGCTGCGGACGGCGGCCGGGTCGGGTTCGCGCCCGCTTTTTTCGATGTGCACGGCAGAAGCCAGCAGGTTGATGAGCAGCATGGCTGCGGAAAGGGTGTTGAGAAACAGGCGGGTGTTTGTGGGGCACAGCAGCGTCTGCGTGCAGTAGGGACAGATGTCGGCGCGCAGGGTGTCGGTGATGCCGAGCACGGCGGCGCCCTTCTGCGCGGCGTACTGCACGAGCGTGGTGGTCATGGAATGGTATTCGGGAAACGAGAACGCGATGACGAGCGTATCTTCGCCGACAAGGGGGCGGATGGCATGGACGGTGTCGCTGAGCTCCGTATTGACGCACACGGCGAGGATGCCGAACGTGGCAAGGTGCGTGGCCATGTATTCCATCAGCTGCGCGGAAATGCCGCGGCCGCACAGGACGATGCGCTGCTTTTCCAGAATCAGGCGGGCCGCATGCAGATAGGGATCGGGGTAAAACTGAGAGCAGAAGGCGGAGATCATGGCAAGCTCTTCCTGGCAAACCTGCACGAGCAGGCCTTCGGGGCTGTGCAGTCCGGCAAGGGAAAGGGGCGGGTGCACAAGGGAAGCGCCGTTTTCCGGCTGCTTGTGCCGCCTGGACAAAAGATACTGCCGAAAATCGGACTTCATATCGTTAAAGCCCGCATAGCCAAGACAGGCGCAGGTGTTGAGCACGGTCATTTCCGAAACGTGAAGGCTGACGCTGAGCTGCTTTAGCGTAATAAAGCTCATGCGCTCGGGATCGGCCAGCATGAAATCGGAAATTTCCTTTTGTTTTTTGGTCATTTTGGGGTATTGCCGGCGAATATTTTCAATGACATTCAAAGTGAAACATCTCCTTGGGAATGCGGGTGCACAGACAAAATACATTATAGCCGTCCGCGGGGTCCGGTGTCAAATACAAGGTGAAGTTTTCAGAAAAAGAAGAAAAAAACACCGCCCCTGAAAGGCGGCGTTTTTGTCCGGAACGGGGCGGTCAGGCCTCGGGCTGCGCGGTGTACAGGTCAAAGCTGATGTGCACTTTGAACTGATCGCCGTCGACTTCCACGCGGAAGCGCCCGCCGCAGGCCTGGGTAAAGCTCTGGGCGATGGACAGGCCAAGGCCGCTGCCCTCGGCGGTGCGGGCCTTGTCGCCGCGGACAAAGCGCTCGGTGATTTCCTCGGCGGAAAAGTCCATCTCATAGCCTGCGGTGTTTTTGATGCTGAGCACGGCGCGCGGGCCGATGACCGAAAGATCGACGAAAATGCGCGTGCCGGCGAGGGAATATTTCAGGGCGTTGTCAATGACGTTCTGCAGCACGCGGTACAGCTTGCGTCCGTCGGCCCAGATGGTGACGGGGGCGTCCGCCAGGCTGACGCGCAGGGCCAGATGCGAAGCCTCGATGCGCTCCTGCATTTCTGCGAGGGTCTGTTCGACAAGGCGGTGGAAATCGAGGGCTTCGGAGTGGATTTCCATGCTGCCGCTGGTGCTTTTGGCCAGTTCAAACAGGTCGTACACAAGGCTTTTCAGCCGGTCGGATTTCTGCGCCAGGATGGCGATATAATCGCGTGCCTCGGCGGGCAGGTCCGGGGTTTTGGACAAAAGGTCGACATAGCTGATGATGCTGGTCAGCGGGGTTTTGAGGTCGTGGGACACATTGGTGACCAGCTCGACTTTCATGCGCTCGCTCTGCATCTGTTTTTCGACGCTTTTCTGCATGCCGCCGCCGATTTCCGAAAGCTGGCAGCTGACCTGAATGAGCGGCGAGGTGTCGGGCAGGCCGGGCGTCCAGGAAAGGTCGCCGGCGGAAATGCGCGAGACCTGGTCCAGGACGCCGGAAATGTCGTGCA
>CANUCM010000156.1 GCA_947856675.1 uncultured Clostridia bacterium | reverse complement strand
GCGCTCCCAGCTGCGCTACAGGCCCGGAACAAACGGCTCTTTTAAGGCCGCTTATTTATTATACTGGAATCAATGTGAAATGTAAAGTCTTTTTTTCAAAAACTTTCTTGGCCGCCGGCCGGCCCGGCTACAGCCGTTTGACAAAGTTATCCGAAACCTGCAGACCTTCTTTAATCATGAAAAAGGCCTTGGGATCATGCCGGGCAACAATCTTTTTCAGGTGCGGCATTTCATATTTGGACACCACAACACACAAAATCCGTCCCGGCTGATCGGTGTATCCGCCGTAGCCTTGCCAATAGGTAACCCCACGCTCCAGCTCGTGGATAATCGCCTTTTGCAGTGCGCCATCCTCTGTCTTGGTAAAAATCATCACCTCGACGTTGATATTCTGCGAGTGTACCCTGTCGATGGACAACGCCTGTATTCCGGTAAAAATCAGCGAATACACCACGGTTTCCAGATCAAAGAGAATGGCACAAATACCGTACACAAACGTATTGACCAGAATGGTTAGGCGGCCGACGCTGAAGTTCTGCTTCTTTTTTGTAAAATAAACGCCCAACACATCCAGCCCGCCGCCGCTTCCTCCGCATTTCAGCGTAAGCCCTACGCCAAACCCGCTGATGATTCCCCCAATCAGGCAGGCCGTCAGGGTGTCTCCAATCACGGGCTGCGAAGGAGCCGGAATAAACGACAAAAACATGCTCTGGCACGCAACGCAAATCACCGTGCGCAGCAAAAAACCCCGGCCCATGGAACGATAAGCCAGAAGCATCAGCGGAATATTAATCAGGAAGGACGCCGCACCGGTAAAGTCAAACGGAAGCCGGAACCCTAAAATATCGGTCAGCACGGCCTGTATGATTTGCCCCATACCTACGATGCCGCCATTGTACAGCTTCACCGGCGTAATAAAAATTTTAATGCTTGCAGCAAACAGAAATACCCCTGCAATGGAGCCAAAAAATTTTTCCGCTTCACTGCGTGAAAACCGTGCAGGCATAGCAACACTCCTTTTGCCGTTTACTGAGTGAAATTATATCACGAAGCCTGCTATGCCTGCAAGCGCCGGTTTACAGCGATATTTTATCCAGGATGCCCGCCGCATGCGCAAGAAACACCCCGTAATTTGTCATAGGAATGCCCTGCTGCTTTGCGCGCTCTATCCGCGACAGCACATATTTGCGGTTGAACATACAGGCCCCGCACTGAATGATCAGTGCATAAGGCGTCAGGTCCTGGGGGAAATCCGTTCCGCCCACAATGTCAATGGAGATATTATCCCCTGCCAGCCTGCGCAGAATACGGGGGATTTTCACACGGCCGATATCTTCGCTCAGCGGCGCATGCGCACAGCATTCCGCAATCAGGACACGGGAACTCTCCGAAAGGGACGGTACCATTTTTACACTTTCCAGGTAGTATGCAAGATCTCCCTTCAGCGCGGCAAACAGAACGGAAAAAGAAGTCAGCCGGCTTTGCGCAGGCTTTTTCTGATATACTTCTTTAAAAACCTGCGAGTCGGTAATGATAAGCTCCGGGGGTTTGGACAGCGCCTGCAAAGCCACAGGCATTTGCTCTGTAGTCGTACAGACAACATTCGCGCGATTGTCCAGCAAGTCGCGAATGGTCTGCACCTGCGGCAAAATCAGACGGCCCTTCGGCGCCTGAATATCCTGCGGCATCACCAGCATGACTGTATCGCCCTTTGAAACAAGCGCCCCGGTGATGCTCGGCTGCTCAAAATCTTCCGGCAGCATACGGCACAGTGCCTGCCGCAGCGCCTCAACAGAGGCGCGGTCAAACGGTGAAACCTTCATGGGCGGCGCGCCGGTGGCGCGGAGCACCGCATCAAAAGTTTGCTGCTCATCTTCCTCGGCCCGGCTGATCACGCAGAGCACCGGGGTTTTCTTCTGCTGAAACAGCTGATACCAGGTCAGCTCCTGCTGAGCATCCGCCGAAGAAAACAGCAGGACCGCAATATCGGTTTTCTCTGCGGCCAGCCGGGTTTTTTCCACCCGAAGCCGCCCCAGCTCTCCTTCGTTATCGTCAAACCCTGCCGTATCGACAAGCACGCACGCGCCAAGGCCATGGATTTCCATGGCCTTGGACACCGGATCGGTCGTAGTTCCTTTTACGTCAGAAACAATGGTAACCTGCTGGCCCGCCAAAGCATTGACCAGAGAGGATTTTCCGCTGTTGCGTCGGCCGAAAAAGCCGATGTGCAGCCGGTTGGCCGACGGCGTTTCGTTCAGTGACATACTTTTACCTCAGAAGCGGAAGTCGCGCTGGCCCTGTTCGATTTTCGCAAGGCGCTCTGTTACAATGGCACGGACCTTTTCGCTGGGGATGTGCGCCAGCTCGCTTTGTATCAGCGCTTCACCGACGGCGCGTGTATCCGCAGACGCATAGTCCTCCAGGTACTCCTTCAGCGTCATCAGGGCATTCGGCTGGCAGCAGTTCTGGATTTGGCCGCTCTTGCAGAGGCTCATAAAGCGATCGCCCGTGCGGCCTTCCCGGTAGCACGCCGTGCAGAAACTGGGCACATACCCCATGCGCATCAGCCAGTTGACCACTTCGTCCAGCGTGCGGTTGTCGCTGACATCAAACTGTTCAGAGCGCTCATCTTCCGGCTCCGGTTCCGCATATCCGCCCACACTGGTACGCGAGGCCCCGCTTATCTGGGAAATACCGAGGTGCAGCAGACGCTCACGCACCGCCTTGCTCTCACGCGTGGAAATAATCATTCCCGTATACGGCACGGCAACGCGGATACAAGCCGTGATCTTGGCAAACGTATCATCGTCAATGCCGTTGTCAAACGCACTGGGATCGATGTCGTCAGCATGCTTGATGCGCGGAACGCTGATGGTGTGCGGGCCTACGCCGTGTACCGCCTCCAGGTGCTCTGCGTGCATCAAAAGTCCCGCCAGCTCATAACGGTACAGCTCCAGCCCGAACAGCACGCCGAGTCCCACGTCATCGATGCCGCCTTCCATTGCGCGGTCCATGGCCTCCGTATGATAAGAATAGTTGTGCTTGGGGCCGGTCGGGTGCAGTTTTTCATAGCTTTCCTTATGATAGGTCTCCTGGAACAGGATGTACGTTCCGATGCCGGCCTCTTTCAGCTTGCGGTAATTTTCCACCGTCGTGGCCGCAATATTGACGTTTACGCGGCGAATGGCGCCGTTTTTATGCTTTATCCCGTAAATGGTTTTGATGCTTTCCAGCACATATTCAATCGGGCAGTTGACAGGGTCTTCACCCGTTTCCAGCGCGAGCCGCTTGTGTCCCATGTCCTGCAGGGCGGTCACCTCGCGCACAATGTCTTCCTGAGACAGTTTTTTACGCGCAATGTGCTTGTTTTTTGCATGATACGGGCAGTAAACGCAGCCGTTGACGCAGTAGTTCGACAGGTACAGCGGCGCAAACATGACAATGCGGCTGCCGTAAAAATCCTTTTTAATCTGTTCGGCCAAAGCGTACAGCTGCTCAATTTTCTCGGGAATTTCACAGGCAAGCAGCACCGATGCCTCGCGGTGCGAAAGGCCTTTGCGAAGCGCCGCCCTGGCAAGGATGGCGTCAATCAGCTGCACGTTGTCCTTGTTTGCATCGGCATAGGCCAGCGTGTCAAGAATTTCCTGATGGTCGATGAATTCCTCTGCCTTCAGTGATTTGGGGTTATACATATTCATTTTCCTTTCTTACGGGTTGGATTTTTCCTCCCCGTCAGTTATTTCAGTTTACTGTCGCCTCTGTCTACCACAAGCTCAAACCCTATCCTGCGCATCTGCCCGCGCAGGGCATCCAGGCTTTGGGCACTTTCCGCACCGGTACTTTTTTTCCCGTTGTACAAAAGATACTTTTTTCTCACGTCCTCCGGAGACAGGTTGGGCATCAGCACATTTCCGCCGGCCAGAATCCCCTGTTCCCTGCCATAGGGGTCGATGCTGTTGAGCGCGGTGGTTGCCGGCAGCAGCACCTCTGGCAGCATCAGGCGCAGTATGCTCATCAGATAAACCGTAAGCTGTGCGCTGCCGGCAGGGTATTGCGCAAACGGCGTATCTTTATGCGGAATAAACGGGCCGATTCCCACCATATGCGGACGAAACTTTTCAATAAAGCAAAGATCCTTCGCAAGACATTCGGGGGTTTGAAACGGCGAACCCACCATAAACCCGCAGCCCGTCTGGTAACCGATATCCCGCAAATCCGAAAGACAGCGCAGCCGGTTTTCCAGAGAAAGCTCGCTCGGGTGCAGCCGGGCGTAATGCTGTGCATCAGCCGTTTCGTGCCGCAGAAGATACCTGTCGGCTCCGGCATCGAACCACAGCTGATAGGTTTCCCGGCTTTTTTCGCCCAGCGACAGCGTCACGGCGCAATCGGGCAGCATTTGCTTGATATCGGAAACAATCCGGGCTACCCGCTCGTCTGTAAACCAGGAATCTTCCCCGCCCTGCAGCACAAACGTGCGAAACCCCAGCTCATATCCGGTTTTGCAGCACTCCGCAATTTCCTCCGGGCTCAGTCGGTACCGTTCAGCCCTGCCGTTGGAACGGCGCAGCCCGCAGTACAGGCAGTCGTTTTTGCAGAAGCTGGAAATTTCAATCAGCCCCCGGATAAATATCCCGTTTCCATATACTTTGCTGCGCACCTGCGCCGCCCGCTGCGTCAGACAGTCCTGGGCCTCCTGCGTCCTGCCGCGGAGAATCTGGGCATACTGTTCTTCCGAAAGGCTGTGCGTTTCGCACAGGGTGTCAATCAAAGACTGTACTTTACTGGTCATCCCTGGTAACAACTCCGGAATAGGCCGTCTTGACGCTGATGCCGGCAAGTCTCCCGATTTTTCCCGTAAGCGCACTGGTCACGTCCTGCGGCGCATCAATGGCAACGCTTAAAATGCTGATGCTCTTTTGCCGGTACGGGATGCCCATTCGTCCGATGATATAGTTCCCGTACTCATGCAGGATGGCATTCAGTTTTTCTACCGACTCCAGATTTTCCACAATGATGCTCATCACGGCAACTCTCGATTCCATACATTCTCCTCTCAAAAAACAAAAAGCGCCCCAAAGGGCGCCAAAGCACAGTGTGCGCACGATGCGCGCAGACTTCAAAACCCTTCACTCAGAACCACTTTGTGTCGGAAGCTGCAAAAACCTGCTTGGCCGTCAGCACAGGGCTTTCGGCTGAGCTGATATCAGTATACCATACTTTCTGCGGATTGCAAGATTTCTTGTTAATCTTTTGTCAAAATAAAAACAATCCGCACAGGCTCATCCTGTGCGGATTGTCTCTTACCCTTTTCTGTGCAGCTTTTCCCAACCGATGAGCGCAGCCCCGATGGCGCCCGCATACTGGCTCAGCTCATGCACGCACACCGGCAGTTGCAAAAAGCCCTCAAGCTCCCTGCGGAACACTTCATGCCCGGCCAGCCCTCCGCTGAAGAACACCTGGCCTTCGGGGTGCAGCTTCTGGGCAAAATACGCCGTGCGGCGGCATATTGAGCGAATGACCCCCAGCGCAATATCCCCCCGCTCGCACCCGTCTGCCAGCAGACTGATGATTTCACTCTCGGCAAACACGGTGCACATGCTGGTGATTTCTACCGGCGATGCGCCGCTCACAAGCCGCTCGATTTCATCCGGGGGGCAATCCAAAATACGGCACATCATTTCCACAAACCGCCCGGTGCCGGCCGCGCATTTATCGTTCATGGCGAAATCAGATACAAAGCCAAGGCTGTCAAGCGAAATTGCTTTACAATCCTGCCCGCCAATATCGATGACGCATCCGATATGCGGGTGTAAAAACGAGGCGCCGCGGGCATGGCAGGTAATCTCCGTAACCGTCTTATCCGCTTGCGGAAGAAGCGCCCGGCCATAGCCGGTTGTCACAGTGCAGCACACCGCCGGGGTGTACAGGCGGCTGTATATTTCCGCCATGCGTTCTTTTGGCCTTGCTCTGGTAAAAACAATCTCCTGTTTCACCACACGCTCGCCGTCAAACAAAACCCCTTTGACCGTTGTGGAGCCGCAATCAATCCCCAGGGCGCAGCTCATATCATTTCCACAAATGCTGCCATGCGGGTGTTAAGCTGACCAGTATCCGACGTAGAGTAGTCGGTTTCCACGCTGATGTACGGCAGCTTCTTTTCACCCGTAACAAACCGGCGGATCCCAAGGGATTCCACGTTATAAGTATGGCAGGCCTGCAAAATGACCTCCACCACGGCATCCACCTGGTATTCATCAATCAGACGGTTCATCAGCCGGATACGGTTGGGGTTGGGCGTCATGCACGAACAGCCGATATTGAGATACCGGCGCGCCAGCGCGTCATAAATATCGGCGGCATCGGCATCGACATCCTCGTCAATGGATTTCGCACCGCTGCAGTTTTCAAACACGACAACCTGCGCACCGTTGTCCTCAAGGGCGCGGATGACCTTTTCCGTCACCCCGCCGATGGGGCTGCCGGTCACAAGAACGCGGGGCCGGCCCTTCAGCGGGCTGTTTTGCGGATCGTATTCCGCTCTGACTTTGGCCGTCAGCTCCTGCATTTCTTTTATCAAAGCCTCTTTGTCAAACTTAAACGTACTGCCGTACAGCACTTTATACAGATCCTGCCCCAGCATCGGAGCCGGATTGAGCTTCATCAGACTGTAAAAATCCCGCAGCGCCGCGCGTTCTGCGTTTTTCAGCCGCACTGCCTGCCGCACCTGCTCTTCTGTGATGACCGTTCCAAAATGCTGCTCCAGCTTTTCTTTGAACCGGATGACCTCCTTTTTCCAAAGCTCCAGCGCATCGCTGCTTTGGGAATTGGGCAGCTCCATCACGTAAACCGGCTTAAACTCAGCCAGATATTCGTACATTTTCTTTTTTCCGTCGCAGGTGGTCTCTCCGACAATCAGGTCCGAAAAATAGAAAAACGGGCATTTGTCGGTTTTGGCAAAGCCATAACTGGACTTAATCAGCGGACACAGATTTCGGGGCAGATCCTTTTCCGCATCGGGAATGGTTTCGCCCGACATGGAGCACAGCCCCACAACGGCCGCGCCCATGGCCATGGGAATTTCCTGCGGCAGGTATGTACAGAAAACCCCGACAAACGGGATGCCCTGCTCTTTCATCTGCAGCGCGGTGATAAACGAGTTTTTGCGCTGCTCATTAAAGCTCTCAAAAACTTCAGGCAATGTATCGATCAGTTTCATAGACGTCCTCCTTATGCTTGCGCTTGCCTATTGTTTATTCTAAAACACTGCATATGCATTTTCCAATCGTTTTATCGAATTATACTATCCCTGCCTATTTCATTTTTCTATCACATGTTTGACACAAAGAAAAAAGCACGGTATAGTAAATCCCAAAGGAGTGTGACGAGTATGAACCAGTTTACGGAAAAATGTTCCCGCATCCTTCGCTTTGGTCTGCCCGCCGAGTACACCTCAGTGTCCTACGCCATCATGCAAAACGGTGAGCTTTTGGCCTGCGATGCCCTGGGCAATCAGGGCGGCAGCGAGAAAAAGCCGGCTACGACCGAGTGTACGTACAATGTGGCCTCCGTGTCCAAGATTTTTTGCACTACTGCTGTCATGCAGCTGGTCGAGCAGGGGAAAATCGACCTGGATACACCTGTCTGCCACTATCTCCCCCGATTCACCATGCTGGACGAGCGGTATCGCCGCATCACCGTGCGCCACTGCCTTTCTCACACTTCCGGACTGCCCGGAACGCAGTGGAAAGGCTTTTCCGTGACCGACGTGACCGGCAGCCATTATTACGACGAGGTTTATGCCCACCTTGCCAAAAGCTATCTCAAAGCAGATCCCGGCGAGTACGCCGTCTATTGCAACGATGGCTTTACCCTGGCCGAGATGGTGGTCTCTGCCGTCACGGGCATGCCGTTTGAACAGTATTGCCGGGACTTTATCACCGAACCCATCGACGCCCATTCCACAAGGCTTTCCCCCGTCCGCAACCCGGACTACCCCCTGATTCGCGAAGGCATGCGCCCCGCTGAGCTGCTTTTGATTCAGGGCGGAGCGGGGTTTACCACCAACATGCGCGATCTTTGCAAGTTCGGCCAGCTGTTTTTGCAGGAAAACCCCGTAATCAGCGAGCAGAGCAAGGCCGAAATGGCCAAAAAGCAGGGCCGTACTTTTCTCGACTGCGACGACCGTTCCCCCTGTTATGGTCTCGGCTGGGACAGCGTCTGCTTCAGCGACCCGGAATACGATTTGGGCGAAGGCGTGCTTCAGAAAAGCGGCAACAGTTTTCAGTTTACCACCCAGTTCTTTGTCATTCCCAAATACAATGCCGTACTCGCCATTTCCGAGACCCACGACTGCAAACTGGATGTTTCCGAAACCATCCTCCGGCTGTTTGCCGTTGTCATGCAGGAGCAGGGCGTGTGCATTTACAACCGCTTAAAACCTGTTCCGGCCGACTTTGCGGAAAAATACAGCGGCACATATCTCGTGCCCAGCGGCATTCTCAATGTACATATGTACGGCGCTTTCTGCACCATTACCCGCGACGACACCCGCGGCGGGCACGAAAGCCTGTTTAAACTCCCGCTGTGCTACAACGGCGAATATTTTGAGGGGGAAAACAAACAGGATTTCTTCTTTACCTGCCACGGACAGGATACATTCCTCATGACTCGCCTGAAGGGCCGCCGTTCCCCCCTTGCGCAAAAAGCGCTGCCGCGCCCCGCGGTGTCCCCTGCCTGGAAGCAGCGCGTGGGAAAATCCTATATCCTTGTCAACGCCGGCGCTTTCGATCTTGTGGTCAGCGAACTCATGACCGGCTTTTTTGTGCGCGAGCTTTCCGGCGTGGAAGGCGTTTTGATAGCCTCCTTCTCCGGCGTCAGCAACAGCGGCGTCTACGGCCTGTTTGAAGCTTCCTTTGCGCCGCTCAGCGACAATGTGGGCACAGGTTTCCTTCGCACGCCATGCAATCCGAGCCGCGATCTCATTACCCCCATTTTCGAAATGCGCGGCGAAACCGAGTATTGCTTCGCGGCCTCCCTGCTCTATCGCGACACAGCCTCGCTGGAAGAGTACGCAGGTCAGGATTTTGGCGCCCCGGGCGAAGAAAACCGTGCGTACCGTATTACGTCCCTTCTTGAAAGCCTGCCGGACATCCCCGCCGGACGGCGCATCATGGTGCTGCAGGATGACCTGGTCCGCACTTACGACTCTCTGATGGGCGGCGAGTACAAACCGGTACACAGCGGCTACATCCTGCTCATTTGATTTTTGTCAGCATCGCAAAAAAGAGCGGCCTTCATTAAGCCAATCACCGATAAGGAAGGTTTGAAAACAAACTAACTTAACGGCTGGCAAGCAGGTTGCAACGAAAAGCGGGTAAGAGGTCAAAAACTTCTTGCCCGCTTTTTCTGTATTGCGTGGAACGATAGAAAGGCATTTTTGCACTTTCAAGGGATATCCTGCTGAATCGCCGGAACAATGCTCATATTGCCGTAGGGCTGATGATCGTAAGC
>CANUCM010000155.1 GCA_947856675.1 uncultured Clostridia bacterium | reverse complement strand
GGCCCGATGAGGTGCAGCCGCGAGCGCGTCGCGGCGCAGGTGCGCGCAATGTTGCCGGTATTCTGCGGGATTTCCGGCTCAAGCAGCACAATATTCAGCAAATGTTATCACCTCCTTTTTATCATACACACAATGCCCCCCGGGTTCAAGCGCTCCCGTGTCCTGTGCAAAAAGACATATACAGGGCTTTTTGCCCCTTGTTTTGCGGCTTTTTGTCTTTTCACACGAGACATACAACAGAATTTTTACCCGTTTAACACCCCGGCAAACATTCGCAATAACCGGCGTTTTTTCATAAAACCCCCTTTTTGACCCTTGCAATTCTTCCGGTTTGTGATACAATTCTGAGTAACGGCTGGTATATCCGCAATTTTGGAACAGGAGTTGAGGTAAATGGCAATCCCCACCATGATGGACGCCCTGGTCAAGACCGAACCGGGCAAGGGCCTTGTGCTGAAAAAAGTGCCCGTACCCGAGGTCGGAGCGGGCGAAGTGCTCATTAAAATCCACAAAACCGCCATCTGCGGCACCGACGTGCACATTTACAACTGGGATCCCTGGAGCCAGAAGCACGTTTCCCCCCCGAACATCATCGGCCACGAGTATGTCGGCGAAATCGCCGCGCTGGGCCAGGGTGTGACGGGCTTTTCCATCGGCCAGCGCGTGTCCGGCGAAGGGCACATCGTCTGCGGGCAGTGCCGCAACTGCCGCGCCGGCAACAAGCACTGGTGCAAGCACACCCGCGGCGTCGGCGTGGAGAGAGACGGCGCCTTTGCCGAGTATCTGTGCATTCCCGCGACCAACGTCGTGCCCATTTCCGAGAGCCTGCCCGAGGACGTCGTGTCCTTCTTTGACGCTTACGGCAACGCCACGCACACCGCGCTGATGTTTGACGTCGTCGGCGAGGACGTGCTCATCACCGGCGCCGGCCCCATCGGCATCATGGCCGTCGCCATCGCCCGGTTCTGCGGGGCGCGCTCGGTGTTCATCACCGACGTCAACCAGTACCGGCTCGACCTTGCCAAGAAGATGGGCGCCACCGAGGCGGTCAACCTCAAGACCGACTCCATTGAAGAGCTGATGAAAAAGCACCGCATCGTCGAGGGCTTTGACGTCGGCATGGAGATGTCGGGCAGCGGCGCCGCGCTCAACCAGCTGCTCGGGCTGATGCGCAACGGCGGCAAGGTGGCCCTTTTGGGCATCGCCGGCCCCGGCACCGTCATCGACTGGAACGACGTCATCTTCAAGGGCCTGACGCTGCAGGGCATTTACGGCCGCAAGATGTTTGAAACCTGGTACAAGATGGGCGCCATGATCGACGGCGGCCTGGACCTCTCCCCCGTCATTACCCACCGCTTCCACTACACCGACTTTGAAAAGGGCTTTGCGGCCATGAACTCCGGCGAGTCGGGCAAAGTGGTTCTCGACTGGACGAAATAAACAAGGAGGCTTTTTTATGAAGGAAGCTTTGAACATTTACCGCCGCCAGCTGGACGAAATCCGCGAGTCGGGCACCTATAAGGACGAGCGCGTCATCGTAACGCCGCAGAAGTCGCGCATCGACACCACCGCGGCCCGGGGCGTTCTCAACATGTGCGCCAACAACTACCTCGGCCTGTCCAACAGCCCCGAGCTCATTGCCGCCGCCAGGGAGAGCTATGACAAATGGGGCTTCGGCCTGTCCTCCGTGCGCTTTATCTGCGGCACCCAGGGCGTGCACAAGGAGCTGGAAAAGAAAATCTCCGATTTTCTCGGCATGGACGACACCATTTTGTATTCCTCGTGCTTTGACGCGAACGGCGGCCTGTTTGAGACCCTCCTGACGGCCGAGGACGCCGTCATTTCCGACGAGCTCAACCACGCCTCCATCATCGACGGCGTGCGTCTGTGCAAGGCCAAGCGCTTCCGCTACAAAAAAAACAACATGGAGGACCTCGAGGCCCAGCTCAAGGCCGCCGACGAGCAGGGCGCGCGCATCAAGCTCATCGCCACCGACGGCGTGTTCTCCATGGACGGCTACATCGCAAACCTGCAGGGCATCTGCGACCTGGCCGACCGCTACGGCGCGCTCGTCATGGTCGACGACAGCCACGCTGTCGGCTTTATGGGCGCGCACGGCCGCGGCACGCCGGAGCACTGCGGCGTGATGGGCAGGGTCGACATCATCACCGGCACCCTGGGCAAGGCCCTGGGCGGCGCTTCGGGCGGCTACACCTCGGCCCGCAAGGAAATCGTCGACCTTCTGCGCCAGCGCTCGCGCCCGTACCTGTTCTCCAACACGCTGGCCCCGGCCATTGCCGCCGCGTCCATCAAGGTGTTTGACATGCTCAGCTCCTCGACGGCGCTGCGCGACAAAGTGCACGAAAACGCCAGCTACTTCCGCGCCAAAATGGAAAAAGCGGGCTTTGACCTTCTGCCCGGCGAGCACCCCATCGTGCCCGTCATGCTCTACGACGCGAAAATCGCCAACGAGTTTGCCCGCCGCATGCTGGAAAAGGGCGTGTACGTCGTCGGCTTCTGCTATCCCGTCGTGCCCAAGGGCCGCGACCGCATCCGCACCCAGATTTCGGCCGGCCACTCGAAGGAAGACCTCGACTTTGCCGTGCAGTGCTTCAGCGAAGTCAAGGCCGAAATGGGTCTGTAAGCTTGTCTTTGCAAAAAAGCAGGGCGTATGCCCTGCTTTTTTTGCTGCATGCTTTTGTTGACATATGCCGGTAACGGTGCTATGATCATGCGGTAAACACGCAGGCCGTCCTGCAAAAAGGAGAGATCTTGTATGAGCGACTGCACACACGACTGCAGCTCGTGCGGCGAGGAATGCGCCTCGCGCCAGAGCCCGCAGAGTTTTCTTGAGCCGGTCAACGGCCTTTCTACCGTCAGGCGCGTCGTCGCCGTTGTCAGCGGCAAGGGCGGCGTGGGAAAAAGCCTTGTCACGTCCATGCTGGCCGTTCTGGCGCAGCGCCGCGGCCTGAAAACCGCCGTGCTCGACGCCGACATCACCGGCCCGTCCATCCCCAAGGCCTTCGGCGTGCACACCCATGCCGTCGGCACGGAGGACGGCATCCTGCCCGCCGAGACGCCCACCGGCATCAAGCTCATGTCGGTCAACCTGCTGCTGGAAAACGAAACCGACCCCGTCGTATGGCGCGGCCCGGTCATCGCCGGCACGGTCAGGCAGTTCTGGACCGACGTTGTGTGGGGCGATGTCGACCTGATGCTCATCGACTGCCCGCCGGGCACGGGCGACGTGCCGCTGACGGTGTTCCAGTCCATTCCCGTCGACGGGATTGTGGTGGTCACCTCGCCGCAGGAGCTGGTGTCGATGATAGTGGGCAAGGCCGTCAAAATGGCCGAGCTGATGCACGTGCCCGTGCTGGGCGTTGTGGAAAACATGTCGTACTTTGAGTGTCCCGACTGCGGCGCGCGCCACAGCGTGTTCGGCGAGAGCCATGTGGAGGAAATCGCCCGCGCGCACGGCATTTCGGACATTGCGCGCATCCCCATCCGCCCCAAGCTGGCCGCCGCGGCCGACAAGGGGCTTTTGGAGCTGTTTGACGGCGATTTTCTCGACGGGCTGTGCGCCCGTGTGTGCGGCGAATAAGCCTCCCCCGGCAAAGCAAAGCAAAAGACCCGCTTTTTTTAAAGCGGGTCTTTTTTTTCATCTATCGGGCAGCTGCGCAGAAAGCGCAGCGTGCTTTCGGGCACGAGCGGGGCGATGTCGTCCCAGCGCTTTTGCTTCCACAGCCGGCGCACCCGCGAGGCCGACACGACCTCGCCGCCGCAGGCAAGCCGCGGGATTTCCGTCACCTGCACGCCGCGCGGCGGCAGCAGCTCGTGCATGAGCGCGTTGTAGGCCGCCGTGACGCGGCACAGAGGCTCGGCGCCCACAAAGCGCCGCGTGATGCAAAGCTCGGGCACGAAATAATCGCAGAACACCGCAAGGTCGAGCTTTCCGGCCTCGGCTCCGGCGTCCGCGCTGTCTTTGAGAAAATAGGTCGGAAAGGTGACCGACGACACAAGGTAGTCGCTTGTGGGGTGCACAATGACGTTTTCAAGGTCGCGCACGCCCTGCTGCGCCAGCGCAAAGCGCGCCGCGGCGGGCACCTCGCTGCCCTCCTCCGACAGAATAAACAGGTGCAGGGTGTCGCACGCGCCGGCGGCGTATTCCACAAGCCGGCGGTGGCCGTTTGTAAACGGGTTGCAGTTGGCGACGACGGCGCCGTGCACCCCGCCCTGCGGCCCGTGCTCGAGCGAGGCGGCAAAGGCCGCCGCGCCGCCGCGGCGGTTTTCCATCAAAAGCATGGCGGAGGTGTGCGACACGGGGTAAAAGCCAAACTCGCGGAACATGCCCTCGTTGCCCGGCTTGGTAAAGAGAAACAGGTGGCGCTCGCCGCGGGCAAAGGCGCACTCGTGCAGCGCCGTCATAACGCGCGCGGTCAGGCCCTCGCCGCGCAGCGCGGCGTCGACGGCAATGCACTGCAAAACCCGGCCGCGCAGCGTGCCCGTGGCGGCCAGCGCGCCTTCGGACGTGCGCACGCACACCGTGCAGTCGCCCGGCTCAAAGGCGATGCCCTGGCGGGCGGCAAAATCCGAAAGCTCGCGCAAGGCGCGCGGGCGCAGCGGGCTTTTCAGCACCTCAGTGTAAAAGCTGCTCATGAAACGTCTCCCCTTTTCCTGCGGCCGCGCGGGCCGCTTTGGCATACCGCCCCGGCGGCATGCCGCTGAGGCGCTTGAACGTGCGGATAAAATGGGCGTTGTCGCCGAAGCCGGCCTCCTCGCCGGCGCGCTGGACGCTCAGGCCCTGGCGCAGCAGGGTGCGGGCGCGCTGGACGCGGCAGCAGATGACATATTCGCCCACCGAAAAGCCGGTGGCCGCCTTGAAGCGGTGGCACAGCGCCGACTTGCTCATAAAATGGCGGCGGGCCAGCTCGTCGAGCGACAGGTCGCCGCGCAGGTTTTCGCGGACATAGCAAAGCACGCGGTGCACCGCGTCGTCGCCCGCGCCGCCGCCGGCGCCGGGCGCCGGCGAGGGCAGCGGCAGCGTGTGCACAAAGGCCAGAAAAGCCAGAAAAGCGGCCCGCCGGCGCAAAAGGGCGCCTTCGCCGGCCTGCTGCGAGGCCATGTCCGAAAGCAGCCGCCGGCACAGGGCAAACTGCTCCGGCGACAGCGAAACGCAGCCCGGGTCCGACAAAAGCGAAGCCAGCTGCGGCGCCTGCAGCCGCTCGAGCGTGCGCCGCGGCACGTGCAGCACATACCGGCTGTAGCCGCGCCCGCCGCGGCCGAAGCTGCGGTGCAGCGCGCCCTCGCCGAGATAAAACAAAACCCCCCGGCGCAGCGGCCACGACTGCCGCTCGGCAAACAGGCGGCCGCCGCAGCTCAGCGGCAGCAAAAACTCCAGCTGCTCGTGAAAATGCGGCTTTTCCATATACCATTCATCGCTGTCGCGGCGCCGGACGTCAAAATCCCACATGCCGAAAGCCTCCCTGTGCATGGTTTGTTTCAGCATACCACAAGTGCGCACGATGTGCAAATATTTGTGATAAAAACGCATGGAAACGGCGTTTTTTGTGCGGTACACTGAAAGAAAAAAAGAGAGCGGGATGCCTTTTGCAAGACCGGCTTTTTCTGCCCCTGGACGGGCAGTATGCACAGTACCTGCGCGACGAGTCGCGCACAACCGGAACGGCCGAAACCATATCCTTTCCGCGCACGGAGCAGCAGGTGCGGCGCGTTCTTTTGGGCACGCAGGGGCCCGTGACCGTGCAGGGCGCGCGCACGGGCCTTGCCGCGGCGGCCGTGCCGCAGGGCGGGCACATTCTGAACCTTTCGCAGATGGACCGCGTCACGGCGCTGCGCGAGGAAAACGGGCGCTTTTTCGTCACGGTGCAGCCGGGCGTCGTGCTCATGCGGCTTCGGCGCATGCTGCACACGCGCGAGTTTGACACGCGCGGCTGGGACGAGCGCTCGCTTGCGGCGCTGCGCTTGCTCAAGGCGGCGGACGAGCAGTTTTTCCCCACCGACCCGACCGAAACGACGGCGACGCTGGGCGGCATGGCGGCGTGCAACGCCTCGGGCGCGCGCAGCTTCCGCTATGGGGCCATGCGCCGGCATGTGACGGCGCTGCGCGCCGTGCTGCCCGACGGGCGCGTGCTTTCGCTGCGCAGGGGGCAGTGCATGGCGCAGGGGCTTTCGCTGCGCCTTGTGTGCGAGGACGGCTCAAAGGTGTGCGTTTCTCTTCCCGACTACCGCATGCCGCGCGCCAAAAACGCCTCGGGCTACTTTATCGCGCCCGATATGGACGCGCTGGATCTGCTCATCGGCTCAGACGGCACGCTGGCCGTCATCACCGAGCTGACGCTTGCGCTTTTGCCGCAGCCGCCCGTCTTGTGGGGGGCGCTGCTCTTTGTGCCCGACGAGCACAGCGCCGTGCGCCTGAGCGAGAGCATCCGCCGCGAGGTTTCGTGCACGGCGGCGCTGGAGTACTTTGACCGCGGCGCGCTGCGCATTCTGTCGCGCAGCCGCGCGCAGGGCGGGGTGTTTGCCGGCCTGCCTGACCCTCAGGCGCTGGGCAGCACGGCGGTGTACGCCGAGCTGCATTGCTGCACGGCAACGGAGGCGCAGGCGGCGCTTTTGCGCCTGGGCGAGC
>CANUCM010000154.1 GCA_947856675.1 uncultured Clostridia bacterium | reverse complement strand
TCCCGGGGCCTCGTCGCTGAGCAAAAACGAGAGCTTTTACGACACCGTCAAGACCTTTGACAGCCTGGGCGTCGACCTGATGGTCATCCGCGCCCACACCCGCTATTACGACGAGCTGGACGGGCACCTGCGTGCGCCCGTCGTCAGCGGCGGCGACGGCACGGGCGACCACCCGACCCAGTCGCTGCTCGACCTTCTGACCATCCGCCAGGAGTTCGGCGGCTTCGAAGGCATCAAAATCGCCATCTGCGGCGACATTGTCCATTCGCGCGTGGCGCACACCAATTACGAGGCCATGCAGCGCATGGGCATGGATGTGTGGGTTTCGGGCCCGCAGGAGTATATGGAGCCCGGCCTGCGCTTTATGGAGTTTGAAAAAGCGGTGCGCGAGTGTGACGTCATCATGCTTCTGCGCATTCAGCACGAGCGCCACGGCGGCAGCGAGGGCATGACCGACGAGCGCTACCACGAGCTGTACGGCCTGACGCCGCAGCGCGAGCGCATGATGAAGCCGGGCGCCATCATCATGCACCCCGCGCCCGTCAACCGCGGCGTCGAAATCACAAGCGAGCTGGTGGAATGCCCGCGCTCGCGCATTTTCCGGCAGATGGAAAACGGCGTGTTTGTGCGCATGGCGGCCATCCGCCGCAGTCTGGAGGGAGAGCTGTGGCACTGATTGTCAGAGGGGCGCGCGTCGTGCGCGGGCAGGAGCTGCGCGCGGAGGACGTGCGCCTGGAGGGCCCCGGCCCTGAGCGCGTGATTGACGCGCGCGGGCTTGTGATGGCCCCGGGTTTTTGCGATTTGCACGTGCACCTGCGCGAGCCCGGCTTTGAATATAAGGAAACCATTCTGACGGGCACGCGCGCGGCGGCGCGCGGCGGGTTTACCACCGTGTGCGCCATGCCCAACGTAAACCCCGCGCCCGACAGCGCGCAGCACGCGCAGGTTCAGCTTGCCATCGCAGACCGCGACGCGTGCGTCGAGGTTTTGCCGTATATGAGCATTACCGAGGGCCGCGCCGGCCGGCGCGCCGTTGTCCCGCCGCAGGATGTGTCGCGCATCGCCGGCTTTTCCGACGACGGAAACGGCGTGCAGCCGGACGAGGTCATGCTGCAGGCCATGCAGCGCGTACACGCGGCGGGGTCGTTTATCGCGGCGCACTGCGAGTGCGACGATTTGCTCGTGCCCGGCGGCTGCGTCAGCACCGGCTGCGGCGCGCGCATGGGGCTGCCCGCCATTTCCAACGAGTCGGAGTGGCGTCAGATTGAGCGCGATTTAAAGCTGGTCGAGCAGACCGGCTGCCGGTACCATGTGTGCCACATCTCGACGGCGGAAAGCGTCGAGCTTGTGCGCAGGGCGCAGAAAAAGGGCCTGCCCGTCACCTGCGAGGTCACGCCGCACCACCTGCTTTTGTGCGAGGACGACATCAAAGCGGACGACGGAAAGTACAAAATGAACCCGCCGCTGCGTTCGAAAGCCGACCGCGAGGCGCTGATTGCGGGCGTGCTCGACGGCACCATCGGCTGCATTGCGACCGACCACGCGCCGCACAGCGCGGAGGAAAAGGCGCGCGGGCTTTTGAAAAGCGCAATGGGCGTGACGGGGCTGGAAACGGCCTTTGCGGTGTCGCGCACGGTGCTGGGCGAGCGTCTTTCGCCGGCGCGGCTTGCGGCCATGCTGGGCGAAAACCCGCGCCGCGTGCTCGCGCGGGCGCCGCGGCCGGACGACTGGGTGCTTTTGGACTGGGACATTTCGCAGCGCGTTGAGCCGGAGCACTTTGCCTCCATGGGAAAAAGCACCCCGTTTGAAGGGATGACCCTTTCGGGCCGGGTGATGATGACAATATACCGGGGCGGCGTCGTGTATGACGCCGGCCTGTGAGAAAAGGAGCGGGAGCAAGCAGTATGAAACAAAAGAGCAAGCAGATTGTCTGCGAAAACGGCGCGCGTTTTGTCGGGCGCGGCTTCGGAGCCGATGTCGAACGCATCGCCGAGCTGGTGTTCAGCACCGCGATGGTGGGGTATCAGGAAATCCTTTCGGATCTGTCCTGCTGCGGGCAGATTGTGTGCATGACCTATCCGCTCATCGGGAACTACGGCCTGGCCGCCGAGGACTATGAAACCAAAACGCCCAACATCGGCGGATTTATCGTGCGGGAATACAATGACAACCCCTCAAACTACCGCTACACCCAGACGCTGAGCGAGCAGATGGAGGAATGCGGCATTCCGGGCGTCGAGGGGGTCGACACGCGCATGATCACCCGCATGGTGCGCGACGAGGGCAGCATGCGCGCCATCATCACCGACGCCGACGTGCCGGTGGAGGAGGCCATGCGCCGCCTGCGCGCCGAGCCGCCCATGCGCGACCATGTGCGCCGCGTTTCGTGCAAAAAGATCTGGTACAGCCGCACGGCCAACCCGCGCTTCAATGTCGTGGCCGTCGACTGCGGCATCAAGCTCGGCATCATCCGCAGCCTCAACAACTGCAAGTGCAACGTCACCGTCGTGCCCTACGACACGCCGGCCGAGACCATCCTGGCCCTGCGCCCCGACGGGCTGTTTCTGTCAAACGGCCCGGGCAACCCCGAAGACGCGCGCCCGGTCATCGAGCTGGTGCGCGCGCTGCAGGGACGCCTGCCGGTGTTCGGCATCTGCCTGGGCTATCAGATCATCGCCCTGGCCAACGGCGCCCGCGCCTTTAAGATGAAGTTCGGCCACCGCGGCGGCAACCACCCGGTCAAAAACCTGGAAACGGGCAAAATCGAAATCACCTCGCAGAACCACTCGTACGCCATCGACGTGCAGAGCCTTGAAAAAACGCCGCTGACGCTGACCCACGTCAACGTGCTCGACGGCACGGCCGAGGGCGTAAGCTGCCCGGAAAAGCGCATGTTTGCCGTGCAGTACCACCCCGAAAGCTGCCCCGGCCCGCAGGACAGCGGCTATCTGTTCGGAAAGTTTATTGAAAACATGAGCGCCTTCAAGGCGCAGGGAGGTGTCATCCATGCCTAAAAGGGAAGATCTCAAAAAGATTCTGGTCATCGGCTCGGGGCCCATTGTCATCGGGCAGGCCGCCGAGTTTGACTATTCGGGCACGCAGGCGTGCATGGCGCTCAAGGAGCAGGGCTACACCGTCATTTTGATAAACTCCAACCCGGCCACCATCATGACCGACACGCACATTGCCGACAAGGTATATATGGAGCCGCTGACGCTTGAGTATGTGGCAAAAATCATCCGCAAGGAACGGCCCGACGCCATCGTGCCCACGCTGGGCGGCCAGACCGGCCTCAACCTTGCCATGCAGCTGGCACAGAAAGGCGTGTTGCGTGAGTGCCAGTGCGAGATTTTAGGCACGGGCTTTGACTCCATCGAGCAGGCCGAGGACCGCGAACTGTTTAAAAAGCTGTGCGAGCGCATCGGCGAGCCCTGCCCGCCGTCGGACATCGCCCACAGCATCGAGCAGGCGCTCGGCATGGCCCGCGAAATCGGCTACCCTGTGGTGCTGCGCCCCGCCTTTACCCTCGGCGGGACGGGCGGCGGCTTTGCCGCAGACGACGAGGAGCTGCGCGAGCTGGCAAAGCACGCCCTGGCCCTGTCGCCCGTCGGCCAGGTGCTGGTCGAAAAGTCCATCCGCGGCTACAAGGAAATCGAGTTTGAGGTCATGCGCGACAAAAACGACACGGCCATTGCCATCTGCTGCATGGAAAACGTCGACCCCGTGGGCATCCACACCGGCGACTCCATCGTCGTGGCGCCGTCGCAGACGCTGACCAACAAGGAGTTTCACATGCTGCGCGACGCCGCGCTGCGGCTTATTCGCGCGCTGGGCATCGAGGGCGGCTGCAATGTGCAGTTTGCGCTCGACCCCATGTCGTTTGATTACTATGTTATCGAGGTCAACCCGCGCGTTTCGCGCTCGTCGGCGCTGGCGTCCAAGGCCAGCGGCTACCCCATTGCGCGCGTTTCGGCCCTTATTGCCGTCGGCCTGACGCTCGACGAAATCCGCCTGGCCAACACGCCCGCCTGCTTTGAGCCGGCGCTCGACTACGTTGTCACCAAGGTGGCGCGCTTCCCCTTTGACAAGTTTGACACGGCGTCCAAGGAGCTTTCGACCCAGATGAAGGCCACGGGCGAGGTCATGGCCATCGGCCGCACCATGGAAGAAAGCCTTCTCAAGGCGGTGCGCTCGCTCGAGGCGGGCGTCAACCACATCTGGCATCGCCGCTACGACGGCATGCCCGTCGAGGAGCTGCTGCACAGCATCGAACGCCCCACCGACGAGCGGCTGTACGCCATCGCCGAGCTTTTGCGCCGCGACATCGACCCCATTCTCATCTGCGAAAAGACAAAAATCGACTTTTTCTTCATCGACAAGCTGCGCAACATCGTCAGCATGGAGCGCGAGCTTTCCGCGGCGCAGCCGGGTGACAGGGAGGTTTTGTACCGCGCAAAGCGCATGGGCTTTTCCGACGCGGCGGTCGGCCGGCTGTGGAACATGGCGCCCGACGAGGTCTTTGTGCTGCGGCGCAGGCTCGGCGTCATGCCGGTGTACAAAATGATTGACACCTGCGCAAGCGAGTTTGCCTCCTATGTGCCGTACTTCTACTCGACCTACGAGCAGCAGAACGAGTCGGTCGTGTCGGACAAGAAAAAAATCATCGTTTTGGGCGCCGGCCCCATCCGCATCGGGCAGGGCGTTGAGTTTGACTATTCGACGGTGCACGCCATCTGGGCCATCCGCGAGGCGGGCTATGAGGCCATCATCATCAACAACAACCCCGAAACGGTTTCGACCGACTACACCGTGTCCGACAAGCTGTATTTTGAGCCGTTGTGCGTCGAGGACGTCATGAACGTCATCGAGCTGGAAAAGCCGCAGGGCGTCATTGTGTCGCTGGGCGGGCAGACGGCCATCAACCTTGCGCAGCGGCTGTCGAAGCTGGGCGTGCCCATTATCGGCACGGGCGTTGAGGCCATCGAGCGCGCCGAAAACCGCGACAGCTTTGAAAAGACCATGGAGCGCCTGGGCATTCCCCAGCCCGAGGGCCGCGCCGTCACCGACATCGAAGCGGGCGTGCTGGTCGCGCGCGACATCGGCTATCCCGTGCTGGTGCGCCCGTCGTACGTGCTGGGCGGCCGCGCCATGCAGATTGTCCACAGCGACGAGGAGCTGCGCCGGTATCTCAAGGGCGCCGTGCAGGTCAGCGAGGACCAGCCCGTGCTGGTCGACCGCTACATCTCCGGCAAGGAGCTGGAGGTCGACGCCGTGTGCGACGGCACCGACGTGTTTGTCGCCGGCATTATGGAGCACGTTGAGCACACCGGCGTGCACTCGGGCGACTCCATCAGCGTCTACCCGCCCTTTTCGGTCGGGCAGAAGGTCAAGGACACCATCATCGACTACACCGTCAAGCTGGGCCTGGGCATCGGCATCGAAGGCCCCTTCAACATTCAGTTTATCGTCGACGAGCAGGAAAAGGTCTACGTTATCGAGGTCAACCCGCGCTCGAGCCGCACCGTGCCCTTTATCTCCAAAACGACGGGCGTGCCGCTGGCCGACATCGCCACGCGCATCGCGCTGGGACGCAGCCTGCGCCAGCAGGGCTACGGCACGGGCGTCGCACCGGAGAAAAAGCGCTGGTACGTCAAAGCGCCGGTCTTCTCCTTCTCCAAAATCCGCGGCGCCGACGCATATCTCTCGCCCGAAATGAAGTCGACGGGCGAGGCCATCGGCTATGACGACACGCTGACGCGCGCTTTGTACAAGGCGCTCAAGGCCTCGGGCCTGCGCGTGGAAAACTACGGCACGGTCTTTGTCACCATTGCCGACGAGGACAAAAAGCGCGCGCTGCCGCTCATCCGGCGCTTTTACGACCTGGGCTTCAACATCGAAGCCACGGCGGGCACAGCGGCCTTTTTGAAGGAAAACGGCATCCGCCCCCGCGCCCGCCGCAAGATCAGCGAGGGCAGCGAGGAGATTCTGCAGTCGCTGCGGCAGGGCCACGTCACCTATGTCATCAACACGCTGACGACCATGTCGCAGGGCACCACGCGCGACGGCTTCCTCATCCGCCGCTGCGCCGTGGAAAACAACATCACCATGTTCACTTCGCTCGACACGGTGGCCGTTCTGCTCGACGTGCTCGAGGAGATCACCGTCGGCGTGTCGACCATCGACGCGTAAGGAGGCCGTATGGAAGAACGCAGCCTGTATACGATACGGGAAAACGCCCTCATTGCGCAGGATGTGTACCGCCTGCGCCTGGAGGGAAAGGGCGGCTGGGTACGCCGCCCGGGACAGTTTGTCAACATCGCGCTGGACGGGCTGTATCTGCGCCGGCCCATCAGCGTGTGCGACTGGGATGAGGGCAGCCTGACCCTCATCTACAAGGTGGTGGGCCGGGGCACCGCGCGCATGTCGCGCATGACGCCCGGCCAGACGCTCGATTTGCTGACGGGGCTGGGCAACGGCTTTGACCCCGACGCGGCGCAGGGGCGCAGCGTGGTGCTGGTCGGCGGCGGCGTGGGCGTTCCGCCGCTTTACGGGCTGGCGCGCGTTCTGCGCGGGCGCGGACAGCGCGTGCGGTGCGTTTTGGGCTTCCGTTCGGCGTGCGACGTGTTTTATGAGGACGAGCTGCGCGCGCTCGGGTGCGAAACCTTTGTTGCGACCAACGACGGCACCCGGGGCGAGCGGGGCTTTGTCACCGACGTGCTCCGGCAGCTCGACTACGACTATTATTATGCCTGCGGCCCGCAGGCCATGCTGAGCGCGGTGCACGCGCTGGGAAAACAGGGCCAGCTCTCGTTTGAGGAGCGCATGGGCTGCGGCTTCGGCGCGTGCATGGGCTGTTCGTGCCAGACGCTGACGGGCAGCAAGCGCATCTGCGTCGACGGCCCGGTGCTGCTTTCGGAGGAGGTGCGGTTTGATGGCTGATCTGAGAGTAAACCTGGGCGGCCTGACGCTGAAAAACCCCGTCATTCCGGCCAGCGGGACCTTTGGCTTCGGCTACGAAATGGCGCGCTTTTACGACTTAAACGAGCTGGGCGCCATTTCGCTCAAGGGCACGACGCTGCACGAGCGCTTCGGCAACCCGACGCCGCGCATTGCCGAGTGCCGCGAGGGCCTGCTCAACGCCATCGGCCTGCAGAACCCCGGTGTGCACGCCGTGGTCGAGCGTGAAATTCCCCGTCTGCGGCAGGTGTATTCCGGGCCCATTATCGCAAACATCTCCGGCTTTTCGCTGGAGGAATATGTCGAAACGGCGCAGACGCTGGACCGCTGCGCGGACGTCGACATTCTTGAAATCAACATTTCCTGCCCCAATGTGCGCCACGGGGGCATGGCCTTCGGCACGCAGCCCGAAGCGGCGCGCGAGGTGACCGAGGCCGTGCGCGGCGCCTGCCGCAAGCCGGTGTATATGAAGCTGTCGCCCAATGTCACCGACATCGCGGCCATCGCCCGCGCCTGCGAACAGGGCGGGGCCGACGGGCTGGTGCTTATCAACACCCTTCTCGGCATGGTCATCGACCCGCGCACCGGCCGTCCGGTCGTGTCGACGGGCGCGGCGGGCTTTTCCGGCCCGGCGGTCAAGCCGGTGGCCGTGCGCATGGTGTACCAGGTATGTGCGGCAACCGGCCTGCCTGTCATCGGAGTGGGCGGCGTCGCCTGCGCCGACGACGTTTTGGAAATGCTTTCGGCCGGCGCCAGCGCCGTGCAGGTGGGCGCGCAGAACCTCGTCGACCCGTGGGCATGCCA
>CANUCM010000153.1 GCA_947856675.1 uncultured Clostridia bacterium | reverse complement strand
TGCTGGAGCTGGCCGACCGCGTCGTGCAGCTGGACGGCCCGCCGCTGCGGTGCGTGCAGCCGTGAAAAAAAGCAATAAAACGGCACGGCCCGCGCGGGCCGCGCCGTTTTTCGGCTGGCCGGGCGCGCGTGGCAATTTCGCACCCGGCGTGGTATAGTAACAAAAGCCGGCGCACAAAAGGCCGCAAAACCCAGGAGGTTTGCCATGGAAAAAAAGAAAAATCTGCTCGCGCGGCTGTTTGCGCAGGCCAGGAAGGACAAAAAAGCCTTTGCGGTGTATGTGGTGCTGCGGGTGATTGTCATTGCCGCCGCCGTCATGGCCACGCTGCGCGGCGATTACGAAAGCCTGTTTTTCTGCGTGCTGACGCTGGTGCTGTTTCTCGTGCCCAGCTTTCTCGAGGTCAGCCTGCGCATCGACCTGCCGACCGCGCTGGAATGCATCATTCTGCTGTTTATTTTCGCCGCCGAAATCCTCGGCGAGCTGAGCGCCTATTATGTCAAAGTGCCCTTCTGGGACACCATGCTGCACACCGTCAACGGGTTTTTGTGCGCCGCCATCGGCTTTTCCCTCATCGACATTATGAACCGGAGCGACCGCTTTTCCCTCAAGCTGTCGCCGCTGTATGTGGCGGTGGCCGCCTTTTGCTTTTCCATGACGGTGGGCGTTTTGTGGGAGTTTTTTGAGTTTTTCATGGACATGGTGTTTGCCACCGACATGCAGAAGGATGTCATCGTGCAGCGCATCTCGTCCGTGGCCCTCGACCCCACAAACTCAAACCATGCCGTCGTCATCGAGGGCATCACCGACACGGCGGTCAACGGCCGGAGCCTGGGCATCGGCGGCTATCTGGACATCGGGCTCATTGACACCATGAAGGACCTTCTGGTCAACTTCGTCGGGGCGGTGGTCTTTTCCGTGATAGGCTTTTTCTATGTGCGATCGCGCGGCAAGGGCGTCGTGGCGCGTCTGTTTATCCCAAGAGTAAAACGAAAGAAATAAAAAACGGAGAGGAATCATTCCTCTCCGTTTTTTTTGTGCAGCCCGCGCTCATACTGCCAGGCGATAAAGGCCTGCTCGGGGGTCTGCGGCCTGACGCCGCCGCCGCGCGCCGCAGCGGGCCGGCCCGCGCCGTCAAGCCACGGCCGCGCGCACAGCTCGCGGGAAAAAAACGCCACGGCACAGCCGATGATGCGCGCGCCTTTGGGCGGCCGGCCGTCGGTGACGACGTCGGCGACAACCGGGTTTTCGGCGCGCAGCGTCATTTTCCCCGGCGCCAGAAACACCCGCCGCAGCACAAGGCGCCCGTCCCACAGCAGCGCGGCGATGTCGCCGCTGCGCACTTCGCTGCACGCGCGGCAATAGACAATGTCGCCCTTTAAAATACGGGCGTCGGTCATGTCCACACCCGTGTACAGCAGCGCAAAATCGGCCCCGGCCTGCGCGAAGGCGGGCACGCGCTGGCCTTCGGCGCCGCCCAGCAGCGCAAGCCCGTGCGCGTCGGGCTCCTCCCAGCCCATCAGCTGCTGCGGCGTGGTGTCCAGCGCCCGGCTCAGCGGCGCCAGCATGTGCGCCGGCAGCTTGGCAATGCCGCCGTTTTCATACCGGTACATCGTGGCCGCCGACACGCCCAGCCGCTCGGCCAGCTGCGCAACGCTCAGCTTAAGCTGCTGCCGCCGCTGCCGTATCTGCTGCGAAAGCTCCATCGCCCGCACCTCCTTTTATCAGGATGGTAACATAAAAATCGCAGAAATGCAAATATTTGAGGGGAAAATCATGGTAAAAATGCGAATTGACGGCCGCCGCCCCCTGCGGTATACTGAAAGCACAGATTCGCAAAAATGCAAAAGTATTTTTGGAGGTACTTGCATATATGAGAAGCAACGGACAAAAAAGCCTTTCCCCCTCGCCGTGTGAGGGGTGCCGGCGGCAGGGGGCCTGCGCCGTGATCATGTGCGGCGAATGGAAGCAGTGGTTTGCGCGCGAATGGAAAAGCCTGCGCGGGGAGCTGGCAAAAAAAGCGCGCCTTCGGCGCTGAGCGCGGCAAAAAGAGGCCGGCCGCGGCCGGCTGTTTCTTTTTTTGCCAAAAAGAGCACGAAAACGTATAATATATACAAAAATATACTTTTTGTATATAAAGGTGACCCGGACAGGGGGGAAAAACATAGAATAATGCAGGCACAAAGCGCCGGATGAAAGGAAAGGGGGAACGGAGATTGGACTATCTGGAGGGCTTTATCAAGCCCGAGCTGATGGCACTGGTGCCGGTTTTGTACGCGGCGGGCATCGGGCTGAAGAAAGCGCAGTGGGTGCAGGACAACCGGATTCCGCTGCTGCTGGGGGCGCTGGGCGTGGTGCTGGCGCTGGTCTATGTGCTGGCGGGGTGCGAGCTGTGCACCTGGAAAACCGTGCTGATGGCGGTGTTTACCGGCGTGACGCAGGGGATTTTGTGTGCGGGGGCCAGCGTGTATATTAACCAGCTGGTAAAGCAGAAGGAGAAGTAGCGCCGCCCGGGGAGGGAAGCGCTCAGACGGAAAGACGCGGCGCATCAAAAGGCGCAGCGGAAAGGCGGCCTTGCCCATTTCCCGGAGAGAGGGGGGTGGAGCTGATGGTGACCTACGAGGGGCTTTTTGCTTTCGTTACGGTGCTGATCGGAGTTGCCGGGCTGATCGTGCAGCTCGGCAGGAAGAAATGACCGCCTTTTTGAAAGACAGGCAGCGTTTGGCTGCCCGGCGCAAGCGCATGGGCAGGGCTTCTGCCGGCAGCCGCTGGCCTTTGCCGCGGCGTGCGCTGCCGTTTCCGTCCGCTGTGGGAGGGGATTATGGAAGTATATCAGGCCGCAGGGCTGTACCTTGCGGACATCGACGCGTCGGCGCGGTTTGAGGTGGCGCCCGCGGCAATGACCCAGGCGCAGTTTGAAGCGGCGCGCCGGCCGGGCGCGCACATCAACGGGAGCCTGTTCACCGCGCCCGACAAGCCGATCGGCACGGTGATTTACGGCAAAACGCCGGCAAACGACGCCGGCAACGGGTTCGGGTTCGGCACGCTTTCGGGGCGTCCCGATTTCGGCGGCCCGTGGGAAAAGCCCTGGGACGGGTATGTCAGCGGGTATCCGGGGCTTATCCGCGACGGCGGGCGCATGGAGTGGAGCATACAGGATGACGGGGTTTTCTGCGCGGCGGCCCGCCGCAGCGGGGTGGCGCGCAAAAACGGGCGGATTTTTTTGCCGCGAGCGCCGGAAACATGTCGCTGCGTCAGTTTTGCGACGCGCTGCTGTCGCTCGGCATGCAGGACGCCGTCAATCTGGACGGCGGCGGCAGCTCGCGGCTGTATGCCGCCGGCCGGTGCGTCAACCGCCCGACCGGCGAACGGGTGATTGCCAATGTCATTGCTGCATGGGAGGAACAGGATTTGAGCAGACAATCTATTGTGTGCGTCGATGCGGGGCACGGCGTACAGACGGCGGGGAAACGCAGCCCCGACGGAAGCTATCTTGAGCACGAGTTTAACCTGGACGTGGCGCGCAGGCTGCGCACGCATCTGGAGCGCTGCGGCGCCGCGGTGGTCATGACGCGCGAGGACGAAAACGACGTCAGCCTGGCGCAGCGCTGCCGCATAAGCAACGAGAGCGGAGCCGATGTGTTCGTGTCGGTGCACACCAACGCGGCGTCCGGCGGGTGGTCGGACGCGCAGGGCTGGAGCGCCCACATCATAGCGCGCGGGGCCGGCGCGGAAAAGCTGGCCGAATGTATCCGCGCCCGGGCTGTTCCCATGCTGGGCTGCGTGGACCGCGGCGTGAAGGTCGACAATTTTCAGGTGCTGCGCGACACCGACTGCCCGGCCGTTTTGATAGAGCACGGCTTCCACACAAACCGCGCCGAGGTGGAAAAGCTGAAAACGGCGCAGTACCGGGAGCTGTGCGCGCTGTCCGACGCGCGCGGTGTTGCCGACTATCTGGGGCTTGCGTGGAAAGAGCCGGCGGGCACGGCGTCCGGCACGGGCGTGCAGGCGACGGCGACGCGCCGCCAGGCGGTGTACGACGCGCAGGGCCGTGAAGAGTCGGGGCGGTATATCGACGCCGGGGACCGGTGCACGCTGGGCGCGGTGACGGCACAGCTTCTGATAGAGGTCGAGTACCCCACGGCTTCCGGCACGCGCAGGGCTTATGTCAAAAGCCTTGAGGCCTTTAAGCGGTGAAAAAAACCCGTACGCTGCGGCGTACGGGTTTTTTGTGTGCCGGAAACCCGGCGGGATGTGCGCCTTTTTGCAAAACAGGCTGCTTTTGCCGAAAGCCCCCGGGCAACCCTCCCGGGGCGGCAAAC
>CANUCM010000152.1 GCA_947856675.1 uncultured Clostridia bacterium | reverse complement strand
GTGGTCTCCCACAGCTGTTCGGGGTTCATTTCGCCGAGGCCCTTGTAGCGCTGCACCTCGGCGCCGGGGTACTCGAGCAGCATTTTGGCCTGCTGCTCGTCGGAATAGGCGTAGCGCGGCTCTTTGTCCTTGCCCTTGGGCACGATTTTGTAAAGGGGCGGCTGGGCGATATACACGTGCCCCTTTTCGATGAGCGGGCGCATAAAGCGGAAAAAGAAGGTCAGAAGCAGCGTTCGGATGTGGCTGCCGTCGACGTCGGCATCGGCCATCAGAATAATTTTGCCGTAGCGCAGCTTGGAAAGGTCAAAATCATCGCCGATGCCCGCGCCGAAGGCCGTGACCATGGGCATGAGCTTTTCGTTGCCCAGCACCTTGTCAAGCCGCGCCTTTTCGACGTTGAGCATCTTGCCCCACAGCGGCAAAATGGCCTGATAGCGGCGGTCGCGCCCGTTTTTGGCGCTGCCGCCGGCGCTGTCGCCCTCGACGATGTAAATCTCGGTCAGCTCAGGGTCGCGCTCCTGGCAGTCGGCGAGCTTTCCGGGCAGGCTGGCGCTTTCCAGCGCGCTTTTTCTGCGCGTGGCCTCGCGGGCCTTTTTGGCGGCCTCGCGGGCGCGGGCGGCGGTCAGCGCCTTTTCCATAATCTGCTTTGCCACGCCCGGGTTTTCCTCCAAAAAGGCCGAAAGGCACTCATAGACCATATTGTCGACCAGCGTGCGCATAAAGGCGTTGCCCAGCTTGGTTTTGGTCTGGCCCTCAAACTGCGGCTCCTCGAGCTTGACCGAAATGACGGCCGTCAGGCCCTCGCGCACGTCCTCGCCCGAGAGGTTTTTGTCGTCGTCCTTCAAAAAGCGGTATTTGCGGCCGTAATCGTTGATGGCGCGGGTCAGCGCCGTTTTAAAGCCGGTTTCGTGCATGCCGCCCTCGGTGGTGTTGACGTTGTTTGCAAAGGACAACAGCAGCTCGTTATAGCTGTCGTTATACTGCAGAGCGACCTCGGCCATGCCGGTTTCCTTTTTGCCCGACAGGTAAATGACGTTTTCGTGCAGCGGGGTTTTGCTGCGGTTTAAAAAGCTCACAAACTCGCGGATGCCGCCCTCATAGCACAAAACGTCCTGGCGCGGCTCCTCCCCGCGGCGGTCGGTCAGCGTGATTTTGAGCCCGGCGTTCAAAAAGGCCTCCTCGCGCAGGCGGGTGAGCAGCGTGTCGTAGTCAAAGACCAGCTCGTCAAAGATCTCGCCGTCGGGCTTAAAGGCGATTTCGGTGCCCGTTTTGTCGGTGCTGCCGGTGATTTCCATGGGCCGGGTCACGGCGCCGCGGGCAAAGGCCATTTCGTGCACCTTGCCCTCGTTGCACACGCGCACGGTCAGCCACTCGCTCAGCGCGTTGACGACGCTGGCGCCCACGCCGTGCAGGCCGCCGGAGACCTTGTACCCTCCGCCGCCGAACTTGCCGCCGGCGTGCAGCACGGTAAAGACCACCTCCAGGGTGGAAATGCCCATTTTGGGGTGGATGCCGGTCGGAATGCCGCGGCCGTTGTCGATGACGCGGATGACGTCGCCCGGCTCGATAAAGACCTCGATGTGGGTGCACACGCCGGCCAGCGCCTCGTCGATGGAGTTGTCGACGATTTCATAGACCAGGTGGTGCAGGCCGCGCAGGCTGGTGGTGGCAATGTACATGCCGGGGCGCTTGCGCACGGCCTCGAGGCCCTCGAGCACCTGAATCTGGTTTTCGTCATATGCGGGGCTTTGCTGCGTGGTAGTGATGTCGCTCATACTTTCCTCCTGAAATCAAGGGTTGCGCGCTACAGGATGTTGTCGGGCAGCGCGCGGCTTTCAAAACGCCTGAGCAGCGTCTGGGATGAAACCTGGGTGATATATACCGTCTGGGCGCCGTTTTCGACGCACACGACGGCCGACTTGGGCAGCTCGTCGGTGACGACGACGACCTGTCCGCGTTTTTGCGCCGCGGTGAAAAAGCGGCGCGACAGGTGCGAGTGGGTCGAGGTGTCAAAGTCAAAAATGCCGATGATGGTGTCGTATTTGACGGCGACGTCGCGCCCGAGATGAAGGTACATCTATAAAATCCTCCCCCCTGCCACCGCAATGCACCGGCAGCCTGAAAAACGGCCGGTGTCTTCGCAGCAGGTGATGATGGCCTGGCCGCCCGGCATGTGCCCGACGACATAGGCCTGCCGGCGCGCGTCCAGCTCGCTGAGCACGTCGTCGAGCAGCAAAACGGGGTATTCGCCGCTGTCGCGGAAAAAGAGCTCGCGCTCGGCAAACTTGAGCGCCAGCGCGGCTGAGCGGGTCTGGCCCTGGCTTGCAAAGGCGCGGCATGCCCGGCCGTCGATTTCGAGCACGAGGTCGTCCTTGTGAACGCCCGAAAGACACTGCAAAAGCCGCATTTCGGCCTGCCGGTGCGACGCGAGATGCTCGGAAAGCTCGCGCTCAAGCGTTTTCCTGTCGGCCCCGGGGTCTGAAACGGAGGACACCGTCTGATAGCGCACCGTCAGGTGCTCGCGCCCGCTTGCGATGTCGCTGTAAATGTCCGAGCACACCGGCGCGAGCAGGGCGCAAAAGCGCGCGCGGTATTCCATCAGGCAGGCGCCCAGCGTGACAAGGCGCTCGTCAAACTCGGGCAAAAGCGCGAGCATGTCGGGCCGCTCGGCGCTTTTTCGCAAAATACTGGTTTTGCCCTCGAGCACCTTCTGGTACTGCGCAAGGCACTGGGCATAGCGCGGCCGCAGCTGGCACAAAGCGGTGTCGAGAAAGCGGCGGCGCTTTTCGGGGGCGCCGCGCAGAAGCTGCAGGTCCTCGGGCGAAAACAAAACGCAGCGCAGCGTTTCAGACAAAAGCCCGGGGCTTTTTAATCGCACGCCGTTGACCTGCGCCGAGCTTCTGCCCCCGCACGAAAAGCCGAGGCGCAGCGCAAACTCCCGGCTGCGCGAAAAGACGTCGGCCGAAACCATGGCCTGCTGCTGCCCGAAGGAAACAAGCTCGCTTTTTCGCGCGGCGCGCCAGGAGCGGCTGCCCGTCAAAAGGAAAACGGCCTCAAGAAGGTTGGTTTTGCCCTGGGCGTTTTCGCCGCAGACGAGGTTTACGCCGTCGGAAAAGCAGACCTCCTGCTGCGCGTAGTTGCGGAAGTTTACAAGGCGCAGGCTGTCAATGCGCATGCCGCGTCACCACAAAGCAGGCGCCCTTGAGGCACACCTCGTCGCCGGGGTACAGCTTGCGCCCTCTCTGGGTGCACACTGCGCCGCACACCGACACCTGCCCGTCCCGGATATACATGCCGGCCTCGCCGCCCGTCATGCACGCGCCGGCCAGCTTGAGAAAGCTGTCGAGCTTGATAAACGGGGTGGAAACGGGCACCTCATGTTTGCCGTGAAACATTTATTCACCGGCTTTCAGGCGCACGGGCAGCACGAGATAGACAAAGTCGTCGCCCTGGGCCGGGCGCAGCACGCAGGGGGACAGCCCGCTCTTAAGCTCGAGGATGCAGTCCTCGTCGCCGACGGCCTTGAGCGCGTCGAGCAGGTAGCGGTTGTTAAAGCCGATTTCGATGGTCTCGGGGCAGAAGGGGATTTCCAGCTCGTCATACGAGCGGCCCAGCGCCGTAATGCAGGAAAAGCGCACCATATTGCCTTCAAACAGGCAGCGCACGGGGTTTTTGAGCCGCTCGGAAATGATGAGCGACACGCGCTCGACGGCCTCGATGAACTCGTGCGCGTCAATGGCGAGCCTCACGGGCTGGTCTGCGGGAATGGCGCCGCGCCAGTTTAAAAACTCGCCTTCCAGAAGGCGCGTGGTCACCACCGTGTCGGAAAACTCAAACAGCGCGTGCTTGCGCTCGGGGCAGATGACGGTCATTTCGTCGTCCTCGGGCAGAATGCGCGACAGCTCGCGCAGCGTGTCGCCCGGCACGACAAAGTGGAAGTCGGAGCGGCGCAGGTTTTCGCACTGCGCGCGCCGCACGGCCAGGCGGTAGCCGTCGACCGATACGATGCTCAAGCGGTCGTTTTCGACTTCAAAGAGCGAGCCTGTGTGAATGGGCTTGTTCTCGTTGTCGGAAATGGCAAAGCTCGTGCGCGAAATCAGCTCGCGCAGCGCGCTGTTTTTGACCTTTACGCCGGCGTCGGTGTCGACATCGGGCAAATCGGGGTATTCGCCGGCCGGGGTGGCCATGATGTTAAACTCGGAAGCGCCGCATTTGATGGTGGCCATCAGGCGCTCGTCGACCGAAATTTCGATGCTGTCGTCGGGCAGCTTGCGAACGATGTCGGACAAAACGCGCGCGCTCAAAACGGCGACGCCCGGCTCTGCCACGTCGGCGTCAAAGCGCCGCTGGATGGCGGTTTTGAAGTTGTAGCCGCACAGGCGCACGTCGTTTTGCGCCGTGATGAGAAGGCCTTCGAGCGCGGCGATGGAGCTTTTGGACGACACGGCGTGTATGCAGACGGAGATGGCGTCGTTTAAAAGGGTTTTTTCACAGGAAAAACGCATAAGGATGCTCCTTTCGGTGCTTAACTGATCTTAGTAAATTTTTAGTAGAGACAGTAGGGGCTGTGAAACTGTGGAAAAAGCGCGCGGCGCAAGCTGTGTCAGTGTATGGCGCCTTCACAGGCGGATGTGTATAAACGCCGGGTTTTTCCTCAGCATTTCACAGGGGAGGGTTATGCACAGCGCCCGGCATGACTTTGCACAGGGCACTGGGGATTTTTTTGTCAGCGGTTTTGTATGTTCTGCTTTAAGTCGTTGAGCTCGTTTGCGAGGGCGGGCTCGCGCTTGAGCCGCTCCTCGATTTTGTTGATGGCGTACAGGGCCGTCGTGTGGTCGCGGCCCATAAAGCGCCCGATTTCGGGCAGCGACATGCCCGTCAGCTCGCGGATGAGGTAAATGGCCGCCTGGCGGGGCGCCACGACGTCGCGCGTTTTGGCGTTGCCGCGGATGCGCTCGGCCGGCACGCTGTAAAAGGCGGCGACCTCCTGCAGAATCATTTCGGGCGTCGGGTGCGCGCCGGGGTTTTCGCGGAAAATGTCGCGGATGGCGTCCTGCGCCATTTCCATGTTCAGCTCGCGGCCCATCAGGGTGTGGTAGGCGTAGATTTTTTTGACGGCGCCCTCGAGCTGCCGCACGTTGCTCTGGATGCACTCGGCGACATACTGCACGATTTTGGGCGTCAGCGAAAAGCCCAGGTCGCGGGTTTTGGCCGAAACCAGCGCCATGCGCGTTTCGAGGTCGGGCGGCTGGATGTCGGCCAGAAGGCCCCATTCAAAGCGGGTGCGCAGGCGCTCCTCGAGCGTCAGGATTTCCTTGGGCGGCCGGTCAGAGGTCAGAACAATCTGCTTGCCCGCCTCGTGCATGGTGTTGAAGGTGTG
>CANUCM010000151.1 GCA_947856675.1 uncultured Clostridia bacterium | reverse complement strand
GTGCTTGAGTGGCTGTACGCCCTGCACGGAAACGCTTTTTTTGACGGGCTGATGCTGTTTGTGTCCTGGCTGGGCAACGGCGGCATGATTTTTATCGCGCTCAGTGTGGTCATGCTGTGCATTCGGCGCACACGGATACTGGGCGGAATTTGCGGCACGGCCCTGGCGCTGGACGCACTGGTCGTCAACGCAGCGCTCAAGCCGCTGGTCGCGCGGGCGCGGCCCTTTGCCGATGGCGTGTTTGAGCTGCTGCTCGAGGCGCCGACGGACTACTCCTTTCCCTCGGGCCATACGGCGGCCGCATTTGCATTTGCCTTTGCACTGGCGCCGGCGGGGAAAAAATGGAGCGCCGCGGCCATTGCCTTTGCCTGCCTGACCGGCTTTTCGCGCATGTACCTGACCGTGCACTTTCCCACGGACGTGCTGTGCGGCGCCGTCATTGGTGCGCTGTGCGGGCGGGCCGCGCTTTTTCTCTGGAAAAAGGCGCTCAGACGTGATATAATATAAAATTGTTCAGATGACAGATTTTGTGCTGGTCCTGCGGCCTGCGGAACGATGAGGCGCGGGCTGTTTTTGTCCCGCAGGAAGGGCCGGTACTGGTGGCGCGCGGATGCCGCGCAAAGCAGATGAATGGAGGAAGCGTTATGCCGGTTTGGCTTGCGGCGCTGCTCGGTGTCGTGCAGGGACTGACAGAGTTTTTGCCTGTTTCGTCCTCGGGACACCTGGCGCTGTTTCAGAATATCTTTGATATGTCTCAGTACACAGACAACCACATTGCCTTTGACATAGTTCTGCACCTGGGGACGCTGGTGGCGGTGGTCATCGCCTTCTGGTCCGATATTGTCGGGCTGGTGCGCGACTTTTTTGGCTGGGTGGGCGACGGCTTCAGGGTCAAAAAAATCCCCGGCCGCCGCATGATTATCATGCTTATCATCGCGACACTGCCGCTGGCTGTGGGTGCGCTGCTGGAGAATGCGGTCAGCGCTGCGTTCCAGAGCACGCTGCTCATCGGCTGTGCGCTTTTGTTTACATCGGTGCTGCTGTATCTGGCCGACAAGCTGAGCCACGGGCGCAAAACAGCGCGCGATGCGTCGTATAAAAGCGCGCTTGTCGTCGGACTGATGCAGCTGGTCGCCATCATCCCGGGCGTCTCGCGCTCGGGCTCGACCATTTGCGGCGGCCTGTTCGTCGGGTTTGAGCGCCAGTTCGCCGTGCGCTTTGCCTTTCTTTTGTCCATTCCGGCCGTGGTGGGCGCGGCGGTTTTTCAGCTGCCCGACATCGCGTCGGCGGCAAGCGATGGCCTGCTCGTCTACGCGGTGGGCTTTGTGACAGCCGCCGTGTCCGGTTACCTGGCCATTCGCCTGGTCCGGCTGCTGATGAAGAAAAACAGTTTTAAGGTCTTTTCTGTCTACTGCGCCGTCGTCGGTGTGCTCAGCATCGTGTTCAGCCTGATTTGACGGACCGGCGGCGCGGGGCAAGCGCTCATTTAACACAAGGGGAGTGGCCGTTTTGGCACAGCGCCAGCAAACAACAAAAAAAACATCTGCACGGGCTGCCTCTTCGGCCAAAAAGACTTCGGGGGGGACCCGTAAAAAGGCTGCGCAGAAAAAGCCGCTGGTCCGCCGCGAGCTCTGGGCGTTTGTTTTGCTGCTTTTGAGCTTTGTCGCCTTTTTGTCCTTTTTCAACGTCAGGGGCTTTGCGATTGACTGGTACCGCTGGCTGACGGGCACGCTCATCGGGTACGGCTTTTACCTGATGCCCTTTGCGTTGCTTGCGGCGGGCGTGCTGCTGCTCGTCAAGCGCAAGGGCAAGGCGCGCCTGCGCGTGACGTGTATCATGCTGCTGCCCGTTTTGATGGGCGCCATGCGCCACCTGCTCTTTGATGTGCAGGACTTTACCTTCAGTTTTGCCAGCTTCGGCGCCATGGCGGCCAACGGCCGCGAGCTTGTCGGCGGCGGACTGTTGGCCGGCTCGTTGGGCCTGCTGCTGCGCGCCGCCTTTTCCAATATTGGCGCTTTGATTTTGTGCGTGCTGCTTTTTGTCGTCGCGCTGATTGTCGCCTGCAATGTCTCGCCCCAGACGGTGTGGCAGCGCCTGAAGCCCCTGCCCGAGCCCGAGGAAGAGGCGCCGCCTGCGCGCGCGCCCCGGCGTGTACAGGGCAGGGCGCCGTCGCCGTCCGGCGGCCGTCGGGTCGACGTGTCTTTGGAAGAGGCTGAAATGCAAAGTCCGCGGCGCAGCCGCCGCAATCGTGACGAAGAGTCGCGCAGTACGGATTTAATCGCGCCGCCCGGCGTGCCTACGCCGGCTGAGGTGCTGGCTGCGCAGGAATATGCTGAAGCGGTCGAGACGCCCGAGCCGCAGGCTGCGAACGACGAGCGCGCCGCAGAACCGGCCGAGCCGTGGATGCCGCCCTCTGCCCGGCCCGTGACCCCTGATTTTTCCATTCATCAGGCTGAAGTCGCGCCGCCTGTAGTTGAAGCGGAGCCGCTGGCGGAAGAGGAAGTGCCCGCCGCGGCGGAGCTAGTGGCAGAGAGCGCGTCCGAACTGCCGGATATGCAGCCCGAGCAGCCAGCTGAAGAGCAGGAGCACACGGCGCACGAGGAGCCGGTTCTGGCGGGCAGCTACCTGTACCCGCCCATCAGCCTGCTGCACGAAAGCCGCGGCCAGAACACCGACCACACAGACGAAATCCGCCGCTGTGCCGAGCGGCTGACCGATACGCTGCAGAGCTTTGGCGTCGAGACCACGATTGTTGGCGTCACGCGCGGCCCCACGGTCACGCGGTACGAGCTGCAGCCGCAGCGCGGGGTCAAGTTCTCGCGTATTTCCGGGCTTTCTGACGACATTGCGCTGGCGCTTGGCGCGGCCAGCGTTCGTATTTCAACCATTCCGGACAAGCTGGCCATTGGCATCGAGGTGCCGAACGAGACCCAGCAGACCGTGACCCTGCGCGAGATTCTCGACAGCCCCGAATTCAAAGCCAGCAAGTCCCGGCTGTCCTTTGCCGTGGGCCGCGACATTGAAAACAAGTGCATTGTCGGCGACATTGCCAAAATGCCCCACATGCTCATCGCTGGTACCACGGGCTCGGGCAAGTCGGTGTGCATCAATTCGATTCTGATCAGCCTGATCTACAAATCGACGCCCGACGAGGTGCGGCTCATCATGGTCGACCCCAAAATGATTGAGCTGGGTGTTTACAATGGCATTCCGCACCTGCTCATCCCCGTTGTCACTGACCCCAAAAAGGCGGCCGGTGCACTGGGCTGGGCGGTCAGCGAGATGATGAAGCGCTACAAGCTGATGAGCGAGCTGGGTGCAAGAGATCTCGACTCCTACAACCGCGAGGTCCGCCGCCGCGGCGAAGGCGAAGTGCTGCCGCAGATTGTCATCGTCATTGACGAGCTGGCCGACCTCATGTTTGTCGCGGCCAACGAAGTGGAGGAGGCCATCGCCCGCATCGCGCAGATGGCGCGCGCCGCCGGCATGCACCTTATCATCGCCACGCAGCGCCCCTCGGCCGATGTCATCACCGGCATCATGAAAGCCAACATCCCCTCGCGCATCGCCTTTACCGTGGCCTCGCAGATTGAATCGCGCATCATCCTCGACGCCACCGGCGCCGAAAAGCTCATCGGCCGCGGCGACATGCTGTACAGTCCCCTGGGCCTTTCCAAGCCGCTGCGCGTGCAGGGCTGCTTCATCACGACCGCTGAGGTCGAGGAGGTCGTCGGCTTTATCAAAAACACCAGCACCCCCGAATATTCCGAGGAAGTCATCGAGCACATCGAACGCCAGGCCGAATCGGCACAATCGGGCGGCGGCTCCGGCTCCGACGCTTCCGACGGCGAGGACAGCATGCTGTCGGCCGCCATTGAGGTTGTCGTCGACAGCGGACAGGCCTCGGTCTCCATGCTGCAGCGCCGCCTGAAGCTGGGCTATTCGCGCGCCGCCCGACTGGTCGACCAGATGGAGGAGCGCGGCATCGTCGGGCCCTTTGAAGGCTCCAAGCCCCGGCAGGTGCTCATCACCCGCGATCAGTGGAAGGAAATGGTCATGCGCCGGCAGGACTCTGATGTCTGAGCCGCGCCGCGTTGTGAAAGGAGTATGCTTTATGTGGCAGCCCGCAGAAATAAAACAGATTCCCGGCAACATTTTTTCACTGTTTGACGACGGCTGGGCCCTTTTGACGGCCGGCGACGAGCAGAGCTTCAACACCATGACGGTTTCCTGGGGCCAGGCCGGCTGGCTCTGGAACCGCCCCGTCGTGACGGCCTATGTGCGCAAAAGCCGCTACACCCTTGGCTTTACCGAGCGCTGCGGCCGCTTTTCGCTGAGCTTCTTCACCCCCGGCCAGCACCGCAGGGAGCTGGGCGTTTTGGGAAGCCAGTCGGGCCGCGACATGGATAAAATGCATAAGAGCGGGCTGACCCCCATTGTGCTGGACGGACAGCACGCCTTTGACGAGGCACACACCGTGCTTGTCTGCCGCACGCTGTATTCCGACTGGGTCGACCCGGCCCGCTTCCGCGACCCCGCGGTGTTTGAAACATCCTACCCCGACGCGCAGGACGTACACCGCATCTATGTTGCCGAGGTGTGCTCGGCCTTTGTCCGAAAATAACCGCACGGGGGCCAATCGCCCCCGTTTTTTTACAGGAGGAACGGCTTATGCAGGTGCAGCGCTGCGATTTTCTGCCCGTCAGCCGGGAGGACATGCTCAGCCGCGGCTGGTATTATTATGATTTTCTGCTGGTGACGGGCGACGCCTATGTCGACCACCCGTCCTTCGGCACGGCGGTCATTTCGCGCCTTTTGGAAAAGCAGGGCTTCCGCGTCGCCATCCTGTCGCAGCCCGATTTCCACTCGGCCCGCGACTTTGAAGCCATGGGCCGGCCGCGCCTGGGCATCCTCATCAACGCCGGCAACATCGACTCCATGGTGGCCCACTATTCCGTCGCGCGCCGCCGCCGCCAAAAGGACGCCTACACCCCCGGCGGCCTGCCCGGCCGGCGCCCCGACCGCGCCGTCATCGTCTATTCCGGGCTGGCGCGAAACGCCTTTCCCGGCCTGCCCGTCATCATCGGCGGCATCGAGGCGTCGCTCCGCCGGTTTGCCCACTACGATTACTGGGACGACCGCGTGCGCCGCTCCGTTCTCTTTGACAGCGGCGTCGACCTTTTGATTTACGGCATGGGCGAAAAGCCCATCACCGAAATCGCGCGCCGGCTGAAAAAGGGCGAGCGCATAACGGACATCCGCGACGTGCGCGGCACCTGCTTTCCGGCGCGCACCCCGGACGAGTGCGCCTTTGAAAACCCCCTGACCCTGCCCTCCTTTGAGCAGGTGTGCTCCGACCGCGAAAGCTACGCCCGCGCCGCCTTCTGCGAGCAGAACGAACAGGACTTTGTGCGCGGGCACGCCCTCATTCAGCCCCACGGCGACCGCCTGCTCATTCAAAACCCGCCCGTGCACCCGCTGGAGGGCCCCGAGCTTGACGCCGTGTTTGACCTGCCCTATGTGCGCTGGTACCACCCCGATTACGAGGCAGCCGGCGGCGTCGACGCCATCCGCGAGGTGCAGTTTTCCATCATCCACAACCGCGGCTGCTTCGGCTCGTGCAGCTTTTGCGCGCTGGCCCTGCACCAGGGCCGCTATGTCACCTCGCGCAGCCACGACTCCGTGCTGCGCGAAGCGCGCAGCATGCTGCAAAACCCCGATTTTAAAGGTTATATTCACGACGTCGGCGGCCCCACAGCCAATTTCCGCCGCCCCGCGTGCAAAAAGCAGGCGCTCGCCGGCGCCTGCGCCGACCGCCAGTGCCTGTTTCCCACCCCCTGCCCCGCCCTGGACGCCGACGAAAGCGACTACCTCACCCTGCTGCGCCGCCTGCGCGCGCTGCCCGGCGTCAAAAAGGTTTTCGTCCGCTCGGGTATCCGCTTTGACTACATGCTGCGCGACCGCACGTCAGACTTTTTCCGCGAGCTTGTGCAATATCATGTCAGCGGACAGCTCAAAGTGGCGCCCGAGCACATTTCGCCCCATGTCCTGCACTGCATGGGCAAGCCCTTTGCCGACGTCTACGACCGCTTCTGCCGCGAGTTTTACCGGCTGAGTGAGGAGTGCGGCAAAGAGCAGTACCTTGTCCCCTATCTGATGTCGTCGCACCCGGGCAGCCGGCTGGAAGACGCCATCGCGCTGGCCCAGTACCTCAGAAAACACCGCATGTCACCCGAGCAGGTGCAGGATTTTTACCCCACGCCCGGCACGCTGGCCACCGCCATGTACTACACCGGCCTGGACCCGCGCACCCTGCGCCCGGTCTACGTTGCGCGCACGCCCGAGGAAAAGGCCATGCAGCGCGCCCTTCTGCAGTGCAAAAACCCCAAAAACCGCGAGCTTGTGCTGCGCGCTTTGGTGCTTGCCGGGCGCGAGGACCTCATCGGCACCGGCCCGGACTGCCTGATACGCGGTCCGGTGCCCGAGCACATCCGCGCGCTGGCGCCCAGGCCTGCGGCGCACGAAAAAAAGCGGCCGCAGTCCCGGGGCAAACCGCCCCGCGCCGGCAAAGGCTCTTCCGAAGACAGGCCCCGCGCCGGCAAAAACGGCGCCCGGGACAAAAAACGGCCCCAGGCCGCAGGCACTGCCAGGCAGCGGGGCGGCTTTGGCAAAAAAGCGCCGCGGCGCGGCGCGTCCCGCCCATGATCCCGCGCCGGGCCCTGCTGCTCTGCGGCGCGGGTGACGCCGCAAGCCTTGACTGGGAGCAGGCCGCCGGACACATGAGCCCGCAGCAGGCACACGCGTGCGAGCAGGCCGCCCCGGGGCTGCGCAGCGTGCACGCCGCCGTATTTCCCTATTACACTCCGCCGCAGCCCGGCGCCAATCTCTGCCTGTATGCCCGCGGCGAGGACTACCACCGCGTGCTGCGCCGCCGCATGGGACAGGCCGCGCAGCAGCTCGAAGCGCAGCACCCCGGACACCGGTTTGTCCCCTTTGCCGACGCATCCCCCTTCCCCGAGGTGCTTTTGGCTTTGCTGTGCGGCCTGGGCGTTTTGGGAAAACACGGGCTTTTGATTACGCCGCGCTTTGGCAGCTATGTTTTTATCGGTATTTTGGCTTCCACACTGCCCTGCGCCGACCCGGCGCTGCCCGTCCGGCACTGCCCCGGCTGCATGGCGTGCGTCAGGGCCTGCCCCGGCGGCGCGCTGTGCGGCAGCGGCTTTTGCCCCGGGCGCTGCCTTTCGCACCTGACGCAGATGCGCGCGCAGCCCGACGGTGAACAGCTTGCACTTTTGCGCCGCAGCCCGCTCATCTGGGGCTGCGATGTCTGCCAGAGCGTCTGCCCGCTCAACCAGGGCCTTTCGCCCTGCGCTTTGCCGGAGTTTTGCGAAAACCTCATCCATTCTCTTTCGCAGCAGGACCTGGCTCTCAGCGACCGCCAGTTCCGCAAACGCTTCGCAGACCGCGCCTTCAGCTGGCGCGGCGTCGCCCCGCTGCGCCGCAATCTTTTGCTTTTGCAAGGCCGAAACGAATAAAAAATGCCCCTTCTCCCATACTAAACGCAGTTTGACTGCACAGGGAAAGGGGCTTTTTTATGCTGGTTTCCGAAATTATGAGCCGGGGCGTGGTGTCGCTTTCGCCGGACGACTCCATCGAAAGCGCCGCCCGGCTTTTGTCCTGGCACAGCCTGGGCGCGCTGCCCGTCTGCTCGGGCGACGGCAGCCTCCGGGGCATGGTCACCGACCGCGACATCGCCGTGCGCGCCCTGGCCGCCGAGCTGCCGCCCGGCAGCCCCGTGCGCCGCATTATGAGCCGCCCCGTGCTCACCGTCGAAGCCGGCGCCGACGTGCGCGAAGCCGCCCGCCTCATGGCCGAAAAACAGGTGCGCCGCCTTGCCGTTGTGCAAAACGGCCGCCTGTGCGGCATGCTTTCACTGGGCGACGTGGCAAAAAGCCATGCCTGCGATATCGAGGCTTCCCGCGCTTTGGGTGAGATTTCCATGCCG
>CANUCM010000150.1 GCA_947856675.1 uncultured Clostridia bacterium | reverse complement strand
CGATGCCGCACACATTGCTTTATGGCTTGATTCCTGTGCGCTTGTATGATAAAATTTTGCATTGCACTCCGGATCTTCATGATTCTGCCAAAAGGGAGGAGTCCCCCCATGATTGACCCGAAAATCCGAACTCTGCTGACGCTGGTTTCCACCGGCAGCTTCACTGCCGCGGCCAGGGAGCTTTCCCTGACCCAGCCGGCGGTCAGCCATCACATCCGCCTTTTGGAGGAACAGTTCGGCTCGCCCGTTTTTTATAAAGACAAAAAGAAGCTCAAGCCCACGCCCGAAGGCGAAATCATCATCAAATACGCCCGCCGCGCCGCCGCGCTGAGCGACAAGCTGCGCGTGGAGCTGGAAGACTGCCGCCGCAGCATCAAGACGCTGTCCATCGGCATCACGCCCTCCGCCCAGGAGACCCTTGTTCCCCACATTCTCGCCTCGTATACCCAGAGCCACCCCGACATCCACATCAGTCTGGTTTCCAGCAACATCCGCGCTTTGTACGAGATGGTGCGCTCCTATGAGCTGGACGTCGCCGTTGTCGACGGCTCTTTCCCCGACGAGAGCATGACCACGCTGCTGCTCATCGCCGACTTTCTGTGCTTTGTCGTGGCGCCGCAAAACCCGCTGGCCCGGCGCGAAAGCGTCACGCTCGCCGAAGTCAAAAAGCAGAACCTCATTCTGCGCCCCCGCGGAGCCGGCACCCGCGACCTGTTTGAGAGCCATCTGCACAGCCAGTCGGAAAGCATCCGCAGCTTCAACGTCACCGTCGAGGTGGACAACATCAACCTCATCCGCGAGCTGGTGGCCTCCAACCTGGGCGCCACCATCATCTCCCACGCCGCCTGCGCCGCCGACCTCGAAAACGGGCGCCTGGTGCGCGTTCCCATTGAAAACATGAGCATGCCCCGTGAGATCAACATGATCTATTCTTCCCGTTTTCCCCACGCCGACATCCTGCTCGACATCTGGAAGGGCTTTAAGGCCCGCTGACAGACAAAAAGCCTGCTTTTCGCAGGCTTTTTGTCATGCTTGCCGCTTTCCGCCCGCCAGGCGCTGCAGCGCAGGGAACAAAAGCCCCCCTGCCGCGTTGCCCGCCAGCACGATAAGCAAAAACCGGATGCTGCCCTCGGGCAGCCCCGCCATCCCCAGATACACCGCGTCGGCCACCGAGTGCTCAAATCCGCACAGGATGAACCCCGGCACGCAGGTGACAATGCCGATATACCGCGAAAGCCCTTCCTGACGGCGGTAGGTCTCGACGGCCACGTACATCAGAATCCCGCACATGACCCCGAGGAAAAAGCTCTGCCCGCCGGCCTGCAGCAGCTTGCCCTGGCAGAGTTCCTGCGCTTTCTGCGCAAGCTGCGGCAGATACTGCTGTATCGCCGCGCCGTACAGAACACAGGCGGCAAAATTGCCCGCCGTGATCAAAAGAAGCTTGATTGTGTATTCCGGCCCGTTTTCCAGTGCGTAGCACACCTTGCCGGTGATGAGCAGATAGCCCATATTGCAGATGGTGATAAGCCCCAGCGTAAACAGCAGTGCGCCCACCACCCGGTTTTCACACGAAAGATACGCCGTGCCGCCCACGGCAATCATCAGCCCGGCCATAAATCCCTTGACCAGGGTTTCACGCGCGCCGATGCGCGGCAGCGCTTTTGCGTACAGACCTGTGTGCGTTGAATTACGGACATTTTGCATGGCTTTGTCCCCTTTTTACAAGAATATTCGCGTATGTGCGGCTAAAATCCCAGTGCCAGCCCCACGGTGTACACCAGAAAAGCCATAAGCCAGGCCACCGACGTCTGAAAAGCCATCAGGCCCAGCGCTTTCAGGCCGCTGCCCATTTCGCGGCGCACCGCCGCCATGGCGGCCACGCACGGCATGTACAAAAGCGTGAACACCACAAACGAAACGGCCTGCAGCGGGCTGAACAGCCCCGGCAGTGCCGCGGCCAGCCCCGAAGTGCCCGCGGCGCCCGTCAGCTGGATAAACGTGCTGACCACCGTTTCCTTGGCGCACAGCCCGGTGATGAGCGCCGCCACGCTCTGCCAGTTGCCAAAGCCCAGCGGCCGGAACACCGGCGCGAGGAAGCGGCCCAGCGCCGCCAGCATGCTGCGGCTGCCGTCGGTCACCATGTTGAACCCGAAGTCGAGGTTCTGCAAAAACCACACGGCAATGGATGCCAGAAAAATGATGGTAAAAGCCTTGACGATAAAGTCCTTGGCTTTCTGCCACATGTGCAGCATGGTGCTCTGCAGCCCCGGCAGGCGGTAGGCGGGAAGCTCCATGACAAAAGGCACGGGGTTTCCGCGGAACACGGTGTTTTTCAAAAGGAAGCCGGCTCCGATGCCCGTCACGATGCCCAGGACATACAGCCCCATCATGAAAAGCGCGGTGTTTTGCGGGAAAAACGCGGCGGAAAACACCGCGTAAATAGGCAGCTTTGCCGAGCAGGACATGAACGGAATGAGCAGAATGGTCATGCGCTTGTCGCGCTCTCCGGGCAGCGTGCGCGTGGCCATAATGGCGGGCACGCTGCAGCCGAAACCGATGAGCATGGGCACAAAGGAGCGCCCGGACAGGCCGATTTTCCGCAGAAGACTGTCCATGACAAACGCCACGCGCGCCATGTACCCGCTGTCCTCCAGCATGGACAAAAAGAAAAACAGTACGACGATAATGGGCAAAAAGCTCAGCACGCTGCCCACGCCGGCAAAAATGCCGTCGACAATCAAAGACTGCAGCACGGGGCTGACATGCGCGCTCTGCAGCGCGCCGCTCACCGCGCCCGTCAGCTGCTCAATGCCCACGCCCATCCAGTCGGACAGCCGCCCGCCTATCACCGAAAAGGTCAGCCAGAACACCAGCAGCATCACGCCGAGAAAAATGGGAATGGCAAAATATTTGTGCGTCAGCACCTGGTCGATTTTCAGCGAGCGCTGCTGCTCGGCCGTCGCCTGCGGCTTGACAACCGCCTGCTCGCGCAGCGCCGTGATGTAATCATAGCGCATGTCGGCCAGCGCCGCTTCGCGATCGGTGCCCAGCGCCTGCTCCATGTCGCTGACGATGTGGCGGATGATCTCCTTGTCGCCCTCATGGATGCCGAGCGCCTGAAAAATCAGCTCGTCGCCCTCAACCAGCTTGGTCGCGGCAAAACGCAGCGGTATGTGCGCCCGGACCGCGTGGTCCTCAATGATGTGGGAAATGGAGTGGATGGCCCTGTGCACCTCGCCGGTGCAGAAATCGAGCTTGCGCGGCACCCGCTTTTCCTGCGCGGCGGCGATGGTGCGGTCGACCAGCTCGTGCACGCCCTCGCCCTTGCTCGCCACAATGGGCACCACGTCAATGCCCAGCTCCCGCGCCAGCGCCAGCACATCAATGCTGCCGCCGCTGCGCGTGACCTCGTCCATCATGTTGAGCGCCAGAACCATGGGCACCTGCAGCTCCATCAGCTGCAGCGTGAGGTACAGGTTGCGCTCGATGTTGGTGGCGTCGACAATGTTGATAATGGCGTCGGGATGCTCGTTCATAAGAAAATCCCGCGTCACAATCTCCTCCGCCGTATAGGGCGAAAGGGAGTAGATCCCGGGCAGATCGACCACCTCGCAGCCGGGGTGATCCTTAATCTGCCCCTCCTTGCGCTCCACCGTCACGCCGGGGAAGTTTCCGACGTGCTGGTGCGATCCGGTCAGCTGGTTGAACAGTGTGGTCTTTCCGCAGTTCTGGTTGCCGGCCAGGGCAAAAACCATGCTCATTTTTCCACCCTCCGGATCTCGATGCTGCGCGCGTCCTCCAGCCGCAGCGTCAGCTCATAGCCGCGAAGGCAAATTTCCACCGGGTCTCCCAGCGGCGCTTTTTTACGCATCAAAACCTCCGTTTTGGGTGTGATGCCCATGTCGAGCAGCCGGCGCCGCAAAGCGCCCTGTCCGCCCACAGCCGTTACCACCGCACTCTGCCCCAGAGGCAGCTGATCCAGTGTCATTGCGCACTCCTCCACATGCTTTGTTTTCAACAAACGAAGCAGGAGCCCATCCTGCCCCATTATCATTATATCGTACGCCGGTGCTTTGTCAAGCGCGCCCGGCTTGCGAACGCCCTCCGGCCCGTGCTATAATACTGCCACACCTGCTTTGGAGGGATTTTTTTTGAAAATTATGGCCGTTGACCCCGGCGATGTGCGCACCGGCATTGCCTATTCCGACCCCACGGGCCTCATTGCCGGGCGGGCCTTTACCCTGACCCAGCCCAGCCCCGCGCGCCTGATTGAGCAGCTGTGCGGGGAAATTGCCGCCGAACAGCCCGAATGCGTCGTCATCGGCCTGCCCGTCAACATGAACGGCACCGAAGGCGAGCGCGCCGCCAAGTCGCGCGCGCTGGCGCAGACGCTGCATGAGCGCACAGGCGTGCGCACCGTGCTGTGGGACGAGCGCGGCTCGAGCGTTTCGGCCAACCGCATTTTGAGCGACCTTGGCAAAAAGCGCCGCAAGCAGCGCGAGCGCGTCGACGCGCTCGCGGCCTCCATCATCCTGCAGGGGTATCTTGACAGCCTGCGCTGAGGCAAGCCATGCAAAAGACCTCCGAAACCCGCAGGGGTTCCGGAGGTCTTTTTTTGATTATTCCCGCTGGCCGCTGTACGCGCCCTCGCCGCCGATGTCGGCGCCCAGATCACAGGTGTACAGCCACTCGATGACGTCGCCGTCCTTCAGCTCGTACTTGGAACAGCCATAATTGGGAAACTCGCCGTTGACCCGGTACATCCAGCCCGACAGCGGGCCGCAGTCAAACTCATACAGGTTTGCGATGCCCTCAATATATGCCGAGGCATACAGCGGCGTGCTGCTGTGTTCCATGTGAATGCCCGCGTCCCTGACCGCGCGCTTAAGCACATCAAACACGGTTTCGCCTTCCGTCAGTGCAAGCGCCGTTTCCGCCAGAATCACCCCGTCCTGCGGCACCAGCCCGGCCTTGCCTTCCTCCAGCTCATCCAGGTTGTCCGCAAGGGTGTCGCAGCGGATGGAGAGGGTCACCTGCGGCGTCTGGGGCGTCTGGGTCTGGGGCGTCTGGGTCTGGGGCTTCGGCGTTTCCGGGTCGGGCGTTTCCGGCTGATCTGCGGGCTGTTCCGGCGTTTCCGGAGTCTGCTCCTCCGGGAGCCTGACGCTCTGCTGCGCCCCGCCGCCCGACTGCGCGGCCTTGCCTGCGTCCTGCTGCGGCGCGCAGGCGCACAGCAGCACGCAGGCCGCCATGCACAGCGCCATCAGCCTCAACATCCGTTTCAAAGTCCTGCCTCCTTTTTACAGCAGGCCCAGCAAGGCCTGCAGCGCCGCGCACGCCGCCCGGACGGCCCGCCCGGCCTGCTGCTGCAGCGAAACCGGCTCCGCCGTGTACAGCGGAGTGCTCCCCTGCTGTACGCGCTGTACCGCAGCCAGCGCCATCAGGGCCTGCTCGGTCGCTATCTGGTCGGTCTTGCCGCCCGGCGTGTGGCTGAAGCTGCCGTCGGGAAGCTGATAGCTCAGAAGGTTGTCCATGAGCGACACGCCGTTTTTGACAAAACGCCCGTCGTCCAGCGCAATGCCCAGCTGTGTCAGCGCAATGATGACCTGCGATACGCTTTCGCAGCTGTCGCTGCCCCAGCCTTCATAACCGCCTGTCGGCTTCTGCATGGCCGACAGCCGCGCAACGCCGCGCTGCACGGCCGCGCTGACCTGCGCGTCGTCCTGCCGCGGCGCCAGCGCCTGCAGCGCCATGGCCGTCACGTCGGGATCGGCGACCTCGCCCGCCAGCGCAAAGCCGCCGCCGGGAAGCTCGGCGTCCAGAATGCAGCGCACATACTGTCCGCACACTCCCTCAGGCGCCTCATAACCGCCGAAATCCAGCGCAAGCAGCGCGTAAATGGCGCCGTTGACCCCCTGATACGTCACTTTGTCCACGTCAAAGAGCGGCTCAAGCAAATCATATCCGCCGAAATTGCGCACATCCTGCCCCAGCGC
>CANUCM010000149.1 GCA_947856675.1 uncultured Clostridia bacterium | reverse complement strand
GTCTTGCCGTGGTCGACGTGGCCCATGACGACGACGACCGGCGCGCGCGGCACGAGGTTTTCCTCGCGGTCCTCGCTGTCGTCGAGCAGACGCTCCTCAATCGTGACGATGACTTCCTTCTGCACCACGGCGCCGAACTCCTCGGCGACAATGGCCGCCGTGTCAAAGTCGATGACCTGCGAAACGCTGGCCATCACGCCCAGCTTCATGAGCTGGCGAACGACGTCGGCCGCCGACTTTTTAAGGCGCAGCGCCAGCTCGCCCACCGCGATTTCATCGGGGATGAGCACTTTGAGCGGCACTTTCTTGGCCATGGCCTGCTGCTGCAGGCGGCGCATTTTTTCCTGCTCCTCCTGCCGGCGCTTGTTGCCCATATACTGCGAGCGCTTCTGGCTCTGCTTGGTCAGCTTCTGCTTGCTCTGCTGCTGCTGCGAAATGCGCTCGGCCTTTTCGGGCACAAGGGTTTCCATGCGCTCGTCGTATTTCTCAATGTTGACCGACGAGCCGCGCGTGTCGACATAGTGCACCTTGGGCTGCTTTTTGGACACCGGCTCCTGCTGCACCGCCGCGTCCGGCGCCTTGTCCGCCGGACGGTGCTCCAGCGTGCGCGTTTCGGGACGCTTCTGCGCCTGCGGCCTGCTCCGGCGCGTCTGCGCTTCCTCCCGGGCGCGCTCCTGCTCGCGGCGCTGGTTTTCGCGCTCCTGCTCCTGGGCGCGGATGCGCTCCTCGGTCTGACGGCGGCGCTCCTCCGCCGCGGCCGCGGCCGGCGCAAACACCTGCTCAAGGCTTGCGATCTGCCGCTTCTGGCTGACCACGTCAAACACGACGTTGAGCTCCTGCTCGCTGAGCACCTGGCTGTTGCTCTTGGGCGGCCGGGCGTATTCCTTTAAAATGTCGGAAACCTCCTTGTTGCTCAGGCCGAGATCCTTTGCAACTTCGGAAAGCTTGTATTTCACTATCATCGATGACTTCCCCTCCTGGCTGATGGTTGAGCGTGGCCGCGCGCGCGGCCCTTTTTCTGTTCGCGCCGCAGCCGGCGCTCAAGGGCCTCCAGCGGCCCTGTCTGCCCGAGCCTGCGGCACAGGGCAATGGCAAAGCCCGTGTCGCACACGGTGAAAACGGCGCAGTCGCGCAGCCCCAGCGCCTGCCCGACATCGGCCTTTTCAAAAGGCAGACGCACAAGCGGCACCTGGTATTCCTGCGCGGCGAACGCGGCCTGAGCGCCCGTATTGGACGCGGCGTCCGCGGCCAGCGCAATGACCCGGGCACGGCCGGCCCGGCATTCGTCAAACGACGCCTCGGCGCCGGCCGTCAGCTTGCCGGCGCGGCGCATGAGCCCGAGAAAGGTGAGAAGATTATCCATCGCCGCCCTCCTTGAGCTGGGCCCGCAGACGCTCGAAGGTCTCCTGCGGGATCTCGCACTCGAGCGCACGCTGCAGCGCGCGGGACTTTACGGCGCGCTCAAGGCAGCTGTCCGTCGGACACAGGTAAGCGCCCCGGCCGGCCGCCTTGCCGCGCGCGTCGACCGAAATCGTGCCGTCCGGCGCGCGCACAACACGCACCAGCTGGCTTTTTTCCTTTTTTTCGCGGCACGCCACACATTGGCGCACCGGCTTTTTCTTCTGCAAGGAAAAGCACCTCCCCCTTATGCTGCCCCGGCGGCCGGAGCGCGCGCTTTTACTGCGCCTCTGCCTGGCTCTGCGGCTTGATATCGATTTTATACCCCGTCAGCTTGGCGGCCAATCTGGCGTTCTGGCCTTCTTTGCCGATGGCCAGCGACAGCTGGTCGTCGGGCACGACGACGCTGCAGCTCTTGCCGTCCTCCAAAAGCTGCACGAGCAGCACGTCGGCCGGCGACAGCGCCTCGGCGATAAACTGCACCGGGTCTTCGCTCCATTTGATGATGTCGATTTTTTCGCCCTTCAGCTCCTCGACAATGCTGGCCACACGCGCCCCGCGCGGGCCGACGCACGCGCCGATGGGGTCGACGTTTTCGTCGGTGGAATACACGGCCAGCTTGGTACGGCTGCCCGCCTCGCGCGCAATGTGCGAAATGACGACGGTGCCGTCGTGGATTTCCGGCACTTCCAGCTCAAACAGCCGCTTGACCAGCCCCGGATGGGTGCGTGACAGCACGATCTGCGGCCCCTTGGCCCCCTGCCGCACCTCGACGACATACACCTTGATGCGCGAGCCCTCGGTGATGACCTCGCCCCGGATCTGCTCCTGTGCAGTCAGCACGGCCTCGGTCTTTTCGCTCCTGCCGCCCAGCTCGATAATGGCGTTGCCCGTGCGGGGGTCGACGCGCGTGCACAGCGCCGTGATAATCTCATGCTCCTTGGAGGAAAACTCCGCCGCTATCATGCCGCGCTCCGCCTCGCGGATGCCCTGGATGATGACCTGCTTTGCCGTCTGCGTCGCAATGCGCCCGAAATCGCGCATGTGCACCTCCACGCGCACCTCGTCGCCCAGCGCGGGATTGGGAGCGTATTCGCGCGCCTGCTCCAGCGTCATTTCCGCGGCCGGGTTTGTGACCTCCTCGACCACCTGCTTGACCGCATGCATGGAAATCTCCCCCGTTTCGGGGTCTATCGACACAAAGACATTGTCGGCCGCCGACTGCGCGTCGCGCTTGTACAGCGCCTTGTAGGCCGCCGTCAGCGCCTGCCCGATACGGTCGAGCATGTAGTCTTTCTGAATTCCCTTTTCCTGTTCAAGGTCCGCAAGCGCCTTGATGATCTCGCTGCTCATTTTTCCCAATCTCCCCTTATTTACATTTCAAACACAAGATGCACTGAAGCGACCTCTGCCATGGGCAGGCGCAGCTCCTGCTGCGCGCCCTCGGGCAAAAGGGTCAGCGTTTCGCCGTCAAAGCCGCGCAAAAGCCCCGCCGCCGAACGCGCTCCGCCCTGCGCACGGTAAAAGCCGGCCTCGACTTTTTTGCCCATCGCCCAGGCAAAATGCTCCGGCCGCACAAGCTTTCTTTCAAGCCCCGCCGACGACACGCTCAGCGTGTAGGGCGGCAGGCTGTCAAACTCCCGGGCGTCGAGCAGCGGGTCCAGCCCGCGGCTTATCGCCTCGCAGTCCTCAATAAAAATGCCGCCCTCACGGTCAATGTACACCGTGAGGACATACTTCTGCCCCTCTTTTTCAAACGTGACGTCCCACAGGGACACGCCGCGTTCGGCGCACAGCGGCCCGGCCAGCTCGCCGACGCGGGAAATCAGTTTTTTTGTCTGCATAGCGCCACTCCGTCTCATTCAGCAAGAAAGAGTGGGTTTCCCCACTCTTTCTCAATCCTCAATACTG
>CANUCM010000148.1 GCA_947856675.1 uncultured Clostridia bacterium | reverse complement strand
TGAAGTCCGGAAGGCCCCCGGGGAGGGGGATATGCCCCTGTCCTTACGCGATGGGGTGGTAGTAGATTCCCTTGGCTTTGTTATCAAGCACAAAAGCATCATAGCAGATACGGCCGGTCACAATGGTGCCACTGGAAAGCGGTGTATCATTGTGTGTGCCATAATCCTCAAGCTTGACAGGCGCGACAGTGGCGGACGGATGGGCAATCATGAAGCCGAAATTCTCCGGCAGCCGAGAAGCAGGAACCTTGATAACGGCCATGCCGTCCAGAATGCCAACAACGCCTTTCAGCTTCATTTCTGCGCCTACATCAGTGCTGTCGAACGCGGTAGACTGCTTGAGCAAGGTGTACGCGGCGGGGGTAACAACAAGGACGCGTTCAGTGTCGGGAACCTCGGCGGCGTCCAAGGCTTCGCTACCGGCCAGGATGGAAGTATAGACGTTTTCTTTGGTCAGGGCTGCCGCTGTGGCTTTGGTGCCTGCCTTGGTCACCATGACGTTATAGGCGTAGGTGTCCACCTCGGGAACAACTACTTCCCTCAGCTCCCGGGCCAGGGCACTGGCGGCCGCAACCTGGCCGGCGGTTTCATCCTCGTCCAGACGGTCAACATTGAAAATGAAACTGCGGTCTTTGGTCAGCATCATTTCTTCTGTCTGGGCGTCCAGGTCAATGATCTTGCCGTATCTGGACAGCGTGGCGACGCTTTCCTCATCGTAATCACTGCCGCGGTTGCGGGAATAGTCGTTCATCGGCACGGTGCCGATCTTCCAGACGGCCACGGTGTGGGCACCCGTCCAGTCAAAGTCTGTGTTGGTCAGCAAGCTGATCTTGCTTTCCGCCTTAAACAGTTCATCGGTATAGGGGGCGTATTTTTTAACAAGTGCAATCGACATTTGTGGTCACTCCTCATCATAAAGAGGCGGGAAAGGCTTAGGTTTGTGCTTTTGGACACTGGTAAACGCGCCGTGTTCGGCGGCGTCAAAATATCCATCAGACGGCTCGGTGCTGCGCAATGGTGGGGTAAAGCTGCGCTGCGTTCCGAACAGGCTGCAAGCCTTGTCCGCCTTTGCCTTAAATTCATTGGGGTCGGTGGTGTCGATAACATCCAGAAGCCCCGCCGGGTATCTCTTGTCAAGCAGATACTCCCGGCAAGCAAGCCTATTTTCGCGCTTGGTGACCTCTGCCTGCATAGCCGCAAACTGTTCATTCTGGGCTTTTTCCTTCGCCTCGTCACGGCGGCGCAAGCGCTCTTTCACAATGCGGTCAACATCGGCTTGCGTGAATTTCTTCTCCTGGGCCGCAGCGCCGTTTTCTGTATTCTGCTCGGCAGGCTGGGTGTTCATCGGCTCGTTGGTGGTGTTCTGTTCGTTCATGGCAGAATTCCTTTCTCCGGCTAATCCCCGCCGGTGGGTGAAGTAACACAGCCGTTTGAACCTGTCCTTTTGCTTGAAAGGAGAGAAAAGAAAAAGCGCAAGGAACAGCGTTCAAACTGTTTCCCTGCGCCTGTGCGGCCTACCCTGCGGCGGTACTCTGTATTAAACTTATTATAGCACAGAATGGACGCTACTTCAAGTGTTTTTGGCCTTCTGCTGGATGTAACATTTTGGCCTTCTGCTGGATGTAACAAACTTCGATACCGCTGGGGGCCTTGCTGTCGTGAACCTTTGCCAGCGGCAGTAGTTTCAACAGTTGAGCCTTTGCCTTTTTCATGGTTTCAGTTTCAGCGGCTGTGTATGTAATCTTGATCTTCAATGATGAGAAACTCCCTCCTTTTCAGCGCAGCGGCGGCCCGCATGGCCCCCTGTTTGTAGCTCATGCCCGGCGGGACAAGAACGGCGACAGCTGTTGACCGCGCATTCCAGCACATGGCCGCGGCGTAGCGGCTGCCCCGAACCACATAGAACTCGCAGCCGTCCATCGGGTAAAAATGCACCTGCCTGCCCTTAAACTTCGTCAGCAGCATGGCCGGCACCTCCTTCCTGGTCGGGTTCTTTATGCGGCACGCTATGTATCCAGCCTGTGACCTCACCGACAACATGGGGCAGATCGTCTTTGCCCTCTGCAAAAATGCGGGCCGGACAATCCGCGTCCAGCGGCACCAGCGCAAAACCTTCTTTGATATGGAACAAGCGGCCCAGCAGGGCATCACCTCCATCCTGTACGGCGACAAGGCTTCCATCTGCTGCCCGGCTGGCGGCGCGCAGGCAAACCAGGTCGCCGGTCATAAGGCCGCAGGAAGGCAAAGGTTTACCGGTGTACGTCTTGGCAAAGTCGGCGTTCAGAAAGCAGGGAATTTCGACGCAGGCAGGGGCTTCCGTGGTATGGTTCATTCCGCATCGCCCCCTTTCTGGCGCTGTTCCCAATAGACCTGTTCCAGCACGGCAAGTTTCGTCAGGGCCAGACGCAGGAAATGGGGGTCAGTGTTTCGGTTCAGAATGTCGCCAATCTGGCGGCGCAGATACTCGGTGCTGTCGAACTCGGATTTATTCATTTGTCTTTTTCCTCCAATTCTGGTATACTGGAGGCGGTAATATGTGGTCTTTTTACCGCCTGGCCGTCCTGGATGTTGCTGCGTCCGGGGCGGCTTTCCGTTTTGTCTACTGCTGTCGTGCCCTCTGTGGGCGGGTCGCGGCAGTCGCAACGTTCACCGGGGTCAAGGTTTGCCCCGCAATAGGGGCAAGTCCAGTACATCAACGCAGCTGCACCCTCCTTCCATCCGGGAACAGCAGGAATAACTGCCCGTTCGGGTTGTCGGTCAGCACATGGCACCCGGCGGCCAGTGATGTTGTCAGCAGGCAGCCGCCTTCCGGCCGGTCTTTGTAGCGGTCGGGGCAGTCCTTCAGGCAAGGGGTATCGTCAAGGGGGCAAATCGCGTCCATTTTATTCAAACCTCCTAAAAGTTGATTTTTCAGCGCAATCAAGAATCAATTAAATCAATATAATCAATTTATTTATGCGTGCAGGCATTTACTTGATTTAATTGATTTAATTTATTCTTGTTGTGGTCTCAAAATGATATTGATAGATGGCCGCCCACGGCCTGCGTTCACCTTGTCAATGCGAACATACCCGCGCCGTTCCAGCTCTTGCAAGCCAGGCTCCAACTGGCGGGCGTTCATACGTCCGTTGCATAGCCACAGGGCTTCGCTTTTGCTGACCTCCGGCTTACCCGCACTTTGCAGGCGGTTCCAAATATACCGGGCGTCCTTGACGGCCTGCGGCTCGGTCGCGCCCATCTGGCGGAATGCGGCGCAGCTGTGGGCGATAAAGTACCGGGCAATCGAGATGGCCGCCCGCATGGTCTCGCCGGATAGCGGCTCGCTGTCGGCAAACAGGCCCACACGGGCACAGTGCAGCACGCCCGCAATGCGCATGGTCGTGCCGTGCAGTTTTCCGGCCCAGCCCTCCACGTCCTCCAGGTCGTTCACAAGGCGGCCTTCCAGCTCATCGAAGAACTGTTCGGCCAGCCCGGCAGCCGCCGGGGCAAACCGGATGATTTTGGGCGGGTCTGCGGGCTTGCTGTCCGCCTGGGTTTGCAGCAGGTCGGTCAGGCAATCGGCAAAGGCTTGCGCCACCGTGCCGGGGATGGCCGGGGTGCTGAACTGGCGGCACCCCACTTTGGAGGTTGGCAGGCTGTACAAAAAGCGGGCCAGCAGGCCGCGCCCGGCAAAGGTTTCGTTCTCCATGATCTCGCGCAGCACCGAGGGCTGCACCATCAGCAGCAGGGTTAAAGCCGGGTGCGCGATGGTCTCGGCCTTGCGGCCCTTGCGGTCGACCTGGATGGTGTCCCCCGTGTAGGCTTTGAGGAAGGTGTCAATGTTCGCACCGCCCTGTCCGCTGTACAGCCCGGCCAGAATGCCGAACAGGCCTCCTTCGGCGCTGAACACGCCCATGCGCCCGCTGTTGTCCGCCAGCAGGCTGGTCAGGGCCTCCGGGGTCACATCATCGGCCAACAGGCGCAGCGGTTTCACGGGTTCCAGGCTGTCCAGTTCGGCCTGCTTGGCGGCGATGTCCTCTGCCTTCCAGCCGTTCCCGCCCTTCTTGACCTTGCCCGCCTGCGCAAGCATGGATTCCACTTGCCGCGAAAGCAAGCTGGCCTGTATGCGGTACTCGTTGACCGCCGGGGCGCGGCGCTCGTTCTCGGCGGCGCAAAAGTCGTAAACGTGGCGGCTGATCTCGGCCAGCACCGGGCTTTTGCGCTCGCTGGGCTTTGCCACAACGGCAATGTACAGGTTCAGCGGCTCCAGCCACCCCGGCTTTGGGTTTACCTTGTACACGCCCTGCACGGCCAGCGAAACGGCCGCCAGCAGCCCAGCGGCGGGCATATCGGCGGGCACCTGCAAGCTGGTTGCGATGGCCTGGGCATAGTCGCCCAGCACAGGCGGCAGGGCTTCCACCGGGAAGCCGGGCAGGTCGTCCGCCTGCCCCTCGTCAAACGGTTCAAACGGGGCAAAGCCGTCCGGCTCTGGTTCTTCTTCCTCCGGGACGATCTCGCGCAGCAGGCGCAGCCCGGCGGGCTGAAACTGGGCCGGGCCGGCGTTCAAACGCTCCAGATGGTCGGATTGAAACGCGCTGCACATATCGGGCGAATCATCCCCCACGGCGTCCAGACGGGCCAGCAGCAGGGCTTTGCATCGCTTTGCCCGGCTGGCGCTGTCGTTGGCGGTCAGCGCCAGAAAGTACAGCAGGGACAGCGCGCTTTCCTCATTTAGCGCATGGCTCCCAATCCCTTGCAGCAGGGCCGAAAAGTCGTCGTTTGTGCAAACCAGGTCGCCCGGCTGCCGCCATTGTTCTGCGAACGGCAACAGCCGCATGGCGCACTGCTCAACAACTGCTGGATTCTTAAAGTTTGCCATAATCCTCAACAAAATACCTCCAACAGTCATCAGGTTTAAGGCCCAACACCTTAGTGATTGCCTTCATCTCGGCGGCGGTGAATGGGTGGTGTCCCGCCATGTGGTCGGTCAGCGTACTGGGCGACAGCCCCGCCAGTTTGGCGGTGTCCTTTATCGTGGCGTCTTTCTCAAACATCACCCGCCGTAAACGCTTAAACTTTCTCACGCTCTTCCACCTCCAGCAGTTCGGTCATGTCCACACCCAGGGCGCGGGCAATATGTAATGCGGTATTGTGGCCACAAGACTTTCCGCAACGCACGGCGGATATTGTAACGCGTGAAACGCCTGCTTTATCGGCAAGCTGTTTTACCCCGATGTTCTGCCGCGCCATTTCAGCAATAAGTTTTACTCTGTCTATCTTCATGTTTATCACCTCCGAAATAAGCTTATGCTTAATATAGCATAAGCAAATGAATATGTCAACACAAAAATATCAGCTTTTGCTTTACTTTTTACTTGGAGTGTTGTATACTCTGCTTATAATGTGAGGTGATATATATGACGACCGCAGAGAGAATTAAAGCTGCACGCAAAAATGCTGGGCTTACACAAAAACAACTTGCAGATAAACTCGGTATATCGCCGGTTGGAATTACCCAATGGGAAACAGGTGTAAGGAAACCGAAGGCAGAAACATTGAAGCGTTTGGCTGATGCTTTAGATGTACCAATAATGGAATTGGATGAACGCTTTGCATATCATCCCGGCGCGGATGTCAGCATTGTAGAACCAGAAGAGGATGATTTACGCGATGAAGTAAAAGACCTGACCTATTCACTAAACCGGGCTGGCCTATGCAAAACGCGGGACTATATGCGCGATTTGATGTGCAATCCGGAATATTGCCCACCAAAGCAGAAGAGTGATAGCGAGTGACCCTGTTGTTTTGAAACCTGATGTAGAATGACTAAAATGACTTTAATGTCTTTATTCACGAATACAAGAATTAAGGTCATTAAAGACATTTAGGGTACATCAAAATGTAATGACAGCAGAGGGAAGAACGATGAAAGAACGCATCAACAAGCCCTTGTGGGACGAAAAGCGGGGCCGTTGGGTTCTGGCTGTTCAGCGAGAAGGGAAGCGGCGCTACTTTTACAGTTCCACGCCCGGGCGGGCGGGGCAGCGCGAGTGTAACCGCAAGGCGGATGCCTGGATACAAGACGGCTTGGAGGGCGGCAGGCAGCGCGTACAAGCCGTGTATAGTGACTGGTTAAAGGAATTACAGAAAACTACCAGTCAAGGCAACTGGAAGCCGCTGGTGGTGCGCTGGCGCAACTGGTTTTTACCATCTATTGGTTTGAAGCGAGTGGAACAACTGACGGATAACGACTTGCAGCAGGTTGTCAACGCTGCTGCGGCCGCTGGGCTGAGCCGGAAAACATTGCAGAATATGTGTGCCGACGCACGGGCATTTTGCAAATACTGCCGCCGGTGCAAGTTGTCGAATTTGAACCCGGAATTTCTGACAGTTCCGGCGGGTGCTCGCTTGAAAGGGAAAAAAGTGCTGTCTCCTGCGGATATTGCTACGCTATTCCGTGTGGATACAACAGAAATGCGCGGGAAAACAGTTTATGACAAGTATATCGGCGCATATCGCTTTGCTGTCTTGACAGGGCTGCGGCCCGGTGAGCTGATCGGCCTGCGCTGGAAGGACATAGACGGCGATACCGTGCGCATCCAGCGGGCGGTGAACGTCTACAACGAACAGACCCGCGGAAAGAATGATAATGCGGTGCGGGCCTTTACCTTGCCACCTCTGGCGCGCGCTGTGCTGGATAAACAACGGGAATTGACAGGCAAGGAAGAATCCATCTTTTGCATCAACAGTGAACACACCCTATACGGACGCTGGCGAAAGTATTGCAGCGTGAACGGTATAGCACCTATTTCGCTGTATGAATTGCGTCACAGCTTTGTATCTGCCGTCAAGCAGTTACCCGCCGGGGAAGTGAAAGACCTGGTTGGCCATTCCGCTGATATGGATACTTTCGGCCAGTATTCTCATATCATGGAGGGCGACAGCGCACGAACAGCAGAGGAAGTTAATGCAATCTTCGCAAAGCTCATCATCACGGCATAAAAATAAAGGGCGTCCACAGCGTGGGCGCCCTTTTCGTACAACACTTTTGACAACACTTCAAATTGCAACACATTGGATTTTGCTTCAACAGGCAGGATTATTCACAACGCATTGTGACGAATTATCGATGAATTGTTTGCGCGTTTCAATGTGTTGGGTATTCTTTCGGGGTTCGATTCCCCTCATCTCCACCACAAAAAAGCACGCAAGAACATGGCTTCCTGCGTGCTTTTCTTTTTGTATACAACAGATTATACAACGCTTTTTGCATTTACTGCAAAATATATCCCTTTGATCTCCAGGTGCTCGACCGTTCGCTCTTCCACGCTGCCGCCCGCGTACCAGGCGGAAAAGCCGGTTCCGTGCCAGGCACGCCGCTGGATGGTCTCCTCCCGCCAGCGCATCAGGCGCGGGTTGCGGCGCAGCTTGCTGAACGCGGATGTCTTGGCCGTGTTGACCTGGCCTATTGTCAGGCCCTGTTCCTCGCTGATCTGGCGCACCGTCTTGCCGGCATAGTATTTCCCGCGGATGACCGCCTGCTCGCGCTCGGTCAGCTTGTGCAGGGCTTCTTCCAGGGCGGCGTGCAGCTGCTCTTGAAAGATGGCATCCTCCGCCGCCTGCATGGCGCTGGCGGCCGCCGGGTCGGGCTGCAGCTCGCCCAGGGTGGACGCGCCGCTGTCGTCCTCGTCCAGGGGCGTGTCCAGGCTGGCGCAGTGGTTCAGCGGGTTGGCGGAAACGGTGTGCTGCTTGCCGTCTGCATCGGTCACGCTGCGGCGATGGCCGCCGGTCAATGCCCGGCCAATCTGCCGCTGCATGGCCTGCCCCAGCCAGTTTGAGAAGCTGCCCGCCTCCGGCTGGTAGGTCTGGGCTGCGTACTGGACGGCAAAATAGCCCTCCTGTTCAAAGTCGTCTGCGGTCATGCCGTGCGCGTCCGCCAGGGTCCTGTGCGCCGGATACCACCGCCAGAACAGGGCGCGCAGCAGCCCCCGGTTGATCTCCCACAGCTGGCCCAGGGCAAAGGTGTTGCCGGTGGCGGCCAGCGCCGCAAGGGCTGCGTTTGCTTCCTGCTGCCCGGTGCTCTGTTCCGCTGGGGCGCTCTCGGTTCGCTCTGGCTTGGCCCAGGCTTCAAGCCCCGGCGGGGCGGTGGGGTGGTTTTCCATGGCAGGACCTTCTTTCACGTGAAAATGTTCCCGGTTAAGGCGTAAAGCCCGCCGGGCGGGTGCGGGAAGTGAAATCCGCCGGGGCGGTCCCGGGCGCGGTGCGGTGTGCGCTTATTGCTGGGCATCGGGTTTGTCCTCCTCTGCGCCGGGTTCGGGGTCAAAGATGATCACGGCGTCACAGGACGCCGCAAGGTCGGCAAACAGGCAGCCGCCTTCGGGCCTGTCCCAATAGCGGTTAGGGCATCCGCGTTCACAGGGGCGGCCATTGTATGGGCAAGTGACGGTCATTTGCTTGCGCCCTCCCCGAACTCGATAA
>CANUCM010000147.1 GCA_947856675.1 uncultured Clostridia bacterium | reverse complement strand
GCCGCTGGCGGCGCCGTAGGCGACCACTTCCCTGACAAGCGGCATGTCGTACATTTTATTTTCAATTTCCTCGGGGGAAACTTTTTTTCCGTTTTTCATGACGATGAGGTTTTTGATGCGCCCGGTGATATAAAGGCGTCCGGCGCGGTCGAGGTAGCCGAGGTCGCCGGTGTGGAACCACTCGCCCGACATGGAGCTTTCGGTCAGGTCGGGGCGGTTGTAGTAGCCGTTCATCAGCGTGGAGCCGGCCACGAGGATTTCGCCGTCCTCGATGCGCACTTTGCAGCGGGGCATGACCCAGCCGACCGATTTAAAGTCGTAGGCGGCGGTGCTGTTGGTGGAAACGACGGGCGAGCACTCGGTGATGCCGTAGCCCTGCAGCACAAGGATGCCGAAAGCGTGCAGCTCCACGGCGATTTTTTCGGCGAGGTACGCGCCGCCGCAGATGATAAGGCGCAGCGACTCAAGGCAGGTGCCCTGAAAGCGCCGGCGCATGAGCCGCCGCACAAAAAGGCCCGGATCACCCAGCACCCGGCCCAGGTTCATCAGGGCGGTCAGCTGCTGCTTTTTTCCGGATTTTTCGATGTTGGCCCATACGATTTTGTGAATCGATTCGGCGATGAGGGGGACCGCAATCAGCGTTTCGGGCTTAAAGAGCTCCATGTCGCGGATCATGGTTTTGAGGTCGCCGTTGACGCACACGTTGATGCCGGAAATCAGGCTGCTCAGCACCGAGCCGGTGATGCCGTAGGCGTGGTACATGGGCAAAACGGCAAAGGAGCGGTGCGGCGGGGCCTTGATGAGCGCCAGGGTGTCGCTGCTGTTGTGAAGAATGCCGATGTGGCTGAGCATGACGGCTTTGGAGCGGCTGGTCGTGCCGGAGGTGTAGACGATGGAAGCCGTCTGCTGCGGGGAAATGGGGTTTTGCGCAAGAATTTCCCCGCCGGCGTCAAGGGCCTGGGCGCCCGGGGCGCAAAACTCGGAAAAATCCGTGCACCCGGGCGTCTGCGGGTCGAACGACACAACGGTGTGCAGGGAGGGGATGCCGGCCTGGGCCTCGAGGCAGATGGGGGCGAGGCTTTTGGAAACGACGGCGGCGGCCGTTTCGGCGGTGCGCAGCATTTCGCAGATTTTTTCGCCCGGCTGCTCGATGTCGATGCACACGGCGACGCAGCCCGCGCTGGAAGCGCCGAAATAGGCCACGAGCCACTCGTAGCGGTTTTCTGAAACAATGGCGATGTTTTTGCCTTTCAGGCCGCGCAGCAGCAGCGCGGCGGAAAAGGCGAGGGCATCGTGCCGAAGCTCGTTGTAGGTGTGGTCGACACGCACGCCCTTGCGGGTGTACTGGGTGACGGCACAGCGGTCTGCGTAGCGCTCTGCGATGCCGCAGAGAAACTGCCGGAAATCATCATAATAGTCGGCGGGCAGGAGCGGGGGATACTTTTTCATTTGCGCACCTCATTTGTTTCAGATTGAGAGGGGTCCGGACCAAAGGTCCAGGCAAGCTCACGGCAGATGGCGGGATAATCACTGAGGATGTCAATGAACAGATCGGCAATTTCCGGATCAAACTGTGTGCCCCGGCCCTGGCGGAGCTGGGCGATGGCCTGCTCGAGGGAAAGCTCTTCGCGATAGCCGCGGTGGGAGGTCATGGCGTCAAAGGAGTCGGCCACGTTGATGATGCGCGCAGGCTCGGGAATGTCGGTCCCGGACAGGCCGTCGGGATAGCCGCGGCCGTCCCAGCGTTCGTGGTGGCTGCGCACAAAGGGGCAGACGTCGCTGAACGCGCTGAGCGAAGACAAAATGCGTTCGCCGCGCTGGCAGTGGTTTTTGATTTCGGCGTACTCGCTCTCGGTCAGCGCCGAGTCCTTGCGCAAAATGACATCGTCGGTGCCCAGCTTGCCGATGTCGTGGAACAGGCCGGCGATGCGCACGCGTTCGACGTAGGTCTCGTCGCGGCCCAGGCGCCGTGCGATGAGCTGAGCATAGTAAGCGACGCGGTCGGAGTGGCCGCGGGTATAGAGATCCTTGGCGTCGACCATCTGGCGCATGGCGTCGACCATTTCCAGATAATTGGCGTGCATGGTGGTGTAGGCGTCGCGAAGCTCGCGGTTTTTGGCGTCGATGACCGTGCGGAACAGCACGTTGCACAAAGCCGAGCCGGCCTGCCGGGCAAAGACCTCCAGCAGCTGCTCAAGGTCGCTGCGCCAGCCCTGACTCGTTTCAAGGCAGATGACGCCGAACACTTCATGCTTGTCGCCCGTCAGGGGCGTGAGCAGCAAATCGCCGCTGCGGCGCGCCGCGGCGCCGCCTGCGCGAAAGGCGGTGTAGACCTTTTCGCCGTCCTGCGGCTCTCCGCGGTATTTGCCCTCGCCGCAGAAAAAGCGGAAGCTGTGATCCCCCTCCGGAAAGTCCCCGATGCCGGCCAGGTGTCCGGCGTCAATGTAGGCAAAGCCGTCGGCGCCCGGAAGCAGGGACACCGCGCCGTGCAGAACGGTGGTCAGCGCGTCCTGTGCCGATTCGCTGCGGTACAGGGCGGGCAGCCCGTCGAGAATGTGATTGAGGCCGTCGCGGTAGCTGCGGATGGTGCGCATCTGCGAAATGGACTTGACGCACGATTCAATGAGCAGCTCCAGCTGGTCAAAACGGTCGCTTTTTTCGTAATAGCCCTGGATATCGAGCTCGCGGATGGTTTTGAGCGGGGGCGCCATGCTTTTGTGGCCGGTCAGCAGGATGATGTAGATGTCCTTGTTGAACTCGCGGATGCGCGACACAACCTCGTCGCCCAAAATAGGTGACATGAGAAAATCCAGCAGCAAAATGTCATATTTTCCGTTGCGCACGCGTTCCACGGCGGCCACGGGGTCATTTTCCGTGTCGACATGATAGCCGGAGGCTTCAAAATAGGACTGAAGCGTCAGCGTCATGACCTGGTCGTCGTCAAGGGCGAGAATGGAAAAATCCTTGCGATGCGCTGAAACCTTGTTTTTTCTCATTGAATGGGTTCACCTGCTTTCTGGGGGGTAAACGAAACGTTTTCCAGCGGGATGGACACGCCGAATATGGCGCCGCCGCCGGGGTTGTCCTCGAGCCACATCGATCCGCCGAAGCGGCCGCGCACAACGACGTTGGAGATATATACGCCAAGGCCGGTGCCGCGGGCGCCCTTGTTTGTAATCATCTGGCGGAAAAGCCGGGCGCGGATGTCGGACGGCACGCCGACGCCGTGGTCGCACACCATGATTTTAAAGTTCTGTTCATCGCGCGAGAGCACGACGGTGATGGTGTGGTCGCCGTTTTGGCGCTGGGCGTCGATGGCGTTGGTCACAAGGTTGTTGACAACCTGTACAAGATTGTTGATGTCGCCGGGAATCATGGCGTCGCCCTCGTAATGCTTCTCAATCTGCAGAGAGCAGCCGCTGTTAAGCAGCTCGTGCCGCAGCAAAAGGGATACGCGTTTGATAAGCTCATCGGCAGAAAATTCCCCTCCGTCGGCCGTGTCCATAGTGGAAGCCTGCCCCTTGACGGCATTGATGATATCTGACATATACGTGCAGGAATCACGAACTTTCTGCACCCAGTCGCTCATTTCGCCGTAAATTTCGCGAAAATCCTCCTCGGTGACTTCGCTGTCGCCCAGGCTGGCCACACATTCACTTAAAAGATTTTCGACAGCGGCCATGCTGCCGGAAATGCTCATAATGGGGGTTTTCAGGTTGTGGGCCAGGCCGCCCATCATCTGTCCGAGCGAGGCAAGACGTTCCTGTTCCATCATGCGCACCTGGCTGTCCTGCAGCTTTTGCATGCTTTCGCGCAGTTTGGTGACGTCCTTGAAAATGGAAACATAGCCCTCAACCGATCCGCTGACGAT
>CANUCM010000146.1 GCA_947856675.1 uncultured Clostridia bacterium | reverse complement strand
GTTGCCCATCTGGCCCTCGGGCAGGCCGACGTCCAGGCCCGAGCAGCGCAGGCGCGCGTGGGGAAAACGCGAAAGCAGCGCGTCAAGGCACGGCGTGCGCGCCTGCGACACCGCGTCCCCCGGCCCGCCGCAGCGGCAGCCGAGGCCGTCGGCGATGAGAAGCAAAACCGGTTTTTTCATAAGGAACATTCCGCCTTTTTACTGATTGGCCGCGTCGATGATGGCCGAAAGCTGGCCGACATCCAGGCTGGCCCCGCCGATGAGCCCGCCGTCGACGTCGGGCATCGACAAAAGCTCGGCGGCGTTTTGGGGGTTCATCGACCCGCCGTACAAAATGGACACCGAACGGGCGCAGCGCGCGCCGTACTTTGTGCGCAGGCACTCGCGGATGACGCGGCCGACCTCGTCGGCCTGCGCGGCGGTGGCCGTTTTGCCCGTGCCGATGGCCCAGATGGGCTCATAGGCGATGACCACCTTGCGCAAAAGCTCGGAGGGCACGCCGTTGAGCGCCATTTTGACCTGGGCGCGCACCTGGTCGAGCGTGACGCCCAGCTCGCGCATTTCCAGGCTCTCGCCCACGCACACGATGGGGCGCAGCCCGCTTTGCAGCGCGGCCAGCACTTTTTTGTTGACAAGCGCGTCGGTCTCGCCAAAATACTGCCGGCGCTCGGAATGCCCGATGATGACGTAGCGCACGCCGGCCTCGCGCAGCATGCCGCACGAAACTTCGCCGGTAAAGGCGCCGTTTTCGGCGTAGTGGACGTTCTGCGCGCCGATGTCCACCTTGGTGCCCTTGGCGGCGCGCACGGCCGAAGGGATGAGCGTGTAGGGCACGCACAGCACGACGTCGCACCAGCGCGCCTGCACCGACTTGGCCTTGAGCTCGAGCAAAAACGCGCGCGCCTCGGCCGCCGTCTTGTTCATTTTCCAGTTGCCGGCGATAATGGTTTTGCGGTATCTTCTGTTCATAAGCAGTGTTTCCCCTTGGTACTTTAAAATTACTGCCTGTCAGGCAGGCAGTCCACACCGGGCAGCACGCGCCCCTCGAGGAACTCGAGCGAAGCGCCGCCGCCGGTGGAAATGTGCGTGACCTTGTCGGCAAAGCCCAGCTGCTCGATGGCGCTGGCGCTGTCGCCGCCGCCGATGATGGACACCGCGCCCGACTGCGCCACGGCGCGCGCGATGGCGCGCGTGCCCTCGGCAAAGCGCGGCACCTCAAAGGCGCCCATGGGGCCGTTCCACACGACGGTGCCGGCCTTTGCAATGACCCCGGCATACTCCCGGCGCGTTTCGGGGCCGATGTCAAAGCCCTCAAAATCCTCGGGGATGCAGCCCTGCGGCACAACGCGCATCTCGCCCTCCTGCGACATCTCGCGCGCGCAGACGATGTCGCGCGGCAAATGCAGCGCAACGCCCTTTTCGCGGGCCTTGTCCATCACCCCGCGCACCATGTCGAGCTTGCTCTCGTCGCACAGCGAACGGCCGATGCTGCCGCCCTGCGCGCGGCTGAAGGTGTAGGACATGCCGCCGCCGATGAGCACGCTGTCGCAGCGCCCGAGCAGGTTTTCAATGAGCGCCAGCTTGTCGGCCACCTTGGCGCCGCCCAAAATGGCGACAAACGGCCGCGCCGGATGCTCCAGCGCCCCGCCCATGACCTCGATTTCGCGCTGCATCAGAAACCCGGCCGCCGACGGCAGAAAACGCGCCACGCCCGCCGTCGAGGCGTGGGCCCGGTGCGCCGCGCCGAAAGCGTCGTTGACATACAGGTCGGCCAGCGAGGCAAGATCGCGGCACATCTGCTCGTCGTTTTTCTCCTCGCCGGGCATAAAGCGCAGGTTTTCAAGCAAAACAACCTGCCCGGGCTGCACGGCCCGGCACACGCCGCGCGCGCTTTCGCCCGTGACGTCCCGGGCCATGACCACGGGCATGCCCAGAAGCTCGCTTAAGCGCTCGCGCACCGGCGCGAGGGAATATTTGGGGTTTACCTGCCCCTTGGGCCGCCCGAGGTGGGAGCACAAAATGACGGCCGCGCCGTGTTCAAGCAGCCAGCGCACCGTCGGCAGCGCCGAGCGGATGCGCGTGTCGTCGGAGATAACCCCGTCAGAAAGGGGGACGTTGAAGTCGCAGCGCACAAGAACTTTTTTTCCGCGCACGTCGAGGTCGGCGACGGATTTTTTGTTAAGGCCCATGCCACACAGCTCCTTATCGTAAAAATCTCTTATGCGGCCGCAAACCTGCGGCCTTGTTGATTATATACCAGTCTTTGCCCTAAATCAAGCAAAAACCGCCCTTTTTCCGCCCGCAAAATGCAAAGTTTTGCGCCCCTCACACAAGCTCGGGAAAGCCGAGCTGCCGCAGCGCCTCATAAACGGCGACGGCCACCGAGTTTGCAAGGTTTAAGCTGCGCGCCCCCTCGCGCATGGGAAGGCGCACGGCCCGCTCGTAATCGGCGAAAATCAGCTCCTCGGGCAGCCCGCGCGTTTCGCGCCCGAACATCAGATAGTCCCCGTCGCGAAAGCGCACGTCGCAGTAGCGCCGGCGCGCCTTGGTCGTCGCCATGTAGGGCCGCGCCCCGGGGTTTTTTTCATAAAACTCCGCAAGGCTGTCATACAGCGTCAAATCGACCATCGGCCAGTAGTCAAGCCCCGCCCTGCGCACATGCTTTTCATCCACCGAAAAGCCCATCGGCCCGATGAGGTGCAGCCGCGAGCGCGTCGCGGCGCAGGTGCGCGCAATGTTGCCGGT
>CANUCM010000145.1 GCA_947856675.1 uncultured Clostridia bacterium | reverse complement strand
CGGTCGGTGTGGCCGATGACCCAGTTTGTCATAACCCCGCCGTAGCTTCCGCCCGTAATGCCCAGGCGGGTTTTGTCGATTTCGGGATAGGCGCGCAGCACCTCGTCGGTAAATGCCATGACATCCCGATAATCCACCGTGCCCCACTTGTCCGCGACGTCTGCAAAGGCGTCGCCGCGCGTCGAGCTGCCGCGCGGGTTGCAGAAAAAGACAAAATAGCCGCGGCTTGCAAGCACCTGCATCTCATGGCTGAAAGCGTCGCAATAGGCCCAGCGCGGCCCGCCGTGCACCGACAAAATGGCGGGATAGCTGCCGCCGGGGACAAAGCCGTGCGGCTTGAGCACCCAGCCGTCGATGCGCACGCCGTCCGACTGCACCGACAAAGGCTCGGGCTGCGGCACGCCGGCAAACAGCCCGTCATGGAAATGGGTCAGCTGCCGCGCGCCGTTTGCGCACAGCTCATAGACCTCCTGGAACCCGCCGCCCGCGGCAAAGCCAACGGCCAGCACCCGCTGCCCCGCCGCGGCAAAGGACAAAATGTTGAGGTTTTCCGGCGACAGCACGCGCAGCGCGTCCTGCCCCGGCTTCCAGGCGCACAGGCGCGCGCGGTATTCCCGGCTTGTGATGAGGAAGATTTCATCGCCCACCACGCCAAAGCTGCATCCGCCCATGTTGGCCTCGCACGAAATGTCGACGCCCAGCTCCTCGTCGGGGTCGAGGGCGAGCGTCAGGCTGTGCGTGCCGCAGCAGGCCTCGTACAGTTTGGCCGAGCGCAGATCCATGCCCTCGCCGTGCACATAGCCCTTGCACACAGTGCGCCCGCCGAGCAGCAGCACGTCGGACACCTCATGGCCGCGGCAGGGCACAATGGTTTCGGTCTGCCCGCCGCAGACACTCACGCGGTACAGGCCCTTTTCGTTGATGTGCCAGTCCTTGACGTCGTTGCCGGCAAAGGTCACGCTCTGTTTGTCGGGCGAAAGCACATAGGCCCCCACATCCATGCCCGGCGCGGTCAGCGGCACGAGCGTGCCCGTTTCCTCGGTGAACACCGAAAGGCTTGTGCGCTTTTTGTTGACAAGGCCCCGGCCGTCAAACCAGAAGGGCATCTCGTCAAAGACGTGAAACTCCGACTGCTCTTTTTTCCACTGCAGCAGCGCGCGGGTGCGCGCCTCGCCCGACAGCCCGCTCACATCGGGGCGCGTCAGGTCGCACAGATGGCTGACAAGCCAGCGCCCGCCGCCCAGGCTCTCGATTTTTTTGACCTGCGCCTCCACGCGGAAGGCCTCGCGCGCCTCGCCGCCCGACAGCGGCAGCCGGTAATACACCGTCAACAGCTCGCCGTTTTCCACCGCTTTTTTGTCCTGCGGCCTGCGCAGGGCGGGGAAAATCAGGCTGTCGTCCCCGCACAGCGCATAGCCCGAGCCGCCGCTCTGCGTCAGCGCGCGGCACCGGCCCTCGTCCACGTCGAGCAGATACAGACGCTCCTCGTACCGGTTTTTTGAAACATCGGCGTGCTGCACGCAAAATACCGCGCGCCGGCCGTCCTCCAAAACGGACAGCTCGGAAATGCCTCCGATTTTTTCAAAGTCCCTGATGTGTACCGTACTCAATGGTTGCACCCCTTTCCGTTTTCCTGCTGTTTTTTCTCTATGCTGCGCCCGTGCAGATATTCCTGCGCGAGCTTCCACTCCGTGACCGTGCGCCCTTTTTCGGGATACATGCGCACCGCGGTTTTTCCGCACATCATCTCAAGATACCGGCCCGGCACGCAGCGCATGGCCTCGAGCCGGTCGTTTTCGGCGCGCAGCGGCTCCCCGCCGTCGGGCAGGCAGCAAAAGGCCTGCTCGTCCAGCGTGATGACGCCCCCGCCCTGCGGGCGAAAGCGCCGGCCGTCCCAGCGCTCGATGCGCACGCGGCTTTTCATCAGAAACCCGCCGTGCGCCAGCCGGCTGTCCCAGTCGCGGCGCAGCATGTCGAGCCACTGGGGCAGCGTTTCGGGCAAGACGCTGCCCTCGTCGGCATGCAGGCGCATATCCCGCCTGATTATGCCGCCGTTGCCGCAGTGCTCGCACCGGACCCGGCTGCCGCGGGAAACATAACTGCCGCGCGAGCCGCAGCGGGGGCACAGGCTGAGCATGTTTTCATACCCCCGGGCGCGGTGCAGCGAAAAAAAGCGCGCCTGCACGCGTTTCTGCCACGCGTACTCGTCGTAATCGATGGCCTTTTCCAGCCGGCTGCACAGCGTCTGCGCGTCCAGCTGCTGCGCCTCCTCCTTTGTAAACAGCAGGCTCAGCTCGGCGTCAATGCGCCCGAAGTTGAGCCCCTTTGCAAAGCGGCTGCGCGTAAAAAAGCCGCCGTGCAGCCGCAGCGCCGCCACCGGCGCGCCGCATTTGCGGATAAGCCTCGCAATGACCGGGCTGACGGCGCCCGGCCGCCCCACCATCGAGGTCTGCCCCGCCGGGTACAGGCACACGATGCCCCCCGCGCCCACGACGCGCAGCATGGACAAAATGCTGCGCGGGTCCGCGGAAAACTGCGTCTTGGGAATCACGCCCAGCGCGTGCAGCAGCGGCGCCAGCACCGGCCTGCGGAAAAACTCCTCGGCGCACACAAAGTGCACCTTTCTGGGCAGCAGCGCCGCCGCCGTCACGGCGAAATCGGCCATGCCCTCGTGCGAGCACAGCACCAGAAGGGGGCCGCTCACGGGCACGTCGCCGTGCGTTTCAACGCGCAGCCCGCACGCCGCTTTGAGAAACAGCGAAGCGGCGTGCGCCGCGCCCCGGTACAGCCCGGAAACGGGCTCCCGGATTTTTCTGTATGCTTCGGGTTTCACCGGCAAGCCTCCCGTAAAAAAACATCATGACACCTTTACTATACTGTATTTTCCCCCGTTTGTAAATGGCGCGCGTTGTAAGCCTTTTCCGCTTGCGCGCGGCGCCGGGGTGCGGTATAATTATTCCGTGTCGTTTTATGTCAACTTCCCCGTGTGAAAGGAATCTTCGCCATGAAATCCCGCCTCTGCAAGCTTTTGCCCGCCCTTGTGCTCTGTTTGATTTTCCCCCTGTTTGCGCAAAACTCCGCCGCTTTTGACACGGCGCTGTGCCACACGCAGCCGACGCTGATCAAAGGCCAGGAGACCATTTTTTACAGCTACCTGCTCGACAGCGAAAACTATGTCCGCCTGCGCGACGTCGCCTGGTTTCTGCGCGGCACCGACGCCGGATTTTCCGTGCAGTGGGACGATGCGCAGCGCATTGTGTCCCTGACCACGGGCGGCGCCTACGATCCGCTGGGCACGGAAAACACCCCCCACGAAAGCGGGCCGTTTGACCCGTCCCTGGCCCTGCCCCCCACGGCGCAGCTTCTGATAGACGGCCAGCCCGCCGAGCTGAGCTCCTGCCTCATCGACGGCAGCCACTATTACCGCCTGCGCGATCTGTGCGCGGCCCTGAGCATCCCCGTGTGGTGGGACGACGCGCGGCGCATCGCCGTCGTGGGCGGCGACCCCGCCTTTGAAAACCGCACCGTCATGGTCGACGCCGGCCACGGCGGCAGCGACATCGGCGCCGTTTCGCAGTGGGTGGGCTATGAGGAACGGCTCAATTACGCCGTGGCCTCCGAGCTTGCCGGCATGCTGCGCGCCGCCGGCTGCCGCGTCGTCGAAACGCGCGGCGAGTTTGACACCGTCATGCTGACCGATCGCATGGCGCAGGTGCGCGCGCTGTGCCCCGATCTTTTGCTCAGCGTGCACCACAACGCCTCCGACTCCCACACCGCCACGGGCGCCACCGTGCTCGCGCAGGTCGGCGACGAATACGGCGGCCCCTCCAAAACGCTCGCCGAGCTGCTGGGCGCCTACTTTGCCAGCCAGGGCCGCCCGATTAACGACATTTTGTTTCGCAAAAACTCCCTCGGCCGCGACTACTACGGCCTGCTGCGCGCCGCCGCCGACGTGTCCGTCCCCGCCGTCATCACCGAATACGCCTTTATCGACCACCCCGAGGACTCCTGCTGCGTCAACACCCCCGAAAAGCTGACCGCTGAGGCCAACGCCATTTTCCTCGCCGTACGTGACTGGTTTTCTTCCCTCAGCTGATTTTTAAAAAGGAGGTTTTGCCCGTGTCTTCCACCCTCAATGCCGTTTTGACCACGCTGTCCCGCCTTTCGTTCGGCGTCATTCTGCACCTCGTTTTCACCGTTGCCGTCGGCCTGGTTGCCATACACTACCTTGTCCGCCTCTTTTCCCGGCTCATCGGCCGCACCAGCCTTGACCCCAGCGTGTGCTCGCTGGCCGCCGGCGTTTTGCGCGGGCTTTTGTGGTTTGTGCTCGTGCTCATCATCGCCCCGCAGCTGGGCATCCAGGTCACCAGCCTCATCACCCTGCTCGGCGCTTTCGGCCTGGCCGTGTCGCTCGCCATGCAGACCAGCCTTTCCAACCTCGCCGGCGGCATTTTCGTGCTGGTGAGCAAGCCCTTTGTCACCGGGGATTTTATCGAGGTGTCGGGCGGCGCGTCGGGCACCGTCGACTCCATCGGCTTTATCCACACGGTCGTCAAAACCATCGACAACCACCGCATCTACATCCCCAACGGCGCGCTGTCGGCCGACAAAATCGTCAATTACTCGGCCGAGCAGGACCGCCGCCTGGAAATGACCTTTTCGGTGTGCTACGAATGCGACGCCGGGCAGGCGCGGCAGCTCATCGAGCGCACGCTGCTCGAGGACGAACGCATCATGCGCTCTCCCGAGCCCTTTGTGCGCGTGTGGAACCTCGGCGCCTCGGCGGTCGAAATCCTGTGCCGCGTCTGGGTCAAAAACGCCGATTACTGGGAAGTGCGCTCCGCCGCGCTCGAGCGCGTCAAAAAAGCGCTGGAGCAGGCCGGCATCAACATCCCCTACAATCAGCTCGACGTGCGCCTGCGCCGCGAAAGCTGAGCGCTTTTTGCGCATAACGGCTCCTTTTTCTGCCACACTAAGCAGAAAAAAGGAGCCGTTTTTGCATGCCGTTTCGCTGTTTTGTTCTGGAGAGCCCCTCGGGCTTTGTCGACCTTGTTCTGGTTCCCGCCGGCGCGGGGGAAATGGCCCGCGAGCTGTTCCCCGGCGCCCGGCCGCGCCGCACAGCGCGCGTTTTGTATGTGCGCGCCGTCAGGGTCCTCGCCGCGGGCGGGCTTGTGCTCTCCGTGCCCTTTTCCTCCCTGGCCCGCCAGGAAACCGGCGGCAATTATGCCATGTCCTACGTCTACTTCGGCACGTCCGAGCAGCAGACCGAAAACGTTTTGCGCGCGGCCGGCACGCTGGACGTCGTTTCGCCCTCGTACTTTGACATAAACCCCGACGGCTCGCTCAAGCTCAACGCCGTCAGCACCCGGTTTATTTCCGCCATGCACGAAAAGTCCATCCGCGTGGTGCCCTTTTTAAGCAACCACTGGGACCGCCCCTCGGGCCAGAAAGCCCTGGAAAACGCCGAAGCGCTGAGCACGCAGATAGCCCAGGCCGTGGAAAAGTACGGGCTGGACGGCGTCAACGTCGACATTGAAAATGTCACCGAGGCGCACCGCAGCCACTATGTCGAGCTTGTGCGCCTTCTGCGCGCCAAGCTGCCCGCGCACAAGGAGGTATCCGTCGCCGTGGCCGCCAACCCCAGCGGCTGGGACAAGGGCTGGCACGGCTCTTACGACTACGCCGGGCTTGCGCAGCATGCCGACCACCTGTTTCTCATGACCTACGACGAGCATTACAGCGGCTCCGCGCCGGGCAGCGTGGCGGGCTACCCCTTTGTCGAACGCTCGGTGGAATATGCGCTGCGGCACGTGCCGGGGGAAAAGCTGGTGCTGGGCATCCCGTTTTTCGGCCGCATGTGGAGCAGCGACGGCACGGTGTCCGGCCAGGGCGTTTCGCTGACGCAGGTGCAGCAGCTGCATCAGCGCTTCGGCGGGCAAATCAGCTATGACGCCGCGCAGCGCGCGCCCGTGCTGCGCACCACCCTGACCGAGCCCGTCACCGTCGCCGGGCGCAGGCTGCCGGCCGGGAGCTATGAAATCCATTATGAAAACGCCGACTCCATCAAGTCAAAGCTGGCGCTCGTCGGCCGCTACGGCCTGAAAGGCGCGGGCAACTGGAGCGCCGGCCAGGAAACCGCCGATGTGTGGGATTATTATGAGCTGTGGCTCAACGGCACGTATTTTTCCGACATTTCCGGCCACTTTGCCAAGGATCACATCGTCAAACTGTCGTCCCAGGGCATTTTAAAGGGGGTTTCCGACGCCCGCTTCGGCCCCGAGCTGCAGCTGACCCGCGCGCAGGCCGCCGTCATTGCCGTGCGCACGCTGGGGCTTGCGGCCGCGGAGGAAAACGCCGGTTTTTCCGACACGGCTTCCCACTGGGCGCGCGCCGAAATCGCCGCCGCCGCCCAGGCCGGGCTGGTCACCGGCTATCCGGACGGCACCTTCCGCCCCGACGCGCCGGTGTCGCGCGCCGAAACGGCCGTTTTGCTTGCGCGGCTCGTGGAGGCCTCGCTCGACCCCCAGGCCCCCTCCCCGTTCCCCGACGTGCCGCAGGATCACTGGGCCGCGCACGAAATTGCCGCGCTGGCGCGCGCCGGCATCATCACGGGCTATACCGACGGCTCCTTCCGCCCCGAAACAAACGTCACCCGCGGCGAAAGCGCGGCGCTCTTTTCCCGCGCGCAGCCCGAAATCCGGCCGTAAAAAAACGCACCCCCAAACGGGGGTGCGTTTTTCATTTTCCGTCTTTTAGAAGTCGACGTCGAGATCGTAGTAGCAGCACTTGAGCAGCTTTTCCATTTCCTCCACGCTGGGCTGACGCGGGTTGGAACCGGTGCAGGCGTCGGCCAGTGCGTTTTTGGCAATTTCGGGCAGGCGCTCAAGGAACACCTTCTCGGGCACAAAGCCCTTTTCGGCCGGCAGGCCGTCGGCGCCGTAGTGCGCGATGCACTGCGGGATGTTGAGCTCGTCGTTCATGCCGCGCAGATGGGCAATGAGCCGCGCGACCTTTTCCTGCGT
>CANUCM010000144.1 GCA_947856675.1 uncultured Clostridia bacterium | reverse complement strand
CCAAAAACAATGCAAAAGAAGAAACCCGCGGACAAAGAACGGTTCCGCGGGTTTCTTTTTGCCAAAAAATCGAACATATGTTTTATGTTTCAAAAAATCACGCTTTTCTTTCAAAAAAACCAGTTTTTTTCTGGTAAATATTATGAAAAAGCCCTTGCAATTTCAACTGCCACTGCGTATAATAAAAGAACAAGCAGTGGGGGAAAGTGGCGCAAAGTGCCACAAAAGACCATTGAGATGAGGCAGGTGGGAAAGGATGCTGGGCCAGTACCCGCACAATATTGACGCCAAGGGCCGCCTTTTCTTTCCGGCCAAGCTGCGCGAAGAACTGGGCGACAGCTTTATTGTGACCAAGGGGCTGGACAACTGCCTGTTTGTGTATTCGGAGGAGGCGTGGGCCGAGCTGGAGAAAAAAATCGCCGCGCTGCCCATGTCCAAATCACGCGGCCTGCAGCGTTTTTTCTTTTCGGGCGCGGCCAGCTGTGAGGTGGACGCACAGGGGCGTATTTTGCTCCCGACGCACCTGCGTGAGTACGCGGATCTGAAAAAAGAAGTGTATGTGCTGGGCGTTTCGGGCCGCGCGGAAATATGGAACGCCGAACGCTGGCTGGCTTACAGCCGTGAGGTCACGTCCGAAGCGGCGGCCGAAGCCATGGACGAGCTGGGGTTCTGACATATGGAGTTTTACCATGTGCCGGTTCTGGCCGGGGAGTGCATGCAGGCCCTTGCCATTCGTCCTGATGGCATTTATGTCGACGGCACGACGGGCGGCGGCGGGCACAGCAGCCTGATTGCCGCGCGTCTCGGGGCGCAGGGCCGGCTCGTGTGCATTGACCGCGACGATGACGCGCTGTGTGCGGCGCGGGTCAGGCTGACGGGCACAGCCTGCCGCATTGATTTTGTCAAAAGCAATTTTAAGGATATGGACAAGGTGCTGGAAAACCTGGGCATTTCCGGTGTTGACGGCATTTTGCTGGATCTTGGCGTGTCCTCTTATCAGCTCGACACGCCGGAGCGCGGGTTTTCCTATCAAAACGACGCGCCGCTCGACATGCGCATGGACCGCCGGCAGGAACTCAGCGCTTTTGAGGTGGTCAACGGCTACAGCGGACAGCAGCTGAAGCAGATCATTTCAGAGTATGGGGAAGAGCGCTATGCCGCGCGCATTGCCGAGGCCATTGTGCGGCGGCGCGGCAGCGGCGAGATCCGCACGACGGCTGAATTGAGCGAAGTCATCCGCAGCGCGATGCCGGCTGCGGCCAGGCGGGAAAAACAGCATCCGGCCAAACGCACATTCCAGGCGATCCGCATCGAAGTCAACGGAGAACTGACGGCGGTGCGCGAGGCGCTGCTGCGGGCCGAACCGCTGCTGCGGCCGGGAGGGCGCATCGCGGTGATAAGCTTTCACTCGCTGGAAGACAGGATCGTCAAGCAGACCTTTGCGGAGCTTGCAAAGGGCTGCATTTGTCCCAAGGAATTTCCGGTGTGCGTTTGCAAACGCAAGCCGAAGGTCCGCCTGATAGACAAAGGCGGCGTTACGGCCGGAGAGGAAGAGCTGCGCAGCAATCCGCGCGCGCGTTCGGCCCGGCTCAGAACGGCAGAGAAATTATAAAGCACAGTTTCACAGACAGTGAGGAGGAAACAACATGGCAGCATCGGCCGCGCGCAAAAAGAATGCGGAACAATACCGGCAGCCCCTGCCCCGTGAAGCGCGGGGCGCCCAGATGGAGCTTTTGCCCGAGAACAAGGCGCGCCGCCGTGCTCCGGCAAAGGTGCCGTACGGGAAATACACCGTGATTATCGCCTGTGTGTTTGCCGTGGCCATGATGATTTTGAGCGGCTACACGGAGCTGACCGAGCTTGCGGTGCACAACACCGAGCTCAAAGAACAGCTCAGCGAGCTGCAGAGCGAGGAAAACGCACTCAACGCCAAAAAAGAGCAGCTGTACAACCTGACGTATGTCGAGCAGTGCGCGCAGGACATGGGGATGGTCAAGCAGAACGACTCCCAGGTGACCTACGTTGACCTCAGCAGCCCCGAACATTCGTCTATGGCGCAGGAAGAAGCAAAAACGCCGGCACTGATAGCCGGGCTTATCCGCACCTTCAACGCCGTGGTGGAATATTTGAACTGACACAGAGAGTATACATAAACAGCCGGAGGAGTGAGGAATGCAAAACATTTCTTACTCCCGTTTTTTCACAAAGGCAATTCTCATCCTATAGCGTAAATCCTGAGGTGGTACAGTGCGGCGAAATGCGGAAAATAAAATGCTGAAGCGTCTGCTGATTTCAGCGGGTATTTTGGGAATCGCGGTTTTCTTGTGTGTGGCGGTTCGCCTGTTTTACATGCAGGTGATAAACCATGAGTTTTATCAGCAAAAGGCGCTGGCGCAGCAGACGAGGGACAAAACGCTGACGCCGGTGCGTGGCACCATTTACGATGTCAACATGAAGCCGCTGGCCATCAGCGCTTCTACCGAAACGGTAACACTGGAAGCGGTAAAAATCAAGGACGAGGAGCAGGGCCTTCTGATAGCCAGCACGCTGTCCGAGCTGCTGGACATGGATTACGATACGGTACTGAAAAAAGTCCAGGAAAAATCGACGTATACTGAGCTGAAAAAGGGCGTTGAAAAGGAAGTCACCGACAAAATCCGGGACTTTATCAGCGAAAACGAGCTCAACTGCATTTATATGGTACCGGATTCCACGAGGTACTACCCGTTCGGAAACTTCCTGTCGCATGTGCTGGGCTTTGTCGGCACCGACGAGCAGGGGCTTTCCGGTCTGGAAAGCGAATATGACGATGTGCTGAAGGGCACGCCGGGACGTGTGGTGCGCGCAACCAACGCCCGGGGTGACGAAATGCCCTTTGACTATGAGATGTACTACGATGCCCAGGACGGCAACAGCCTGGTGCTGACCATTGACGAAGTCATTCAGCATTATCTGGAAAAAAACCTGGAAATGGCGCTGTATGACAACAAGGTGCGCAACAAGGTCGCGGGCATCATCATGGATGTCAACACCGGCGGCATTCTGGCCATGGCGACCAAGCCGGACTTTGATCCCAACGACCCGTTTACCATTGTCGACGAGGAGGACGCCGCGGCTGTGGAAGCGCTCAGCGGCGAGGAACGCACCAAAAAGCGCACTGAAGTGCTCAACGAGCAGTGGCGCAACAAGGCCATATCCGACGCGTACGACCCCGGTTCCACTTTTAAAATCCTGACCGCCTCCATGGCTCTGGAGGAGCAGGTGGTGTCGCTGGACAGCCGGTATTACTGCCCCGGCTACAAAATGGTTGACAAGTGGCGCATCAGCTGCTGGAAGCCGGCCGGGCACGGCTCGCAGAGCCTTGTGGAGGCCATTTGCAATTCGTGCAACCCGGCGTTTATCGAAATCGGCCAGTCGCTGGGGATCAGCACGTTCAGCGAGTATTTCCGCGCGTTCGGGCTGCGGGAAAAAACCGGAATCGACCTGCCCGGCGAAGCGGAAGGCATTTATTTCAGCGATATGGGGCCGACCGACCTCGCTGTCGCGGCGTTCGGCCAGAACTTTTCCATTACGCCGCTGCAGCTTATCACGGCGGTTTCCGCGGTGGCCAACGGCGGTACGCTGCTGCAGCCGCACGTGGTCAAGGAAATTATCGACAGTGAAGGCAACATCGTCGAAAGCTTCGGACGCACTGAAGTGCGCCAGGTCATTTCCGAGGAAACCTCCGAGCAGATGTGCGATATTCTGGAGCAGGTTGTCACGGTCGGTACCGGCAAAAACGCCTATGTCATGGGATATCGCATCGCGGGCAAAACCGGCACTTCGGAGAAAAAGGCCAAGGAGCTGTCGACGGGCGTAACGGGTCTGCGCATTTCCTCGTTTGTCGCTTTTGCGCCGGCAGACGACCCGCAGATCGCCGTGCTTGTCATGCTCGACGAGCCGGATGTATATCCGCTGACCGGCGGCATCACCGTGGCGCCGGTTATCCGGCGCATCATGGAAGACGTGCTGCCCTATCTCGAGGTGGAACCGATATACACCGAGGATGAGATGGAGCAGAAAGACGTAACCGTTCCCGGCGTGGTCGGCTATGACCGGGCGCAGGCGGAGAGCGCGCTGAAGCAAAACGGCATCAATTACCGCACGGAAGGCAGCGGCGATGTGGTGACCGATCAGATTCCCGCGGCCGGCGCCGTGGTGTCGAGCAAGGCAGAAGTTATTTTGTACATGGGCGGCACCAAGTCCGAAAAGCTGGTAACCGTGCCGGATTTGACCGGAATGACCATAGAAAACGCCCGCAGGACACTGAGCAATATCAACCTGTACATCCGTGCGACGGGCGCGATAAACTCTGAAGGCGGCAATGTGGTTGCCGTCAAGCAGGACATCAAGGCAGAGGAAAAGGTGGCCGTGGGCACGGTTATCACGGTCGACTTCAGCGACATGGATCAGAGGGCGGAGTAATTTCCGCCGAGAAGGAGGAAACATGAAGCTTTCACAGCTGCTTGAGGCAACAGAGCACACCCTTGTGGGATGCACGGGTGATTTGGAAATCAGCGACATCTGCTATGATTCGCGCAAGGCTGCGCCGGGGATGCTGTTTGTCGCCGTGCGCGGATATCAGACCGACGGGCACCGCTATGTGCAGCAGGCGCTGGCGGCGGGCTGTGCTGCGGCCGTGGTCGAGGAGGCTCCCGACAGCAGCGGCCCGTATGTCGTCGTCAAAAACAGCCGGTACGCGCTGGCGGTATTGTCCGACGCCTTTTTCGGCCATCCGGCGCGCGGCATGAAGCTGGTAGGCGTGACGGGAACCAACGGAAAAACCACGACGACGCACCTTATCAAAGGCATGCTTGAGCAGTGCACAGGGGAAAAAGTGGGGCTTTTGGGCACAAACCACACCCTGATAGGCCAGGAGGAAGTGCCGGCGGAGCGCACCACGCCCGAGTCTTATGATATGTTTCGTCTGCTGCGCGCCATGAGCGACGCCGGATGCGCCTGGGCGGTCATGGAGGTGTCGTCGCACGCGCTGGTGCTAAACCGCGTGGAGGGGCTGCATTTTGCGGCAGCCGCCTTTACCAATCTGACACGCGATCATCTGGACTTTCACAACACCATGGAAGAGTATGCGCGCGCCAAGAGCCTGCTGTTTTCCCACTGCAGCGCAGCGGTTGTCAACGCCGACGACCCCTGGTATGAAGTGATGCTCAGCGCGGCGCAGTGCCCCTGCCTGACGTATTCGGCAAAGTCGGACACGGCCGATCTGACGGCCAAAAACATCCGGCTTCTGGCTGACCGCATCGAGTTTGAGGCGCTGACAACGGGGAACATCGGCCGGGTGAGCCTTGCGATACCGGGCATGTTTTCGGTTTACAATGCGCTGTGCGCCGTCGGCGTGGGACTGGCGCTGGGTTTGGATTTTCAAAAGGTCGTGGGTGCCATGCGCAGCCTGCACGGGGTCAAGGGGCGCATAGAGGTGGTTCCCACCGGAAAGGACTATACCGTCATTATTGACTACGCCCATTCGCCCGACGGGATGGAAAACGTGTTGTCCGCCGTGCGCGGTTTTGCAAAGGGGCGCGTGATTGCGCTGTTCGGCTGCGGGGGAAACCGCGACAAAACCAAGCGTCCCATGATGGGGAAAGTGGGCGGAACAGGCGCTGATGTGTGTATTGTTACGACCGACAATCCGCGGTTTGAAGACCCCCGGAGCATTATTGACGACATTTTGCCCGGGCTGGAGGGCTGCTCTGCCGAAGTGCACGTTGTTGTGGACCGGCGTGAAGCCATCCGGTATGCGCTGGGTATGGCGCAGGCGGGCGATGTGGTTGTCCTGATGGGCAAGGGGCATGAAACCTATCAGGAGGTAAAGGGTGTCAAGCTGCACTTGGATGAGCGGGAGGAAATTGCGGCCTGCCTGCGGGGCGAATAAAGGACGCTGAAAGGTTCGGGGGTACGGATACGATGAAGGAACAGCTGTATGCGATGTTTTTGTCGGGCGGCCTGGCGTTTGCCGTTTCGGCTGCGGTGGGACCGGCGGCCATCCGGGCGCTGCGCAGGCTCAAGTTCGGGCAGAAGATCCTGGAGGATGGGCCGACCTGGCACATGAGCAAACAGAATACGCCGACCATGGGCGGAGTTATTTTTATTGCAGGCATTGCCGCGGCGCTGGCAGCGGCATTTGTCATGGGGCTTTCCGGTGATGCGCGGCCGGCGTATATGCTGGCGCTCAGCCTGGTTTTCGGCGGCATTGGCTGGATTGATGACTACACAAAGGTCAAGAAAAAACGCAACAAGGGTCTGACGGCGCTGCAAAAGCTGCTGCTGCAAATCGCTGCGGCGGCGCTGTTTCTCACGGTGCTGCGCGTTCAGGGGTATCTGACCCCCGTTTTGCGCGTGCCTTTTACCGATTTTGCCCTGGGGCTGCCGTGGGGTGTATACCTGCTGTTTTCCATTTTTGTCATTGTCGGCGCCGTCAACGCCGTCAACCTGACGGACGGCATCGACGGCCTGTGCGCCTCGGTGACGACGGTTGTATCTTTGTTTTTCTGCGCGGCGTACGCGCAGCACGCGCTGACGGCACCGTCGGTATTTTCGGCGGCTGCGGCGGGCGGGACGCTGGGCTTTTTGCTGTATAACCACTTTCCGGCCCGCGTGTTTATGGGCGATACCGGGTCGCTGTTTTTGGGCGGCGCGGTGTGCGCCATGGCATTTGTCTATGACATGCCGCTCATTTTGGTGCCGGTTGGCGTGGTGTATATTGTTGAAACGCTGTCCGACATTGTACAGGTGGGCTATTACAAGCTCAGCGGCGGCAAAAGAATTTTCAAAATGGCGCCCATCCACCACCACTTTGAAATGTGCGGCTGGAGCGAGCGGAAAATTGTCCGGGTGTTTACCCTGGTTACGGCGGTTTTCTGTGCGGCGACGTTGTTTTTCGGCTGATATCCTACGGAGGTGACCGACACGCAAAAGTCAAAGAAAAGCGCGCGGGGCGGCCAGAGCGCTGCGCTTTCAGCGCCGCGCGAGCTGTCACAGCTGCCCGTGCGGGAAATGGAACAGCCGCGCAAAAAGCTGTCGGGCATAGACGCGCCGTTTACCATGCTGGTGGTGCTTTTGCAGGCTATTGGTCTGCTTGCCCTGTTTTCGGCAAGCCATGTCGATGCGTTGTATGAGCAGGGAAACTCGTTTCACTATGTAATCAGGCAGGGGGCCTTTGCGGCGGCCGGGTTTGTGGCCATGTTCATCATTTCGCGCATGAACTACCACAAGTTTCATTACTTTGCCCTGCCGGTCATGGGTTTCAGCATTGCGCTTTTGGCCACCCGCAAGCTGATTCCGGCCATCTGGGTCACACACAACGGCGCAACGCGCTGGATTGACCTCAAGGTGACGGAGTTTCAGCCGTCCGAGATTGCAAAGTTTGCCGTCATACTGTGCTTTGCCAGCCTGATTTCGATATACGGGCCAAAAAAAATGCACACGCTGCGGTACGGGACGCTGCCCTTTGTTGCCATGATAGGCGCGCTGTGCGGGCTGATGGCACTGCAGCCGCACCTTTCCGGCATGATCATCGTGGCGGGAATCGGCGTGATTATGATGTTTATCGGAGGCACCAATCTGTTCTGGATGGTTCTGGGCGGAAGCGCCGGTGCGGCGGGTATGGTGTACCTCATGCTGACCATGCCGCACGCGCAGCAGCGTCTGCGCGTCTGGCTGGATCCCTTTATCGATCCGAGAGATGACGGCCTTCAGGCAATCCAGTCCTTTCTGGCCATCGGTTCGGGCGGTGTGTGGGGGCTCGGGTTCGGACAGAGCAGGCAAAAGCACCTGTTTCTCCCCGAGCCGGCCAATGACTTTATTTTTGCCGTCTGGTGTGAGGAAATGGGTCTTATCGGCGCGCTGCTGGTCATTATTCTGTTCGCAGCGCTGATTTTGCGCGGCTATTACATCGCGGCGCGGGCGGGCGACAAGTTTGGAACGCTGCTCGCAGCAGGGGTGACCACGCAGATTGCACTGCAGACCACCATCAATATGTGCGTGGTGACCGGGCTGATGCCCGTGACGGGCGTATCGCTGCCGTTTTTCAGTTCGGGCGGCACGGCGCTCATGGTTCTTTTGGCGGAAATCGGCGTGGTTTTGTCGGTGTCAAGGCGGATTCCGGCGCCGAAACAAGGATAGGTGAGAACGGATGAAAGTGATTTTCTGCGGCGGAGGAACCGCCGGGCATGTCAACCCGGCCATCGCGGCGGCCGACTACTTCAAAAAGCAGGAACCGTGCGAAATCTGGTTTTCCGGCGCCCGGGGCGGAATTGAAGAGAAGCTGGTAGGGCGTGCAGGGTATGAGCTGTTTGCCTTTCCGCTGGCGGGGCTTTCGAGAAGCTTGAGCCTTTCCGGCCTGCGGCAGAATGTGCGGGCCGGTCAGAATGCGCTGGCGGCCGTGCGTGAGGCAAAAAGCATTTTGCGCAGGGTGCAGCCCGATGTCGTTGTGGGCACCGGCGGCTATGCAAGCTACCCCATGGTGGCTGCAGCCCAGCAGCTGGGCGTCAAAACAGCGCTGCTGGAGGTCAACGCGACGCCTGGCGTCGCCCTGCGCCTGCTCAGCCGCCGTGCCGACTGCGTCATGCTGGGCTTTGAGGAAACAGCGGCTCTTGTGCACGCGAAAAAGACCGTGCTGACGGGCAGCCCCGTGCGTGAGGAAATTGTGCGCTGCCGCGATACGGTCTACAGTCCGGTGTTTGCGCGGGAAAAGCCCATGGTGCTGTCTTTCTGGGGCTCGGTGGGGGCGCTGTACATGAATCGGAAAATGGTGGATTTTATCGTCCGCACGGTACAGGAGGGCGAGTTTAATCTGCTGCACGCGGCCGGGACAAGCAATTACCGGTGGATGCCCGAGGAGATACGGAAAAAAGGCTGCGATCTGGACAAAGCTCCCAATGTTGATTTGCGCGAATATATTTTTGAAATGGACAAGGCCATGGCGCAGGCCGACCTTGTCATTTGCCGTGCCGGCGCCAGTACGCTGGCGGAAATCTGCTGTGCGGGGCTGCCGTCCATTATTGTGCCGTCGCCGTATGTCACGGACAACCATCAGGAGAAAAACGCCCGGCTTTTGGAAAAAGCGGGCGCAGCGGTGGTGCTGACGGAAGCGGAGTGTACGGGGGACAAGCTGTATGAAACGGCACAGCAGCTGCTGCGTCAGCCGGACAGGCTGAAGGAGATGGGGCAATGCGCGCTGCGGCGTGCACGACCCGATGCGCTGCGCCGCATTTATGACGCGGTAAAGAGCATTTTATAGAAAAACACGGGCAAAATCACCTCGCGCGGTGCCGGGGCATAGTATGGCGTGAGAAAAAGCAGGGCGTTGGCTTTCTGCTTACGCGCGAGAGGAGAATATCATGAGTGTGCTCGTTGTAAACGGCGGCCGGCCGCTGGCCGGCAGCGTCGCGGTGCGCGGCGCAAAAAACAGCGTGCTGCCCATTTTGGCGGCCACGCTGCTCAACGCCGGACGGAATGTCCTGCATAACTGTCCGGATCTGCGCGATGTGGAATCGGCTATCCGGATTTTGCGGCATCTGGGGTGCCGGGTTACGCGGGAGGGAGAAACCGTAACGGTGGATTCTTCGGTTATAGAACGCTGGGACGTACCCGATGCGCTGATGCGGGAGATGCGTTCGTCGGTTATTTTCCTGGGTCCGCTCATCGCGCGCTGCGGGCGGGCGTGCATGACGACGCCCGGCGGGTGTGAGCTTGGACCGAGGCCCATTGATCTTCACCTGGACGCGCTGCGCAGGCTGGGTGTTTCGGTGGAGGAGGCCGGCGGGCGCATCGTATGCGAGGCGCGGCACATGGAAGGGCGCGACATCATATTGTCTTTTCCCAGTGTGGGCGCTACGGAAAACGCCATGCTTGCCGCGACGGCCTGCAGCGGCGTGACGCGGATCATCAACGCGGCGAGAGAGCCGGAAATCTGCGATTTGCAGGAGTTTCTGCGAAAAACAGGTGCGTCGGTTTCCGGTGCGGGCGGGTCGGAAATCGTGGTCGTCGGCGGAAGTACACGGCACGATACGGAGCACCGCATCATACCCGACAGAATCGAAACAGCTACATATCTGTGTGCGGCAGCCGCCTGCGGCGGCGATGTCACGCTGTGCGGCTGCGAACCGGAGCATGTGGGAACAGTGACATCGGTGCTGTCGGAAGCCGGCTGCGAAATCGACATTGCGGGGCGCAGCATCCGCCTGCGCGCCGATCGCCCGCTGCGCGCGTTTGCGCCGGTGCGCACCATGCCCTACCCCGGGTTTCCCACAGACGCGCAGGCGCAGATGATGGCGTGTGCGTGTACGGCGCAGGGCACGAGCATTTTTCTCGAAAACATTTTTGAAAACCGCTACAGGCACGTCGGAGAATTAAGCCGCATGGGTGCGCGTATCCGGGTTTCCGGCAGGGTCGCCGTGGTGGAAGGCGGGGTGCCGCTGCACGGAGCCAGCGTGCGTTCGACCGACCTGCGGGGCGGTGCGGCGCTTGTCATTGCGGCGCTCGCGGCCGAGGGAGAAAGCCGGATCGGCGATGTACATCACATCGACCGGGGATACCAAAGCATCGAGTGCGTGCTGAGCCGTCTGGGCGCAGATATACGCCGTGAAAACGAATAACAACGGATGAGCGTGAAAAGCCATGAAGAAAACAGCAGCACAAAAGCGAAGCAACAGACGCCGCAGACGACGGAGAGGTTCCGGCGTCTTTGTAACGCTTTTGTGCACCGTCGTCATCATGGCGGCCGTTTTGACCGCCATGACGGTATTTTTTAAAGTGCGGACGGTGTCGGTGACGGGACAGAGCCGGTATTCGGCCGAAGAAATCGCACAGGCTTCCGGCATTGTGTCAGGCCAGAACATGTTTTTCTTCAATAAGTTTTCGGCAGTCAGCCGGATTTTTGCCGCCTGTCCGTATCTGGACACCATTACCATGCGGCGCAAGCTGCCGGATGAAATTGCGATTACCGTGACCGAGTGTGTGCCGGTGGCGGCCGTGGAAAGCGGCGGGAGCTATTTTATTATCGACGCAAACGCCAAGCTGCTTGAAAAGACGGACGCTGCGGGCAGCGCACAGTACTGTATCATCAGGGGCGCGGAGCTCAAGGATCCGGAAGTGGGAAAATCGGCGGATTTTACCGATTCTCAAAAGAAAAAACCCTTGCAGACCATATTGAATACCGCGCAAAAGAGTGATATACTGAATGAGATTAAGGAAATTGATCTGGAAAAAATCTTTGAAATAAAGCTGGCCTATTCTGAGCGGTTCACCGTTTATCTGGGAACGGTGGAGCAGCTTGAGAAAAAAGTGCGTTTTCTGGGGGTATGCATTGCGGATCTGGGCCCCGAGGAACGGGGGATTATTGATGTGTCCGATCCGCAGCGGGCCAGCTTCAGGCCCTATGCAGACGAATGATTTATAACAAAAAAGAAGTTTATGAGATACCGGGAGGTCAATATGAGCTTTGCATTTGAAACCGGCGGGGACGCTCCAGTCAACATCAGGGTTATCGGCGTCGGCGGCGGCGGCGGCAATGCGGTCAATCGCATGATAGCCAGCGGGATCCGCGGAATTGACTATATTGCCATCAATACGGACAAGCAGGTGCTGAACTTTTCCGCGGCGACCATCAAGCTGCAGATCGGCGAAAAGCTGACCGGCGGCCTGGGGGCCGGCTCCAACCCCGAAGTGGGGCGCAAAGCCGCGCAGGAGAGCGAGGACGAAATCCGCAAGATGCTGGAAAACACCCAGATGGTGTTCATTACAGCGGGCATGGGCGGCGGCACGGGTACGGGCGGCGCCCCCGTTGTGGCGCAGATTGCAAAGGATCTGGGCATTCTGACGGTCGGCATTGTCACCCGTCCGTTTACTTATGAGGGAAAGCGCCGCGTCGAACAGGCGAACAACGGCATTGCCGAGCTGCGGGAAAAGGTCGACGCGCTGGTCATCATTCCCAATGAACGGCTGAAATTTGTCAGCGAGCAGAAAATCACGCTGCAAAACGCGTTTGAGGTGGCCGACAATGTCCTGCGCCAGGCAGTGCAGAGCATCAGTGAGCTCATTACCGTTCCCGGGCTTATCAACCTCGACTTTGCCGACGTGTGCACCGTAATGCGCAATGCAGGCTATGCACACATGGGCGTCGGCCGTGCCAGCGGCAAGGAAAAGGCTGAAGAAGCGGCGCGGATGGCCATTCAGAGCCCGCTGCTGGAAACGTCCATTGACGGAGCCCGCGGCGTCATTCTCAACATCACCGGCTCCCCCGACATCGGCCTGGAGGAAGTCGAGCAGGCGGCCAGCATGGTGCAGGCGGCGGCGCATCCGGATGCCCATATTATTTTCGGTGCGGCCATTGACGAGTCGCTGGACGATGAGATCCATATCACCGTCATCGCCACCGGGTTTGACGACAAGCCGTCGCTTCCGGCGGACGGCCTGTTCAGCAACGCCAAGCCCGGGGAAAAGGACAGCCGGCAGCCCGCGGCGCAGCCCGCAGGCCAGAAGGAAAGCCCGGCAGCGGCAGCCCGCGAGCAGGCGTCGGAGCCGGCCCGCAAAGGCGGCATGGCCGAAGAATCCGGAGAGCCGGACGTGTTTGAAGACATCATGAAGATTTTTAAAAACAAACCGTAATAGTGCTTGCAAAAAAGGCCCCGCCCCTGTAACATGGGGTCGGGGCCTTTTATTTTTTTTGTTATGGGTTGCTGTGGGACATCGGCACGTCAAAATTGAGATTGCGCAGGGCGCTTATGTAACGGTAATATATAATAAAGAGCACGGAAGTCAGCGTCCAGCTGATGGGATAGCTTACCATGACCGAGGTAAAGGTCTTGAAGTACGGGACGGCCAGCAGCACCCAGAGCACACGCGTGCCGCACACGCCGAAGCAGGTCATGAGCATGGGGCGCAGGGAGTCGCCTGAGCCGCGCAGCGCGCCGGAGAGAATTTCAATGCACACATAGGTGAGGAAATAAGGCACCATATACTGGATGATAAAGCGGCTCTGCTCCACAACGGACGGGTCGTCGGTAAAGAGGTGCGTGATGGCGCTGCCGAACAGATAAATCACGACACACAGGAGAGCAGATGCGCCAAAAGCCAGACCGAGGCAGACGCGTACGCCCTTTTTGACACGGGCAAACTGGCGTGCCCCGTAGTTCTGGCCGACGAACGTGGTGATGGATATGCCGAAAGCACCCATCATCATCCAGAAGATGCCGTCGATTTTTCCGTAGACCGTCCAGCCGGCAATGATGTCCGTGCCGAAGGTGTTGATGCTGGACTGGATGGTCATGTTGCTCAGGGAATAAAAGACCGACTGCATGCCGGCGGGCAGGCCGATGCGGAAAATCCGCCCGAGCAAATCGCGGTGCAGCCGCACTTTGGACGGGTGCACGCGAAAATCCTCGCCTGAACGGGCCAGCAGCCACAGCACCAGGCCCGCACTGACAAGCTGGCTGATAATCGTGGCAAGACCGGCACCAGCCACGCCCATGGGAATGACCAGAACGAAGAGCAGGTCCAGCGCGATGTTGATGCCGCAGCAGGCGATCAGCACGTACAGCGGGCGCTTGCTGTCGCCGATGGCGCGCAGGATGCCGCTGCCGATGTTGAAAATGAGGTTGCCGATGGTGCCGGCAAAATAGATGCGCAGGTATATCTGAGCGTGCCCGACGACGTCTTCCGGTGTGTTGAGCAGGCCGAGCGCCCAGGGGGCGCTGACGATGCCGACAACGGTCAGGACAATGCCGCCCGCGATGGCAAGAGCCACGGAGGTATGTACGGCGCGGCTGACGTCTTCACGCTGGCGCGCGCCGAAAAACTGTGAGATAATAACGGTGGCGCCGGAAGAAAGGCCGACAAAAAAGCCGATGAGCAGGTTGATGATGGTGTTGGTGGTCCCGCCGACGGCCGAAAGGGCTTCCTTGCTGACAAAACGCCCGACGATCATGGCGTCGGCGGTGTTGTACAGCTGCTGGAAAAAGGTGCCCAGCAGGATAGGGAAAAAGAAGAGCAGAAGCTGCTTCCAAATGACGCCTTCGGTAATTGCGTTGGCGGTGCGTTTTTCTGAAGCCATATAGATGCGTCCTCCCTTTATTTCCAGAGTTTGATATAGTCCCATTCGTGCAGTTTGATGAGCACAAGTACGACAACGGGAACGATAAACATGCCGGCAAACCCGCCAAGGCGGTAGCCGAAGTACAGACACAACAGGGTGACAAACGGATGAAGCCCGAGCTGACCGCCGACGATGCGGGGCTCGATCGAGTTGCGAACGACCAGAACGACCCCGTACAGCACGCACAGGGAGGCGGCCATTCGGAATGAGCCGGTGAACAGGCACACCACAGCCCAGGGCAGAAGCACGGTGCCCACCCCCAGGATGGGCAGGGCGTCGACGATGGCAATAATAATGGCGAGTACGAGAGCATAGGGCTGCCCCATCAGGACAAAGCCCAAAAGAAGCTCGAGGGATGTAATGCCTATCAGAATGCCCTGGGCACGGACCCACTTGAACACGGATTCATACAAAAAGCTCTTGGTGCGCTCGATGGCGATGATGGTGCGTGAGCTGAGCTGGCGGTGTATGAACGCGTTGATGGCAATGCGTTCGCTGGTCAGAAAATACGTGGCGACAAAGACAAAAACCACGGTGATCAAAGCGCCGGGGACGGTGGAGATGGCGCGCGACAGCGAGGACCATACGCCCATCACGTCAATTTGCGGCAGCGAGATGGAAGAGAGCCAGGTCTCAAGGTCGAGCAGCGGAGCGCCCAGCATGGATTCGGGCAGATGGTGGGCAAAGCTGTCGAAAAACTCCTGGGCCTGCCGGATCTTGTCGGGCAGCGTGGCGAGCAGTGCAGGCAGGGAATTGATGAGCTGCGCGCCTTCGAAAACCAGCCGGTATATAATAAAGGAGACCAGCATCCCGGCGATGGAAACGCACAGCAGGGTGCAAAGAGCGGCCCATAGCTTGCGCGGAACGATGGTTTTGCGCGAAAGCCAGTTGACGGGGCGGGTAATGATTTGTGACAGAAGATAGGCAATGATCAGCGGGATGAGAAGCCGCAGGACATATTTAAAAAAGAAGTACCCTGCCAGAGAAAAAAACAGGATGTACAGGATGTTTAGAAAAAAACTGATGTGGCGGTTTTCGTGCAGGCGCATGAAGGACCTCCTTTCGGCCGTTGAGCGTAACCATATTATACACCACGGGCATCCTGTTTAACAGTCTTTTTTTTACGGAATCCGGGCGTCTGGGCGCACGGATGCATATACTGAAACATAAGAGGTACAATGCCGGTGGAGGGTAAGAAAGTATGGCGTTGATTGTAGAAAAATTCGGGGGCTCATCCCTTGCCGATGTGCAGAAGCTGCGCAATGCCGCGGCGATTGTCGCATCGGATTACACAAAGGAAAACAGCGTGGTGGTGGTGGTATCCGCCCAGGGGGACACGACGGACAATTTGCTCGAGCTGTGCGGGGCGTTTGGCAGGCATGTGCCCGAACGGGAACGGGATGCGCTGCTTGCAACGGGCGAGCAGGTGTCGGCGGCACTGATGGCAATGGCGCTGTGCGAGCTGGAGGTGCCGGCGGTATCGCTGTGCGGATGGCAGGCCGGGGTACATACCGACGGCAACCACGGCGCGGCGCGCATTGAAGACGTGGACACGGCCCGCATCCGGGCCGAGCTGGCTGCGGGCCGGGTTGTAGTGGCGGCAGGCTTCCAGGGACTCAGCGCGGCTGGGGACATCACGACCATCGGCCGGGGCGGGTCGGATACGACGGCGGTTGCGCTGGCTGCGGCGCTCGGGGCGGACGTGTGCCGCATCTATACCGATGTGGACGGCGTGTACTCGGCAGATCCGCGCATTGTTCCCAGCGCCGTAAGACACTATGAAATTGATTATGACGAGATGCTTGAGCTTGCAACGCTGGGAGCGCAGGTGCTGCACAACCGCTCGGTGGAAATGGCAAAGCGCTTTGGCGTGCAGCTCGAGGTGCGAAACAGCTTTAAAAACAGCGCGGGAACGCGGGTCAGGGAGGTCAGCATGGAAAAGCGTACAGTCAGCGGTACGGCACAGGACCGCAATGTGGCACTTTGCAGTCTGGAGAGGAGCGGGGATAAGCCGGATGGTATGTATAGGCTGCTTTCGCTGCTTGCGCAGCATAAAATTCATGTGGATACGCTGCTTTGGACGCCGGCGTCCGCCGGCGGGCGGTGCACGCTTACTTTTTCGGTGCCGCGAATGGCGGTGGACCGTACGGCGGAGCTGGTGGCACAGCATGCGTCGGAACTGGGCTTTGAGGGGCTGCGCATCAACGACAGAGTGTGCAAGATATCGGTTGTGGGCGCAGGAATGGTGTCGGGCTGCGGCGTGGCGGCGCAGATGCTGGAGGCTTTGTATCAGGCGGGGGTGGAAGTTTTATGCGTGACGACAAGCGAAATAAAGATTTCCGTCATCGTGCCCGAGCAGGATGGGCAGCGGGCACTGTCAGCCGTGCATGACACATTTTTTTAAAACGGGGCGCCGCTTTCAAAGCGGCGCTTTTTTATATTCCATCCGAACGGAAATTGTGGTATACTGTCTTATTATGGGCGGTTTATACGCATGGCTGCCGAAGAGGGAAAGTTTGGCCCTTGACCGGGGCACTGACGGAGTGATACTGTGGAGAAAAACAGAAAAAATACGCCGCGCGAAGGCTTGCGGAGCCGCCGGGAATCCCTGTATGCCGCGGGTGAGCGCTACGAACGGGAAACAGCCGGGCGCGAAGATTTGCTGGAAGGGAAAAACGCCGTTTGGGAAGCGCTGTGCGCAGGCCGGCAGTTGGACAAGCTGTTTTTCGCCTCAGGCTCGATAGGCTCGGTGGGGCATATTGTCGCGCGCGCGCGCAAGCAGGGGGTGCCCGCACAGGAATGTGACCGCCGCAAGCTGGATCACATGAGCGTCACGGGGGCCCACCAGGGCATTATCGCCGTGGCTGCGGCGGCGCAGTACGCATCGCTGGACGACATTCTGGCGCTGGCCGCCGCAAGGGGAGAAGCCCCGCTTGTGGTGCTGTGTGACGGAATCACCGATCCGCACAACCTCGGCGCCATCATCCGTTCGGCGGAGGTGGCAGGGGCGCACGGTGTAGTCATCCCGCGGCGCCGCAGCGCCGGGCTCAACGCCGCGTGCGCCAAGGCGGCGGCCGGCGCGCTGGAGCATCTGCCGGTTGCGCGGGTCAGCAGTATGAGCTCGGCCATGACGGAGCTTAAAAGGCGCGGACTGTTTCTGTTTGCCGCCGATATGGCGGGAGAAAGCATGTACCAGGCGGATTTGACGGTGCCGGCTGCGCTGGTCATCGGGTCGGAAGGCGAGGGGCTGTCCCGTCTTTCCCGTGAACTGTGTGACGTTGCGGTCAGCATACCGCAGCGGGGGAAAATTTCCTCGCTCAATGCATCCAACGCCGCGGCAGTATTGTTGTTTGAAGCGCTGCGTCAGCGCGGCGCACAGTGATTTGACCGTTCGGAGGCATTCTTTTGGACAACCAATATACCCTGGAAGAAATTATTGCGGAGGTAAAAAGCGGAAAGCTGACGCAGCCTTCAGACCCGGCGGCTTCTCAAAAAGGGGAAGCCGTCCCCCGGCGTGTCCGTCCGGCGCCGGAAGAGCGGGAGGCAAGCCCTGTATCGGAGCGGCACAGCGCTCCGCAGCGGCCCGATGCGTCGGAGCGGCACAGCGCTCCGCAGCGGGAGCAAAAAGTGCAGCCGGGCGCACGGACCAAGGTGGTGGATTTTCCCGAGCGCCTGAGCGCGGAGGAAGAAAGCTGGACACCCGAAAAGCCCCGCCGCAGGCCGCGCGCACCGTGGCGCACCGAGGTGCCGCCCGAGTGGGAAATGCCGCAGGAAGCTTCGGACATGGAGGAGGATTTCCCGCAGGAGGACGATGAGGAGGACGAGCTGCCGCCCCGCCCGTACGATTTTGCGAGCCCGGAGTTTGAGGACGCCGAGCAGGGGGCGGCGTATTGCGCATCCAAGACCGCGGCCCTTTCGGCCCGTATTCTCTTTATGGTGCCGCTTGCGGCGATTTCGGTGTACATGACGCTTGCGGCCATGCTGCCGCTGCCCATGCCTCCGGGGTTTACTTATATCGAACGTCCGTTTTTTTATGTTTTGACGCTGTGCGCGGCGCAGGTGTTTTCCATGCTCCTGGCCTCTGATGTGACAGGCCCGGGGCTTTACCGCCTGCTGGCGCTGCGTCCCACAATGGACAGCGCCGTGCTGTTTTCCAGCCTGTGTACGCTGGCGCACGCGGTGTCTATCATTGTGCTGCCGCAATGGGGCGGCTACCTGCCGTACAGCTGTATTTCGGTGCTGACCTGTCTGCTGGCCACGGCTGCAAAGCGCCAGAGGGCGGATGTGCGCAAGCGGGCGTATAAAATTTGCCAGCTGGCCACGGCGCCCACGGCCGTCAAGCGAATCCGGCTGGGCGAAAAGCACTTTGTCGCGGTCAAGACACAGCAGGGGGCGTATCCCGAGCCCGGGTCCGTGGTGTCCATGAGCCGCGCGGAACGGGTGTCTTTGCTGTATGCGCCCATTGTGATTGTCGCATGCCCTGCGCTTGCGGCGGCGGCTGCGTTCGGGCAGGGGAAGGGCACGATGTTTTTGTGGGCGCTTGCGGCGCTGGCTTCGGTCAGCGTGCCGATCCCGCTGCTGTTTGCATCGACGGCGCCGGCGCGCAGAGTGGCAAAAAAGCTGTTTACTTCCGGAGCGGCTATTTTGGGAAGCAGCGGGGCGGCAAGGCTGTCCCGGTGCCGGTTTGCCGTGCTGCGCGACGGGGATCTGTTCCCTGCGGGAAGCGTCAGAATTACCGGTATGAAGCTTGCGAGCAACCGCCGTGTGGAAGAGGTCATCGGAACGGCGGCGTCGGTTTTTGCCGCCTGCGGCAGCGGCGTGGGCAAAGCCTTTGCCGACTTTGCAAGGGAAAAATACCTTGTCATCCGCCCGGCCCGCGACGTGCAGTTTTTTGAAACGGGCGGGCTGTCGGCCACGGTGGGCGGGCATTATGTCCTGGCGGGGAGCTCCAGCTTTTTGATGCGTATGGGCGTGCGGGTTACGCTGGGTTCCAAGCTGGCCGACGGGCTGTTTTTGGCCATCGACTCTGAGTTTGCCGGGGTGTTTACCGTCAAATATTCGGTGCAGCCGCAGGCCTTTTCCGCGTTTCGGGTGCTGCGCCGGTGCAGGCTGCGTCCCATACTGGCGACGCTGCACTTCGGACTGACGCAGGCCATGGTGGAAAAGCGCTTCGAGCTGCGGACCGACTGGGTGCAGTATCCGGAGCTGGCGCGCCGCGCAGAGCTGGCCGCGCCGGAATGCGGCCGCAGCGGCGAGCCGCTGGCTGTGCTGTCAAGAGATTCCGCTCTGGCGTTTTGCGAAGCGGTGGGCGGTGCGCGGCAGCAGAGCCGGGCCGAGCGCGCCGGTATTTTGATAGGGCTTTTGAGCGCGGTTTTCGGCCTGGGGATTATGTACTTTCTGGTGGCGGCCTTTGAAACAGCCAGCGCTACGCCGTACAACACACTGCTCTTTCTCCTTTTGTGGGAAGTCCCTGCGTTTTTGTCGGGCTGGCTGATTACAAAATTTTAAAAAACTATCCAAAAGGCCTAAACAACCTGTTGAACTGACAAAGGATTTGTTATATAATAACTAAGACGTGGTTATTTTACCGTAATCGCGGGTTAAAGTCCGCCGGGCAGGCGGGTGCCGCGCCGCGGCGCCTCTGCATAGCGCGGCAATAATTTACCTTGAAGGAGAGAGACGTATATGGCATACCCCATCGACAAAATCCGCAATGTCTGCCTGCTGGGACACGGAGGCGACGGCAAGACCTCGCTGGCTGAGAGTCTGCTCTTTTTAACCGGAGGAACCGATCGCCTGGGCAAGGTGGCCGACGGAAATACAGTTTGTGACTTTGACCCGGAAGAAATCAAGCGCCAGTTTTCCATTTCCACCGCGCTGGCTCCGGTCGAATATAAAGGGCATATCGTCAATGTGATCGACACTCCGGGTTATTTTGACTTTGAGGGTGAGGTCGCGCAGGCTCTGCGCGTCGCGGATTGCGGCATTATTGTGGTTTCTGCCAAAAACGGCTGCGCGGTCGGCACCGAAAAGGCCTGGAAGGCTGTCCAGAAGAAAAAACTGCCGTCCTTCTTCTACATCTCCAAAGTCGATGAGGAGCACGCCAATTTTGACAAGGCCTATGAAAGCCTGCGCGAGGCGTTCGGCAACGCCGTCACCCCGTTTGTCGTGCCGCTGTTTGATGACAACGGCAAGGCTCAGGGCGTCATCAATCTTTTGACCGAAAAGGTTTACAAGGCCGAGGGCAACAAGGTGACCGAGCATCCCCTGCCCGACAATAAAAAGGAAAAAGTCGAGCGCCTGCGCAGCGCGCTGATTGAGAGCGTGGCCGAGAGCTCGGAAGAAATGCTCGACAAGTACTTTGCGGGTGAGAGCTTTACCGATGAGGAACTGCGCCAGGGCCTGCGCCAGGGCGTCCTCAACGGCGATGTTGTTCCCGTCGTGTGCGGCTCGGCGCTGACCGGTTTCGGCACCATGCAGCTGCTCGAAACCATTGTGAACTTTGCCCCCGCGCCCAACGAGGTGCGCGTGGAGGAAGGCGTGAACGAGGCCGGCGAAAGCGTGCAGGTCAAATACGACCCCGCCGGAAAGCCCATTGCATTTGTCTTTAAGACCATTGCCGATCAGTATGGCCGCTTCTCCTTCTTCAAGGTCATTTCCGGAAAAGTGACGGCCGACATGGTGCTGCAGAACACCCGCAGCGGTGCCAGTGAAAAAATGGGCCATATTTACATCGTTAAGGGCAAAAAGAACATCGAAGTCAAGGAAATCGGCTGCGGCGACATCGGCGCGGTGTCCAAACTGACCGATACCAAAACGGGTGATACGCTGTGCGCGGCGGGCGTGGGTATTACGCTGCAGGGCATCGAGTTTGCCGAGCCGTGCTACAGCCAGGTCATTTCGCCCAAGGTAAAGGGCGGCGAAGAAAAAATCTCGGCCGGCCTGACCAAGCTGCGTGACGAAGATCCCACCTTTACCGTGGTCAACAATGCGGAGACCAAGCAGATGATCATTTCGGGCGCCGGCGACATCCATATTGATGTTCTGTGCTCCAAACTCAAGAGCAAGTTCGGCGTGGAGGTTGAGCTGAGCGATCCCAAGGTGGCATACCGCGAGACCATCCGCAAGAAAGTGTCCATGGTCGAAGGCAACCATAAAAAGCAGTCGGGCGGCCACGGCCAGTACGGCAACGTCAAGATGGACTTCGAGCCCATTGAAGGCGACGGCTTTATCTTCGAAGAAAAGATCTTCGGCGGCAGCGTTCCGAAAAACTTCCACCCCGCGGTGGAAAAGGGCATCCGCGAAGCCATGGAGCACGGCGTGCTGGCAGGTTATCCGATGGTCGGCCTGAAAGCCACCCTGATGGACGGCAAGTACCACGATGTCGACTCCAACGAGCTGTCCTTCAAAATGGCGGCGCGTCTGGCGTACAAGGCGGGCATCCCGCAGGCCAACCCCGTCATTCTGGAGCCGGTGTGCTCGATGAAGATTTGCGTGCCCGACAGCAACACGGGCGACGTGATGGGCGATATGAACAAGCGCCGCGGC
>CANUCM010000143.1 GCA_947856675.1 uncultured Clostridia bacterium | reverse complement strand
TTTTTGCGGTTTTTTGCACGGCGGCACGCTCCTATCGGGAAGAATGACTTGAAAAAACGAACAATATGCTTATTGTACCACAGGCGGCGGCGCTCGTAAAGCGCATGCCGAAACAACAAAAAACGGCGGGCGTTCAGTCCTCTCCGGAAGGGCTGGCCCAGTCGATTTGCCGGCCGTAGGGGGCGAGAAAGGCGTTGGCCTTTGAAAAATGGCGGCAGCCGAAAAAGCCGTTTGCGGCGGACAGGGGGCTTGGGTGGGCGCACTGCAGCACAAGGTGGGGGGTGTTTTGAAGGAAGGGGGCTTTGGCGCGGGCGTTTGCGCCCCACAGCATAAAGACCATGGGCCGGCTGCGGGCGGCCAGCTTCTGGATGACGTGGTCGGTAAAGATTTCCCAGCCCGCGCCGCGGTGGGAATTGGGCTGGCCCGCGCGGACGGTCAGCGCGGTGTTGAGCAGCAAAACGCCCTGCCGGGCCCAGCTTTCGAGGCAGCCGTGCGTGGGAATGGGCGCGCCGACGTCGTCGTGGATTTCACGGAAAATGTTCCGGAGCGACGGCGGGACCGGCACGCCGCGGCGCACGGAAAAGCTCAGGCCGTGGGCCTGCCCGGGGCCGTAGTAGGGATCCTGGCCCAGAATGACGACGTTGACGTCGGCATACGCGGTCAGCTTGAGCGCGTTGAAAATATCGTACATGTCCGGGTAGACGGTGCAGCTGGAGTATTCGCGCTTCAAAAAGGCGCGCAGCCTCAGGTAATACTCGCTTTGAAACTCACAGGCAAGCAGCTCGTCCCAGTCGTTTCCAAGGCAAACCATAACAAACCTCCGCATATGCAATGGGATTTGTCTGTAGTATACAACATCCGGGGGCGGGCCGCAATTGCAAAGCCGCGCTTTTTTTGGTATAATGGCAGAAGCTACAATGGGTTTTTATACGCCGGCGTGCGAAAGCACGGGACTTTGCTGCGGAAAGGACGGGTTTGAGATGAAAAGACGCTTTGCCGGTTTGCTGGCCGTGCTGCTTGCGGCGGCCATGGTGCTGCCGTACAGTGTTTTGGCGGCGGGGCTTACGCAGTTTACCAAGAAAAACAGCTATTCGCAGGGGCAGTTTTCCGACGTGTCGGCGGGGGACTGGTATTATGACAGCGTAAAAACCTGCTACGAGCTGGGGCTGATGAGCGGGTATTCCGACAAGACCTTCCGCCCCGCGGGAAAAATCACGCTGGCCGAATGCATCGTGACGGCGGCGCGCATCCACAACATTTACCGCAGCGGCCAGGGCGTATTTGATCAGTCGGGCACGCCGTGGTACGATATCCCGGTCAAATACGCGATTTCCAACAAAATTATCGCGGCGGGTGATTTTTCAGACTACGGGCGCAGCGCGACGCGCTCGGAAATGGCGTATATCTTTTCTTCGCCGCTGCCTCAGCAGGAGCTTGCGGCCATCAATACGGTGGACGAGGTGCCCGACGTGCCGTCCGGCGCGCCGCATGCGGAGGACATTTATCTGCTTTACCGCGCGGGCATCGTCACCGGCCGGGGCGAAGAAGGGTATTTTGATCCGGACAGCGACATCACCCGCGCCGAAGCGGCGGCCATCATCAGCCGGCTGGTCGTGCCGTCCGAGCGCAGGCAGTTTACGCTCAGCACGCAGGAGCCGGATGTGCGGCCCGACGGCGCGAGCAGCTATTCGGATGTGCAGGCTTTCAGCGAGGGCTTTGCGGCCGTGTGCGGAGAAAACGGCCTTTGGGGCTATATCGACGCCGGCGGAAACGCGCTGACGGGCCTTGTGTACGATACGGCCTACCCCTTCAGCGAAGGCAGGGGCGTCGTGCTTTCCAGGCGCGCGGCGGGCGGCTTTTCGCTCGGGTATGTGGACGTTTCGGGGCAGTATACCTCACTGGGCGTCAGCATCGGCGAGGGGCAGGCCTATACCGGGACGGCCGGCTGCTTTGCCGACGGGTACCTGCTTTTGACGGGCTCGGTGCCCGCGCTGATTGCAGAAAACGGATCCTTTTTCAAAACGTCGGCCGGCCAGCTGTGTGCGCAGCCCGGCGACGGGCTGATTCTGGTCAATGCCGCGCCCGGGTCACAGTACCCCGACTACCGCTACATCGGCACAAACGGCGCCGTTGCCATAGAGCTGCCTTCGGCGGCCGATTTGGGTACGGGCGCGGGCAGCGCCATCGTGGAGGCCGGGCCCTTCCACAATGCGATGGCCGCGGTGCGCATCGGCACTTTTTCGGGGGGACAGCTCATTTCGTCGCAGTGGGGGTTTATCGACATAACGGGCCGCATTGCGGTGCAGGGGCTTTCCAAAAAGCCGTCCCCGTTTGAAGGCGGGGTGGCCACGGGCGTGCGCGCGTCCGACGGCGCGCCGGTGATTGTCACGGCGTCGGGCTCGATGATTGAGGTGCCCGGAAGCACTGCGCTGCTGGCGCCTTCGGCGGATGAGGGGCTCATCGGCTGCGTGAAAAACGGCCTGGCGGGCTTTGTGTACAAAACCGGCGCCGAGGCGGCAGCGCCGAGGTTTGCTTCGGTGCAGCCCTTCTCCGGCGGGTTGGCTGCCGCCGTTTCCAACGGCAAAACCGGGTTTATTACGCCGGACGGCAGCTGGGCCATCAGCGCCCTGTATGACGAGGTACGGCCCTTTTCCGGCGGCCGGGCATGGGGCAAGGCCGGCGGATACTGGTATCTTCTTGAATATTGATGGAAAGGTGAGCAAAATTGACGGATTTTCTCGTTCGGCACTTCATTAAAGGGCATGAAAACACACAGGATCCAGCAGTCCGGCAGCGGTATGGAATGTTCAGCGGTATTGTGGGCATTGTGCTCAACCTGTGCCTGTGCGCTGCAAAGTTTCTGGCGGGGGTCCTGACTTCGTCAATAGCCATTACGGCCGACGCCTTCAACAACCTCTCGGACGCCGGCTCGTCCATTGTCACGCTGGCCGGGTTCAAAATGGCCGGGCAGAAGCCCGACCTTGACCATCCGTTCGGCCACGGGCGCGTGGAATACCTCGCGGGGCTGGCCGTCAGCATGGCAATCATACTGGCGGGGGTTGAGCTGGGCAAGGTATCGGTTGACAAAATCCTGCACCCCACGGGCGTGGATTTCAGCGCGGTGTCCTGTGTGATTCTGGCGCTGTCCATCGCGGTCAAGCTGTGGATGTACCGGTTTAACCGCAGGCTTGGGCGCGCCATTTCCTCGTCGGCCATGCAGGCAACGGCGACCGACTCGCTCAGCGATGTGACGGCGACGTCGGTGGTGCTTGCCGGCACGCTCGCGGCTCACTTTTTTGACTGGCAGCTGGACGGCTGGCTGGGCGGGGCGGTGGCGCTGTTTATCATATACAGCGGCATCGGCGCGGCGCGGGACACGCTCAACCCGCTGCTGGGGCAGAAGCCGGATCCCGAGCTTGTGAAAAACATTGCCCAGACCGTGCTGGCGCACCGGGAAATCGTGGGGATACACGACCTCATCGTGCACGATTACGGCCCGGGCCGCTGCATGATCTCCCTGCATGCCGAAGTGCCGTGCGACGCGAATATCATGGAAATGCACGACATCATCGACGATGTGGAGCGCGAGCTGCAGGCGCGCTACTGCGCGGCGGCCGTCATCCACATGGACCCCATTGCAACCGATGACAAACTGACGCTTGAAAAGCGCGCGGAGGTCGCGGCGCTTGTCCGGCTCATCGACCCCAGCGTGTCCATTCACGATTTCCGCATGACGGCGGGGCCGACGCACACCAACCTGATTTTTGATGTGGTGCTGCCGCACGGCTTCCGCCAGAGCGACGAGCAGGTGGCGCAGGCCATCCGCGACGCCGTGGCCGCGATGGAAGGCGGCAAGTATTATGCCGTCGTGCACATCGACAAGGCCTTTACATAAGGCGCTTTGTCCAAAAAACGCTTGACAGCGTGAAAGTATGGGCGTATAATGCCTGTAAACCGTTGACGGGGAGATAAAACGAAGTACGCGCTTTCAGAGAGTCCGGGCCGGTGGAATCCGGGCAGAGATGCGGCTTTGACAAATGGGCCCCTAAGGGCGGGATGAACGGCGCTGTGCGCTCAGTAGTTCCCGACGCCTGCACCGGCGTTATCGGGTGGGGAATGTGATGGCATTTCTGTAAAAAGAGGGTACGTTTCGTACCAATCAAGGTGGCACCGCAGGTACAGCACCTGTCCTTGAAAGAGGACGGGTGCTTTTTGTTTTCCGCCGCCGCATGCAGAAACACTTCCCAACAAAAACGGGACCTTGCAAAGCAGGGCGGAAAAGGAGAATGAAAGGATGCAGCAGACAAAAAAAGAGCGCCGGTTTCCCGACGCGCAGGGCTTTTTCGGACAGTATGGCGGCCGGTTTGTCCCGCCGCAGCTGGAAAGCGTGCTCGACGAGGTGGAGCAGGGCTTTCGCAGCGCCGTGGCAGACGAGGGGTTTCTCAAAGAGCTCAACCGGCTTTTGAGCGAGTATGTCGGCCGGCCGTCGGGGCTCTACTTTGCCCGCCGGCTGAGCGAACGCCTGGGCGGTGCGCGCATTTATTTAAAGCGGGAGGACATGAACTATACCGGCGCGCACAAAATCAACCATGCCGTGGGCCAGGCGCTTTTGGCGCAGCGGCTGGGGAAAACGCGCATCATTGCGGAAACGGGCGCAGGGCAGCACGGCGTCGCCACGGCGACGGTGTGCGCGCTGCTTGGAATGAAATGCACCGTGTATATGGGCGAGGAGGACTGCCGCCGGCAGCAGCTCAATGTGTTCCGCATGAAAATGCTGGGGGCAAAGGTCGTTTCGGTGCAGAGCGGCACGCGCACGCTGAAGGACGCGGTCGACGCTGCCTTTGAAGAGCTGTGCCGCAGCCCGCAGGACACGTATTATCTGATGGGATCGGCCGTAGGGCCTGCGCCGTATCCGGAGATCGTGGGCTTTTTCCAGTCGGTCATCGGGCAGGAAGCGCGGGCGCAGTGCCTGGCGCTGGAGCACCGGCTGCCCGACGTGCTGGTGGCGTGTGTGGGCGGCGGGTCCAATGCAATCGGGCTGTTCGCACCCTTTTACGACGATCCGGGCGTGCGCATGGTGGGAGTGGAGGCCGCGGGCCGCGGCCTTGACACGCCGGACAACGCCGCAGCCATGTCGCTGGGTACGCCGGGTATTGTCCACGGCTTCCGCTGCCGCCTGATTCAGGACGAAAACGGACAGCCCCGGCCGGTGTATTCCATATCGGCGGGGCTGGATTACCCGGGCGTCGGGCCGGAGCACTGCTATTACCGCGATACGGGGCGTGCGGAATATGTGGCGGCGACGGACGACGAGGCTGTGCAGGCCATGCTGCTCCTGGCGCGCACCGAGGGCATTGTGCCGGCCATTGAAAGCTCCCACGCGCTGGCCTATGCGTGCAGGCTGGCGCCGGAAATGGAGCGCGGGCAGATCATCATCGTCAATCTTTCCGGCCGGGGCGACAAGGACGCCGCGGAGATAGAGCGGCTGTACGGCAGCCGGCTGTAGAGCGGGCGGCGCCTAGCGGATTTCGCGCGCGCTGTTGATGGGGGTGTCCCACTCCCGGATGGTCAGAAGCTCGCTGCCCGCGCTTTGCAAATCCCTGACAATGCCGGGCAGCGCTTCGGCCGACGAGGCATTGCACAAGAGCTTGACGACAGCGCTGTACTGCATGCCAGAAACCATATTGCGCACATTGACGCGCACGCTGTAGCCGGAGCGCGACTCCGAGCGCGGGTCGACGTTGTCCTCCCACAGGCGGTAGCCTGCGGCGGCCAGCGCGTCGCGCGTGCTTTGCGCAAGGGAGCGGCAGCCGGGAATGAAAACCAGCCGGGTTTTGGTGTGCAGAATCTCGGACAAAAGCTCGTTTTGCTGTTCCAGTCCGGACAGCAGCGCCTCTGCCGACGTGTGCGGACCGGGCGCGTACAGGCCGAGGGTATGCCCTTCGGAAAAAATGCGCCGCAGCGTCTGCCGGCAGGCCGCAAGATCCCCCGATACGAAAAAGGCGGCGGTCGTCTGCGACTGGGCCAGGGCGTCGAGCACGGCGCCGGCGTCGGAACCGGGCTCCCCGGTAAAGGCAAGGTAGACCGAAGGGCTGTATTCGGGGTCTCCCGGCTCGGGCTGGTCGGGGTCGGCGGGCGGGAGATCGGGATCGGTCTGGCCGCCGGGATCGGGCGCAGTTGAGGCGATATAGGCGTCGTAAATCTGCTGCATGCGGCCCTGCGCCTTTTCGATGAGCACGCTGTCGGGCACGGTGACCGCCTCGGAATTGATGCGGACCACGGGGCCCAGCGGCGCGCTGGTGATGTAGGAATAGTAGTAGCCGAACTTTTCGCACACCAGCGGCGCGGGGACAAAGACCGTGCCGCTGCGGCGCACGGCGTTGTGGGAATAAACGACGCCCGTTTCGTCATAGGTGATGCTGTTGGCCAGGTCAAAGGTCAGCACGTGATCAAAATTGTATACCAAAAGCCGCTGCTCTTTTTCATTGTAATAGGTCTTGACGGTCAGCAGGCGCGCCAGCGTGGAGTGGGGTACATACATCTGGCTTCCGATGCGCACCGGCATGGTGTCCGCCGAAAGGTTGGACACAAACACGTCGTTGACGGCGGTAAAAATGACGTCGGACGCCGCTGCCGTGCGCGGCGCGGGAACCAGGGACAGCAGCACAAACAAAAGCATGGCCGCAGCGGCAAGGCGTTTCATGGATTTCCCTCCTTTTTTTCATCACTTTCACATACGGTGTGAAGTTATATTAAATATTTCGGTAAAAATTAAATAGGACAGTAAATTTTCTGTTGTCAAACACGCCGGGGGATGCTATACTGAGAGTAACCTTATGGTATCGCAAACGCAGGTTTTGTGCAAGTGGCAATCCGCGGAATCAATATAAGGAGGCGTGTACGATGTTGGAAATCAAAAAAACCCTGACAAGCAGCCCCCGTCAGAAGCCCTGCCAGAGCAACCTGGGCTTCGGCCGGTATTTCAGCGATCACATGGTTACGGTGGATTATTGCGAGGAAAAGGGCTGGCACAATGCGCAGCTCGTGCCGTACGGGCCGCTGTGCCTGGATCCGGCGGCGATGGTGTTCCATTACGGGCAGGAGCTTTTCGAGGGTATGAAAGCGTATCCTGCGGCTGACGGCCGGATTTTGCTGTTCCGTCCGGAGAAAAACGCGCAGCGCATGCGCACTTCGTGCGAGCGTATGTGCATGGCGTCGCTGAGTGAGGAAGACTTCATCCAGTGCGTGGAGGAGCTGGTCAAGGCCGATCGCGACTGGATCCCCACTGAGCCGGGCACTTCGCTGTATCTGCGTCCGTTCATCATTGCGACCGACGCCATGCTGGGCGTGCACGCCTCGCATACATATAAGGCGGTGTTCATTGCGTCGCCGACGGGCAGCTATTATCCCGACGGCTTTGCGCCCATCCGCATCTATGTCGAAGACGAATACACCCGCGCCTCCCGCGGCGGCACGGGCTATGCCAAGTGCGGCGGCAACTATGCGGCAGCAAATCGCGCAGGCGTGCGGGCAGAAAAACTCGGCTTCTCCCAGGTGCTATGGCTGGACGGTGTGGAGCGCAAATACATTGAGGAAGTGGGCAGCATGAACGTGATGTTCAAAATTGCGGGCACCGTGGTCACGCCGAAGCTAACGGGTTCAGTGCTGCCGGGCATCACGCGCAAAAGCTGCATTGCGCTGCTCCAGGAATGGGGCGTTCCGGTTGAAGAACGGCTTCTCAGCGTGGATGAACTTGTTTCGGCTATGCGCGATGGGACTCTGGAGGAGGCATTTGGTTGCGGCACGGCTGCGGTGGTTTCCCCAATCGGATCGCTACATTATGGTGACATTAGCGTTACGGTAAATGGCGGCGCAGTTGGCCCCCTTACGCAGCGCCTTTACGATGAGATTACAGGCATCCAGTCCGGGAAGATTGCAGATACCCACGGCTGGGTATATAGGGTATAGTTTTGTTTTACAATGGAAAGGGCGCTGCAGAAAGCAGCGC
>CANUCM010000142.1 GCA_947856675.1 uncultured Clostridia bacterium | reverse complement strand
TAAGTACACCGTTTCACCTCTTTGTGCCGACCAGCCGGCCCATTGCTTATCTTATTATTGTATCAACAAATGGCCGTCATTACAATAAAATCCGAAAAAAGAAGTCTTTGAGCGGCGTGCATCGCTCAAAGACTTCTTGTCATTGTCCCATAAGCTCCAGGGCGGCACGGGCTGCCGCCTGCTCGGCCTGTTTTTTGCTGCGGCCCTCACCCTGTGCCAAAACGTTGGAATTGATGAGCACTTCGATGACAAAGCGCTTGTCATGATCCGGGCCGCGTTCCTCCTTGAGCCGGTACTGCAGGGTCTCCTCGTGGTTTTTCTGTACGATTTCCTGCAGCGTCGTCTTGTAATCGATGACCCGGCCTGCGCGCACGGTATCCGCCGCTTTTTGGCGGATAAAATCCAAAATAAACCCGCGTGCGGCCTCCATTCCGCCGTCAAGATACAAGGCGGCCAGTACGGCCTCCACCGCGTCCGCCAGAACCGACGGCCGGCTGGCTCCTCCGCCCGCGCGTTCGCCCCGGCCGAGCAGCAGATGCTCGCCCAGGCCGATACTGCAGGCAAACTCATACAGCGAGCTTTCGCACACAATGGCGGCGCGCAGCTTGGTGAGGTCGCCCTCCGGCAAGCCGGAGTACTCTTTATAAATGGTTTCCGCGCAAATAAGCCCCAGCACCGAATCGCCCAGAAACTCCAGCCGTTCGTTGCTCTGTGCGCCCTTGTCGCGGTTTTCGTTGGCGTAAGAGCTGTGGGTCAGCGCGTTGTGCAAAAGCCCTTTGTCCCGAAATGCGTACGGGTACACGCCAAACAGCTTTCCCATGGCTTAGTCCTCTTTGACGCGGTCTTTGATATATTCCACGACGTCGCCGACGGTTTTGATGCCTTCCAGATCGTTTTCTTCCACTTCGCCCAGCGAGAAGGTTTCTTCCACCGCCATCATCAATTCGACAAGATCGACGGAATCGGCGCGGAAATCCTGCGAAAAGGATGTTTCCATGGTCACCTCGTCAGGATGAACGCCGAACTGATCGGCCACGAGCTTGCTCAGCTTTTCAAAAATCATGCATGTCACCTCCAAAGCCGTTGATATTTACCATTTCTGGATTATAGCAGAGCTTTTCGCCTTTGTCCACTGCTTTTTTGTCAGTCCTCTTCACTCTGGCGCAGCTCGGCAATGCTGCGCTCAATGTCGCCCACCACGCCGCTCTTTGCGTAAATGACCGCCTGGCGCACGGCGTTCTTCAGCGCCACGGCGCCCGAGGATCCGTGCGCTTTGACAATGGGCTTGCTGATGCCGAGAAGCGGCGCGCCGCCAACCTCGTTATAATCCAGCATCTTCTTAAACTCACGCAGCCCGGGCTTGACCGCCGCACCTGCCAGCTTGGTGACGGCATTTTTCATGAAAATCTCCTTGACTTTCCCGACAAAGAACAGCCCCACACCCTCAATGGTCTTGAGCACCACGTTGCCGGTAAAGCCGTCGCACACCAAAACATCAGCGGCGCCTTCGGGTATGTCGCGCCCCTCGATGTTGCCGACAAAGTTGATTTTTCCCTCCTGCGAGGCCTTTTTCAGCACCTGATAGGTTTCGCGCAGCGCATCGGTGCCCTTGGTTTCCTCTGCGCCGTTGTTGATAAGCCCGACGCGCGGATTGGAAATGCCCATCTGCTTTTTGGCGTAATAATACCCCATAAAAGCAAACTGCGTCAGGTATTCCGCCGTGCACTCCACGTTGGCACCGCAGTCCACCAGCAGGCTGCCGCCCCTGGCTGTCGGCAGAACAGGCGCCAGCGCCGCACGCCGCACGCCGCGGATGCGTTTGACAAACAGCGTCGCACCGGTCAGCGTGGCGCCCGTGCTGCCTGCCGTCACCATCGCGTCGCCTGCGCCCTCACCCAGAAGCCGCAGCGCAACGGCCAGCGAGGAGTCCTTCTTCTGACGCACGGCCGAAACCGGGTTGTCCTCCATGGTGATAACGTCGCTCGCATGCTGCACACTGATGTGCGCGGGGTTTTGGGCCGGGTTTTGCACAAGCAGCGCGCGGATGCGCCCCTCGTCCCCGACGAGGAGAATGTCGACATCCAGCTCATCGGCCGCCAGCACGGCGCCCTTTACGATTTCTTCGGGCGCGTTGTCGCCGCCCATTGCGTCAACTATGATTTTCACTTTGCAAATCCTCCTGATACAGAGGTCTCAGCGTCTCCAGACAGTCAAGCGCCCGCTGCGCCAGCGCCGTATAGCGCTCGCGCTTGCCGCGGATACGTTCGGGCATGGGAGGCAAGAGGCCAAAATTGATGTTCATCGGCTGAAAGTCGCCGTTTTCCGTACTGATGTGCAGGCTCAGTGCTCCCAGCGCCGTTTCGGGCGGAAAGGCGACGGGTGCGCGGCCATGCAAGCTGCGCGCGGCATTCACTCCGGCGCACAGGCCCGAAGCCGCCGATTCGATATACCCTTCAACGCCGGTGATTTGCCCGGCAAACCACAGCCATTCCCGCCCAATCACCCGGTAAAAACGGTCCAGCAGCCCGGGAGACCGGAGAAAACTGTTGCGGTGCATGACGCCATAGCGCAGGAACTCCGCTTTTTCCAGGCCGGGAATGAGCGAAAACACTCTCTTTTGCTCGGGGAAACGCAGGTGCGTCTGAAACCCGACCATATTGAACATGGTCTTCTGTGCATTGTCCGCACGCAGCTGTACCACGGCATACGGCCGCAGGCCCGTGCGCGGATCGCGCAGGCCGACCGGCTTCATCGGCCCGTAACGCAGGGTGTCTTCCCCCCGGCGGGCCATGACCTCAACGGGCATACAGCCCTCAAATACCTTTTTATCCTCAAAGCCGTGTACGGGCGCTTCTTCCGCCGCCGCCAGCTCGCTGACAAAATGCCGGTACTGTTCTTTGTCCATCGGACAGTTGATGTAATCGGCATCGCCCTTGTCATAGCGCGAGGCGAAATACGCCTTTTCCATATCGATGCTGTCAAAGGACACGATGGGCGCCGCCGCGTCATAAAAATGCAGCGGCTCTCCCCGGCCCAAAAGGCGGGTAATGTCCTGAGCCAGTGCGCCGTCGGTCAGCGGCCCCGATGCGATGATGACCGCCCGGCCTTCGGGCACGGCCTGTACGCGTTCACACACGACGTCTATGAGCGGATGCCGCCGCACCGCCTGCGTGACCAGCTCGGAAAACCGCTGCCTGTCCACCGCAAGTGCGCCGCCCGCAGGCACGGCGCAGGCGTCTGCGCACTGCATGATCAGAGAACCTGTGCGGCGCAGCTCCTCTTTCAAAAGCCCGGGAGCCGTGCTCAGCGCCGCGCCCCGCAGGGAATTGGAACACACCAGCTCGGCAAAGCCGCCCGTGTGGTGCGCCGGGGAAGCGTGCTGCGGCCGCATTTCGTACAGCGTGACAGGGACACCGCGCCGGGCCAGCTGCCACGCCGCTTCGCTGCCTGCCAGGCCGGCGCCCACCACCACCGCTTTATTCATCACCGCTCTCCTTTGCCGTCTTTTTGGCCGAAGTGCGGCGCGCGGGCTTCTTTTCCGCTTCTTCCGTTGCCTTTTGGGCCGTCTTTTTGACCGGGAGTTCTTCAAAATAACCGCAGCCCGGCACGTGACACAGGATCTTTTTCTCCTCTCTGGTATAGTGCCGGTACAAAACGCCGCCGCATTTGGGGCATTTTTTCGGCGTGGGCTTATCCCAGGTCATAAACGGGCAGGTCGGATTCTTTTCGCAGCCGTAATAATAATATCCGCTTTTGGACTTTTTCTTGAGGAGCTTGGCTCCGCACACCGGGCAGGGTACGCCGGTGTCCTCGCTCAGCGGCTTGGTATTTTTGCACTCGGGGTAGCCCGGGCATGCCAGAAACTTCCCGAACCGCCCGGATTTAATGACCATTTTTCGACCGCAGAGCTCACACACCACATCGCTCTCTTCATCGGGGACTTTGATGCGTTTTTTGTCAAGATCGATTTCCGCCTGCTTAAGCTCCGCGGAAAACCCGCTGTAAAACTGCTCCAGCATTTTGCGGTAATCCACTTCTCCGCTTTCCACGCCGTCCAGCTCGCTCTCCATGTTTGCGGTGAACTTTACGTCGACGATATCATGGAACTTGTCTATCATCAAATCGGTCACCGCTTCGCCCAGCGCCGTGGGACGAAGCGCCTTTCCGTCCTTTGCGACATACTCACGTTCAAGCACCACGGAAATGGTCGGTGCATAGGTGCTCGGGCGGCCGATTCCTTTTTCTTCCATGGTTTTGATGAGCGACGCCTCCGTGTAGCGGGCAGGGGGCTGGGTAAAGTGCTGCCTCGGCTCCGTGGCGACGTGTGCAGGGTGATCCCCTTCGGTCAGCACGGGCAGCATCGCGCCTTCTTCTCCGTCGGAAGCGTCATCCGTCCCTTCTTCGTACAACGCCAGAAAACCCGGGAACGCCACGCTCTGACCCGTGGCACGGAACACATACCCGCCGCACTCGACGTCGGCCGACGTGGTGTCAAGCAGCGCTTCCGCCATCTGCGACGCGATAAAGCGCGACCAGATCAGGCGGTACAGCTTATACTGGTCCGGCGTCAGGCTTTTGCGGATGCTGTCGGGATCGAGCGAGGGATTGGAAGGGCGAATGGCTTCGTGCGCATCCTGCGCCCCTTTTTTGGTTTTAAACACGCGGGCGTTTTTCGGCCGGTACTCTTCGCCGAAGCGGCCGGCAATATACTGGCGCGCCCCGGCCAGCGCCTCTTCGGAAATGCGCAGCGAATCGGTGCGCATATAGGTAATCAGGCCTGTCAGGCCCATACCCGCAATCTCCACGCCTTCGTACAGCTCCTGCGCCACCGCCATGGTGCGCTTGGCCGTCATGGAAAGTTTGCGGCTGGCCTCCTGCTGCAGGGTCGAGGTGGTAAAAGGCGGCGCCGGCTGGCGCTTTTTCTTGGCCTTTTTCACGCTTTTCACCGTATAGGCCGCGCCGTCGATTGCCTGCAGGACCACTGCTGTTTCCTGCTCGCTGTGCAGCTCCTTTTTGCCCTCGAGATCGCCGTAAAACCGGCTGACAAAGCGTTTGCCGCCCGACTCGAGCGTCACGTCTATGCTCCAGTATTCCTCCGGCTGAAACCCGCGGATTTCACGTTCCCTGTCAACGACCAGCCGGGTGACCACCGACTGCACACGGCCGGCCGACAGCCCCGAACGCACTTTGCGCCAGAGAAACGGCGACAGCTTGTAGCCGACAATGCGGTCGAGAATACGCCGCGCCTGCTGGGCATCCACAAGGTTCATGTCGAGATCCCTCGGCGCGGCCACCGCTTCGGTCACCGCTTTTTTGGTAATCTCGTTAAAGGTTATCCGGCAGGTTTTCTCCTTCGGCAGGCCCAGAAGCTCGCGCAGATGCCACGAAATTGCCTCCCCTTCACGGTCGGGGTCGGTTGCAAGGTAGACGCACTCCGCCTCGCCGGCCGCCTCCTTCAGTGCACGGATGGTTTTGTCCTTTCCCTCAATGGGCACATAGTGTGCCGCAAAGCCGTGCTCCACGTCGACGCCCAGCTCTTTTTTGGGCAAATCGCGCAGATGCCCCATGGACGCCGCAACTTCATACCCCGGGCCCAAATATTTCGTGATGGTTTTGGCCTTGGCCGGGGATTCCACAATCAACAGTTTTGACATAGCTCCTCCTGTATCGAAAAGCGGGCGGTGAGCGCACCGCATTAGGCTCTGTTCTCTTTGTTATGTGCGTTCAAAGCGCTTACCCGGCAGCCGCCGGACAAGCCCTGCAATTTCAAGAAATGTCAGCGCCTCCAGCGCTTCTGCCGCAGAAACGCCGCTTGCCTCGATCAAATCGTCAATGTGCATCGTCCCGTTCAGCGCCTGCAAAAGGCTCTGCTGAGCCGGCGTCTGCGCTGTGTCCGAAAAAGCCGCGGCAATGCTTTTTCCCTGCGGCGGCGCAGGGGCCGCAGGCGGCGGCCCGGGCGGCTCCGCCGCTGCGGGCGCTGCCGGCCGGATGCCCAGTGCCTGAAGACGCGGCGCGTATTCATCCAAAATGCGCTGTGCCGACGTCACAAGCTGTGCGCCCGAGGAGGCAATCAGCTCATTGGTGCCCTCGGAATTGGCCGCGCCAACCGCACCGGGCACGGCAAACACGTCGCGGCCCTGATCGAGCGCCAGGCGCGCCGTAAGAAGTGTTCCGCTCTTTTTGCCCGCTTCGCACACCACAAGTCCTTGCGCCAGCCCGCAGATCAGGCGGTTGCGCCGCGGAAAATCCGACGCCGTATACGGCCGCCCCGGCGGGTATTCCGTGACCAGCGCGCCGTAGGCGGCAATGTTGCGCATCAGCGCGGCGTTGGACGCGGGAAAACAGCGATCCAGCGGCGTGCCGAGCACCGCAACCGTGGGAGTACCCCCTGCGAGGGCGCCGCGGTGCGCCGCGCCGTCACAGCCTTCGGCCATGCCGGACACCACAACCGCGCCCGCACGCGACAGGTCATACCCCATCTGCTCTGCGATATGCAGGCCATATGCGCTGGCCTTGCGCTTTCCGACAACGGCAATGGCCAGCACGGATGAAAAATCAGGGAGCCGGCCCTGTACATACAGTACGGCAGGCGGGTCGGGAATGTGACGCAGGGGTTTGGGAAAATCTTCATCGTAAAAAGTCAGGATGCGCCAGCCTCTGTCGCCGCATTTGCGTGCGATTTCCGCTGCACGGCGCAGCGACTTTCCCGAAAAGCGGCGGATTTCAGCCGGATTCAGCCCGCCGCACAGCTGCTGTGCTTCCACAACGGACAGGCCCAGGATTTCCTCCGCAGAGGAGCAGGCGCGCAGCAGCGCAGCCTGATGTGCCGGCGCAAGCCGCGCCGTTTCGCTCAGCCAGATACACCCCAGCGACTGCATTCCGCCCGCTCCTTTCGATTGTTTTACTGCACAGTCCGCGCCCGCTTCATCTCCCACAAAAAGACGGCAGCGGCCACCGCGGCATTCAGGGATTCGGCGCCCTCTATCGGGATAATGGCGCACTCGTCGCACAGCGCCAGCGTTTCCGGCCGGATACCATGCGCTTCGCTGCCGATGATCACCGCGGCGCGCCTGAGCGAAAGACGGCCTATCGGCACAGCGCTGTGCGTCAGCGCCGCCCCGACAAGCGGTACGTTTTGCGAACGTGTCCACTCCCGCAGCTGCTGCGGTGTCATGGCGCACGTCCGGACCCGGAACACCGACCCCATCGTGGCGCGCACCGTTTTGGGCGCGTACAGGTCGGCACACGAACCGACAAGCACGATTTCCGGCACGCCGAACGCTTCCGCCGTGCGCACCACCGTGCCTATGTTTCCCGGATCCCGCAGCTCCTCCAGCGCCAGAAACTGCGCGCCCTGCGGCATCTGCGGACCGGGGATGCGGCAGACAAACACCGGCCCGCGGGGGGTCTCGGTGTCCGACAGCTTGCGCAGTACGCCCGGCGTCACTTCAAAGCACGCGCCGCCGATTCCCTCCAGCCCGCCGATCTGCTCCGGCAGGGCGTAAATCTCCTCTATCTGCACACCGGCCGCCAGCGCCTCACGCAGCATGGTCGGCCCTTCGCACACAAAAAGCCCCTGTTCCCGCCGTGCCGCGCCCGAGGCAAGCAGGCGGGCCACGTTTTTCACCCGGGCGTTGTCGCGGCTTTCAATTCTCGTCATTCCAGCCTCCGGATGTCATCGTTGGCACCGATGACGACCAGAATGTCACCGCGGTGCACGACATAGTCGGGCGAAGGAACAACCGAAAGCGTTTTCCCGTCGCTCGATTTGACAACGAGAATATTGATGCCCCATCGTGCGCGGACGTCGAGAGCGCGAATGCTCTTGCCGTCCCACTGGGGCGGAGCGTTGATCTCGATGATGCTGTACTGATCGGAAATCTCAATATAGTCCACAAGGTTGTTGGATGAAATGACCTGCGCCAGCCGCATCCCCATGTCCGACTCGGGGAAAACCACCCGATCGGCGCCGATTTTCTGCAGCACGCGCGTGTGCAGCTCGTCGCGCCCCTTGGCGATGACATACCGCACCCCGATTTCCTTGAGAAGCAGCGTCGTCAGGATGTTGTCCTGCGTTTCGCTGGAAAACGCCACCACCGCACAGTCAAAATTGCGTGCCCCCAGCGACCGCAGCACCTGCTCATCGCGGGCGTCGGCCGTGACGGCATGGGTGACGTAGTCGGCTACGCGGCTGACGTTTTCTTCATTTTTGTCGATGGCCAGCACCTCGTGCCCAAGCCGGAACAGCTCCATAGCCAGCGCTCTTCCGAAGCGGCCCAGCCCGATAACCACAAATGACTTCAAAATGCCGCCTCCTATCCTATCATGATCTTGCCTTCGGGCAGACGAATTTTGCTTTCGCCGGTGCTGCGCAGCAGTGCCGCCGCCCCCACCGTCATGATGCCCACGCGGCCCAAAAACATCAGAAGAACCAGTACAAGCTGCGAAAAAGCCGACAGCCCGGGCGTAATGCCCACGCTGAGGCCCACTGTGGCGAAAGCCGAAACGCACTCGTACAGCGCCGCGGAAAACCCGACGCCGTCCGCCGTGCACACAAGAAAGCTGCCCAGCGTCACAACGCCGATGCCCATGACGAAAATGGAAAGCGCATCGCTCACCGCTTTTTGTGAAATGGCCCGTCCAAAGGCTCTGGCCCGGGTTCTGCCGCGGTATGGGGCGAGCGCCGTCAGAACCAGCACGGCCAGCGTGGTGGTTTTGATGCCGCCCGCCGTCGATCCGGGAGAGCCGCCGACAAACATCAGCAGCGCGCTCAGCGCCTGCGACGCGCCCGTCAGGCTGCCCTGCCCCAGCTGGTCAAAGCCCGCCGTGCGCACCGTTGCGGACTGGAAAAAGGCCGACAGCAGCTGCGAAAAAAAGCCATCCCGGCCCATGGTCTGCATGTTGCCGCGTTCAAACGCGAAAAAACCCACAGTGCCCACAGCGAGCAAAATGACCGTGGTGGAAAGCACAAGGTGTGTGTGCAGGCGGTAACGCCCGTTGACCGGGCGGTGCGCGACATCATTCCAGACATAAAATCCCAGACCGCCCAGGATGATGAGCAGGCTCACCGTCAGCGTGACGGCCGGATCGCCCCGGTAGGGAATCAGGCTTGCGTATTCTCCGACTTCTCCCATCAAATCAAAGCCTGCGTTACAAAAGGCCGATACCGAAGTAAACACCCCTTTGACAATGCCGCCGGCCACGCCGAAATCCCGCGCAAACCGGATGGACAAAATGAGCGCGCCGATGCCCTCCAGGGCAAAGGTGCCGCCCAAAATCCAGCGGCTGAGCCGCACAATGCCCGAAAGCTCCTCCACGCTGAGCGATTTTCCCAAAAGCACACGCTCACGCATGGTGATCCGCCGCCGGACTATCAGCGAAAAGCCCGCGCCGACCATCATAAACCCCAGGCCGCCCACCTGGATCAGCGCAAGAATCACGGCCTGTCCCGCCGGGCTCCAGAACAAATACGTGTCTTCAACGACAAGTCCCGTAACGCAGGTTGCCGACGTCGCCGTAAACAGCGCCGTCATCAGTCCGGCGCTCTGCCCGCTGCGCGTGGCGAAGGGCATGCACAAAAGCAGCGTCCCGAGCGCGATGACAAGGGAAAATCCCAGCGTGATAATACGCACCGGGCTTTGCGGCTTTTTGGTCCTGACGGTATGTCGCAACCGCTTTCTCCTCCCTTTCCAACATGACAGCAGACCCGGCCGCTGCGGCCAGGCCTGCCCCGGTTTTTCCGTTCCCACGTTCCAGCGCAGAGGTTCTGCGGGCGGCGCTGGGGCTTTGCGCGGCGGAACCTGCCTTTTCACTGTAATTATATATTATTCGTTTTTTTCGGATTTTCAAGATGCAATTTGCTTATTTTTCCAGTTTCCCGCCCGTTATCTGCCAAAAGCAAAAGCATGCTATAGCTTTCCCATTATAGCAATATCTGTCTTTGTTTTCAAGTTCCGGGCCGCCAAATTAAAGGATTCGGCAATTTTCGTCTTTTTTCGAAGCAGCGCCCCCGTGCTCCCCCGGCCGCACCGGGAAAGCAGAAACGGGCAATCCCTCAGCGGACTGCCCGTTTTTATGGGGGGTACCCTGTTCAGTTTCCTACCTGTCCGCCGGTTTCATCGTGGGGAACAGAAAACCGGTGCTCTGTATCCCCCCGCAAGTTCCCATAT